>NZ_CP169391.1:0-324827 GCF_041937525.1 Kytococcus sedentarius
TCCTCCTCGTTGCCCGGACGGGTGGCCCGCGAGAGAGTCTGGTTCGGCCAGATGGTGTCGGGTGTGAATGTCTGGTCTGGGTGGCTCCACTGGTTGCTTCGTGTGTGTGGTGGGTCGTGCCTGGTTGGTTGATCGGGTTTGCGGCTGGCTGCTGGATGGTGTAACGTAGTGGATCGCCCCTGAACGAGATCGCACGGTGGCTCACGGTTGTGAGTGTGTGGTGGGTGTTGGGGAGTGTTTGGTCCTTGAGAACTCAACAGTGTGTCATGAATCGATGCCAAATTATTTTGTTGTATCCCTTTCGCATCCATGACTGTTCGCCTCTTTGATGGGGTGTGTGGTTGTGGGTGTGTTTGGTTGATTTCTTTGGCGAGAAGATGACTCCAGCGAGTCATTCTGCTCTGCCAGTATCAATATTTTCTACGGAGAGTTTGATCCTGGCTCAGGACGAACGCTGGCGGCGTGCTTAACACATGCAAGTCGAACGGTGAAGCGAGTGCTTGCACTCGTGGATCAGTGGCGAACGGGTGAGTAACACGTGAGTAACCTGCCCTCCACTCTGGGATAAGCGCTGGAAACGGCGTCTAATACTGGATACGACCAACCTTCGCATGGGGTGTTGGTGGAAAGATTTATCGGTGGTGGATGGACTCGCGTCCTATCAGCTTGTTGGTGGGGTAATGGCCTACCAAGGCGACGACGGGTAGCCGGCCTGAGAGGGCGACCGGCCACACTGGGACTGAGACACGGCCCAGACTCCTACGGGAGGCAGCAGTGGGGAATATTGCACAATGGGCGAAAGCCTGATGCAGCGACGCCGCGTGAGGGATGACGGCCTTCGGGTTGTAAACCTCTTTCAGCAGGGAAGAAGCTTTTGTGACGGTACCTGCAGAAGAAGCACCGGCTAACTACGTGCCAGCAGCCGCGGTAATACGTAGGGTGCGAGCGTTGTCCGGAATTATTGGGCGTAAAGAGCTTGTAGGCGGTTTGTCGCGTCTGCTGTGAAAATCTAGGGCTTAACCCTGGACGTGCAGTGGGTACGGGCAGACTAGAGTATGGTAGGGGAGACTGGAATTCCTGGTGTAGCGGTGGAATGCGCAGATATCAGGAGGAACACCGATGGCGAAGGCAGGTCTCTGGGCCATTACTGACGCTGAGAAGCGAAAGCATGGGGAGCGAACAGGATTAGATACCCTGGTAGTCCATGCCGTAAACGTTGGGCGCTAGGCGTGGGTCTCATTCCACGAGATCCGTGTCGCAGCTAACGCATTAAGCGCCCCGCCTGGGGAGTACGGCCGCAAGGCTAAAACTCAAAGGAATTGACGGGGGCCCGCACAAGCGGCGGAGCATGCTGATTAATTCGATGCAACGCGAAGAACCTTACCAAGGCTTGACATGCACCGGATCGCCTCAGAGATGGGGTTTCCCTTTGGGCTGGTGCACAGGTGGTGCATGGTTGTCGTCAGCTCGTGTCGTGAGATGTTGGGTTAAGTCCCGCAACGAGCGCAACCCTCGTTCTATGTTGCCAGCACGTAATGGTGGGGACTCATAGGAGACTGCCGGGGTCAACTCGGAGGAAGGTGGGGATGACGTCAAATCATCATGCCCCTTATGTCTTGGGCTTCAAGCATGCTACAATGGCCGGTACAGAGGGTTGCGAAACCGTGAGGTGGAGCGAATCCCAAAAAACCGGTCTCAGTTCGGATTGGGGTCTGCAACTCGACCCCATGAAGTCGGAGTCGCTAGTAATCGCAGATCAGCAACGCTGCGGTGAATACGTTCCCGGGCCTTGTACACACCGCCCGTCAAGTCACGAAAGTCGGTAACACCCGAAGCCGGTGGCCTAACCCTTGTGGGAGGAGCCGTCTAAGGTGGGACCGGTGATTGGGACTAAGTCGTAACAAGGTAGCCGTACCGGAAGGTGCGGCTGGATCACCTCCTTTCTAAGGAGCTTCAACGCTCGCATGGCTGCCGGATGGTGGTTGTGTGGGTGTCATGCCTGCCAGGCTTTGTGTCTGGTGGGGCCCTTTTCGTGTCCGAATGTGGCACGGGGGGTGCTTCTGGGTGGAACATCGATTGATCATGACCATCGTGTGTGCTGCTGTGTGAGTACGGCGCCCTGTGTGGGTGTTGGGAAAGCGTGGTGGTGTGTGTGGTGGTTGTTGACACACTGTTGGGTCCCCAGGGACCAAGCATGGTCTGCGCTCTGTTGTGGGTGTGGGTTGTGGTTGGTTGTTGGGTTCCTCTGATTCTGCTGGCGTGCACGCATGTGTGTGTTGGTGGGGTTGCGGGGTTGTTTTTTGAGAACTTCACAGTGGACGCGAGCATCTTTGTGTCAAGTTTTTAAGGGCACATGGTGGATGCCTTGGCATCAGAAACCGATGAAGGACGTGAGAATCTGCGATAAGCCTCGGGTAGTCGATAACTAGACGTTGATCCGAGGATTTCCGAATGGGGCAACCCGGCTGGAGGCAAGTCCAGTCACCGCTACCTGAATATATAGGGTAGAGGGAGGGAACGTGGGGAAGTGAAACATCTCAGTACCCACAGGAAGAGAAAACAACAGTGATTCCGTGAGTAGTGGCGAGCGAAAGCGGATGAGGCTAAACCGTGCACGTGTGATACCTGGTAGGGGTTGCGTGTGCGGGGTTGTGGGATGGACATTTCCAGGGTCTACCAGCTCTGGGGACAGTAAGAAATGTTGGTGGTAGTCGAACGGTCTTGAAGGGCCGGGCAGAGAGGGTGCGACCCCCGTAGACGAAACTGCTGGCACTGTCTGTGTCTTTTCCCGAGTAGCACGGGGCCCGTGAAATCTCGTGTGAATCTGCCGGGACCACCCGGTAAGCCTAAATATTCTCTGATGACCGATAGCGGACAAGTACCGTGAGGGAAAGGTGAAAAGTACCCCGGGAGGGGAGTGAAATAGTTCCTGAAACCATGTGCCTACAATCCGTTGGAGCCCGTGAGGGTGACAGCGTGCCTTTTGAAGAATGAGCCTGCGAGTTAGTGCTCAGTGGCAAGGTTAACCCGTGTGGGGAAGCCGTAGCGAAAGCGAGTCCGAACAGGGCGTTTGAGTCGCTGGGTCTAGACCCGAAGCGGAGTGATCTACCCATGGCCAGGTTGAAGCGCCGGTAAGACGGCGTGGAGGACCGAACCCACTTAGGTTGAAAACTGAGGGGATGAGCTGTGGGTAGGGGTGAAAGGCCAATCAAACTCCGTGATAGCTGGTTCTCCCCGAAATGCATTTAGGTGCAGCGTCACGTGTTTCTTGCCAGAGGTAGAGCTACTGGATAGCTGATGGGCCCCACCGGGTTACTGACGTTAGCCAAACTCCGAATGCTGGTAAGTGAAGCGTGGCAGTGAGACTGCGGGGGATAAGCTTCGTAGTCGAGAGGGAAACAGCCCAGATCACCAACTAAGGTCCCTAAGCGTGTGCTAAGTGGGAAAGGATGTGGAGTTGCTGTGACAACCAGGAGGTTGGCTTAGAAGCAGCCACCCTTTAAAGAGTGCGTAACAGCTCACTGGTCAAGTGATTCCGCGCCGACAATGTAGCGGGGCTCAAGCACACCACCGAAGTTGTGGCAATGCCCGTATGGGTGTTGGGTAGGGGAGCGTCGTGCAGCGAGTGAAGCGGCGGAGTGATCCAGTCGTGGATGCTGCACGAGTGAGAATGCAGGCATGAGTAGCGAAAGACGGGTGAGAAACCCGTCCGCCGAATAACCAAGGGTTCCAGGGTCAAGCTAATCTGCCCTGGGTAAGTCGGGACCTAAGGCGAGGCCGACAGGCGTAGTCGATGGACATCCGGTTGATACTCCGGAACCGGCGAAGAACCGCCCCTGGCGAGGCTGTGGATGCTAACCGTGTGATCACTGCTGATCGGCACTTTGTGTCGTGATGATGGTGTGAGCCCGGGACCCGAAACAGTAGTAGCCAAGCGATGGAGAGACGCAAGAAGGTAGCTGCAGCGTGGCGATGGTAGTCCACGTCCAAGGGTGTAGGGCGACGTCTAGGCAAATCCGGACGTCATGTGCCTGAGACCTGATAGTGACCGCGTATGCGGGAAGTCAGTGATCCTATGTTGCCGAGAAAATCTTCTAGCGAGGTTCTAGCCGCCCGTACCCCAAACCGACTCAGGTGGTTAGGTAGAGAATACCAAGGCGATCGAGTGAATCGTGGTTAAGGAATTCGGCAAAATACCCCCGTAACTTCGGGAGAAGGGGGGCCTGATCCGTGAAACCACATGCTGGTGGCAGCGGTGATGGCCGCAGAGACCAGGGAGAAGCGACTGTTTACTAAAAACACAGGTCCGTGCGAAGTCGCAAGACGATGTATACGGACTGACGCCTGCCCGGTGCTGGAAGGTTAAGGGGACGAGTCAACCCGTAAGGGTGCAGCTCTGAACTTAAGCCCCAGTAAACGGCGGTGGTAACTATAACCATCCTAAGGTAGCGAAATTCCTTGTCGGGTAAGTTCCGACCTGCACGAATGGCGTAACGACTTCTCCACTGTCTCAACCACGAACTCGGCGAAATTGCACTACGAGTAAAGATGCTCGTTACGCGCAGCAGGACGGAAAGACCCCGGGACCTTTACTACAGCTTGGTATTGGTATTCGGTGCGGCTTGTGTAGGATAGGTGGGAGACTGTGAAGCACACGCGCCAGCGTGTGTGGAGTCATCGTTGAAATACCACTCTGGTCGCTCTGGATATCTAACTTCGGTCCGTGATCCGGATCAGGGACAGTGCCTGGTGGGTAGTTTAACTGGGGCGGTTGCCTCCCAAAGGGTAACGGAGGCGCTCAAAGGTTCCCTCAGCCTGGTTGGTAATCAGGTGTTGAGTGCAAGTGCACAAGGGAGCTTGACTGTGAGACGGACATGTCGAGCAGGGACGAAAGTCGGAACTAGTGACCCGACGGTGGATTGTGGAATCGCCGTCGCTCAACGGATAAAAGGTACCCCGGGGATAACAGGCTGATCCTGCCCAAGAGCTCATATCGACGGCATGGTTTGGCACCTCGATGTCGGCTCGTCGCATCCTGGGGCTGGAGTAGGTCCCAAGGGTTGGGCTGTTCGCCCATTAAAGCGGTACGCGAGCTGGGTTTAGAACGTCGTGAGACAGTTCGGTCCCTATCCGCTGCGCGCGCAGGAAACTTGAGAAGAGCTGTCCCTAGTACGAGAGGACCGGGATGGACGAACCTCTGGTGTGCCAGTTGTTCCGCCAGGAGCACCGCTGATTAGCTACGTTCGGAAGTGATAACCGCTGAAAGCATCTAAGCGGGAAGCACGCTTCAAGATGAGGTTTCCATACCCCCTCGTGGGGTGGGAGGCTCCCAGCTAGACTACTGGGTTGATAGGCCGGATGTGGAAGCACAGTAATGTGTGGAGCTGACCGGTACTAATAAGCCGACAACTTGCTACAAAGATGCTACGCGTCCACTGTGCAGTTCCCGGAAAACACACCCCGGAACTGTGAACTGAATACTGGTCTTCGTGACACATTCACGGAGCACTGTTCAGACGTCACACGTGTGTGTGAGTACGACAGTGTTTCGGTGGTCATAGCGAAGGGGAAACGCCCGGTCACATTCCGAACCCGGAAGCTAAGCCCTTCAGCGCCGATGGTACTGCACTGGGAACGGTGTGGGAGAGTAGGACACCGCCGAACTCAACGTCCCGAAACACCCCCGCTATGTTGTGGGTGGATGGTTTCGAAGGAAAGGGTCCGGTACCCCCGATGGGGTACCGGGCCCTTTCGCATACCCAGAGAATCCCGAGCGACGTCGCAGACACCCCGTGCGGGTCCTCGGCAGGCAGGCCCTCGCGTGGCCCGGGCCCACTGTGCACCCCACGTAGACTGGCGCCATGACGTCTGAGAACCCCGGCTTCACCCCGTCCGACGACCGCGACCCGGCAGCGCAGCGCCCGTCGGGTGACGGTGCGCCTGGGTCCGGAGGATCTGCTGGCTGGGGGCGTCGCGCCGAGCGCACGGGTGGATCCGGTGGTCGTGACGGAGGGGGATCGGGTGACCGGTCAGACCGCGGCAGGGGGCGTGGTGGCGACGACCGCCGTGGAGGACCGCGCTCGGGTGGGGGCCGCTTCCGTGATGACCGTGCGGGGGGAGGGCGCCCCCGCGAGGACCGCTCCGGTGGTCGGGGCCGCGGCGGTGGCCCGCGTGGGGGGAAGGGTGATCGCCCAGAGGCCTTCACCGGTGGTGCGCGAGCTCTCGCTCCCAAGGAGGGGCGCCGTCCCGAGCCGGCCATCCCGGACGGAGTCACCGGTCAGGGACTGGGTCAGGTGGTCTGGGACGAGCTGAAGACCCTCTCCAAGGAGAACATGAAGGGTGTGGCCGCCCACATCGAGTCGGCCTACCTCTTCCTGGACGAGGACCTGGACGCAGCGCTGGCGCACGCGGAGACGGCGTCCCGCCGCGCGGGTCGTGTGGCCTCCGCCCGGGAGGCGCTCGGCACGGTTCACTACGCCCGGGAGGAGTGGGGCGACGCGCTGCGTGAGCTGCGGACCGCTGCCCGCCTCGCTGGCACCTCGCATCTGTTGCCGATGATCGCGGACTGCCAGCGGGGTCTGGGCCGCCCGGAGAAGGCACTGGAGCTGGGGGAGTCCCGTGAGGCGTCTCGTCTCGGAAAGGAGAGCCTGGTGGAGATGGCCATCGTGCTCTCCGGCGCCCACCGTGACCTGGGGGATCTCGAGCGTGCGGCGGCGATGCTGTCGACCCCTGCCGAGCGGATCACGCCGCAGGACCCCGCAGCGGGCCGCCTGTGGTTCGCCTACGCCGAGGCCCTGTCCGCCCTGGACCGCCCTGAGGCGCAGCAGTGGTACGACCGCGCCGCATCGGTGGGAGAGACCGGGGAGCCGCCGATCCCGCCGGCCGAGGATGGCGTCTTCTACGACCTGGAGGACTTCGCGCCCGCGGACTCGGTGGCGGCACCGGCCGAGGCGCCCGGGCAGCCGGTGCAGGACGACAACGCGCCGGAGAGTGCCGAGCCCGAGAGCGCTGCGGACGCTGCGGCGGACGGCCGCGACGCGTGACCGACGGGTCCGGGACCGTGCTGCACGGCATCCGCGGAGTCGTCTGCGACGTCGACGGGGTGGTGCACGCCGGGGACCGTGTCTTCACAGAGGCCGTGGACGCGCTCAACGCATGGATGTCCTCTGGTGTTGGTGTGGTGTTCGTGACCAACAACGCCTCGCGTTCCCCGGAGGAGCTGGCCGCGCGGCTGGTGGACGACGGCGTGCGCGTGCGGGTGGAGCAGGTTCTCACCGGTGCCATGGCCGGCGCGCACGTGGTCGCCCAGCAGGTGCCCAGTGGGTCCGCGGTGTTCGTGGCCGGTTCGCAGGCGCTGGCCCATGCCATCAGCGATGCGGGGATGGTGCTCACCGATGACCCCACTGAGGCCGCGGCGGTCGTCCAGGGCTACGCCCCGTCGATGACCTACCAACGTCTGCACGACGCCGCCCGGGCCGTCACCGCGGGCGCGGAGTGGGTGGCCACCAACCGTGACCTCACCCTTCCGACCGCGTGGGGACAGGCCCCGGGCAACGGCGCGTACGTGGCAGCGGTCGCCCACGCCACGGGACAGGAGCCCGTCGTGGCCTGCAAGCCGGAGGCCGCTGTCTACGAGATGGCGCTGGAACGTCTGGGCTGTGCTGCCCCCGAGGCCGTGGCCATCGGCGACCGGCTGGAGACCGACATCGCCGGGGCGAATCGGGCGGGTCTGCACAGCGTGCTGGTGACGACCGGTGTGCACGGTGCGCAGGACGTGGAGCAGGCACAGGCCGACGGCCGGGCCCACCAGCGGCCGGAGCACGTGGTGGCCTCGCTGGCCGAGCTGCACCTGGCCTGAACGGGGCACCTGGCCTGGACCGGGCTCAGGGGCGGACGTCGTCCTCCGGGAGGTGCAGTCGGTGCCCCGAGGGCGTTCCCCCTTCGGGGATGGGCCGGTCGCGGAAGATGAAGAAGAGCACGACCACGCAGGCCAGACCGATGACGACCTGCCCGGATCGGGCGCCGGTGTCGAACAGGCTGTAGGCCACCACGGCGAAGGTCAGCCACAGTGCTGAGCGCTCCACCTCGGGACGCATGCCTGCCAGGGGCAGCAGGGGCAGACCCCACAGGATGTACCAGGGGTGCACGGTCTGCCCGAGCAGGGCCACGATCAGCAGCGTCCACGCGGTGAAGGCGATGCCACCGATCCGCAGCACCCGCACGGAGGCCAGCAGCACCAGGGCGGCCGTCACCGCCATCGCGGCGTACTTCAGGGCGTCCTTGACCACCGGCGCCGCGTCGCCGAGACCGATCGCAGCCAGGGCAGAGGCGAGAAGCCCCCCGACGAGGCTGATGGGGGACAGTCCGGCGGCCATGCCCGGCACCGACAGGGCCGGCAGCCAGCCGTAGCCCAGACCGGTGGCCCACGTGATGAGGGCGAAGCTGGCAGAGAACACGACCGCGGCCACCACGCTCGGCAGCAGGAGCTTCTTGACGTCCGGCCAGGCCTGCGAGAGCCAGGGCTCACCGCTGGTGGGCAGCAGACTGGCGCGGTGGGTGCTCAGCACCTCGGGGTGCAGCCGGGCCGTGCACAGGGCAGTGGTCCCCAACAGGGCGACCGCGGCCGGCTGCTTCACGGCTGCGGCCGCCGCGATGAGCACCGCTCCGATCACCAGGGACTGCCACGGGCCACCCCGGGTGCAGACCCAGAGGGCGACGGCGAGCAGGCCCACCATGAGCGCATCGTTGTGGGCACCCCCGACGAAGTGCATGATCGTCAACGGGTTGGCCACGCCCCACCACAGCGCCAGGTCCCCGCGCACCCCCACCCAGCGGGCGAGGCGGGGGATGGCCCAGAGCATCATCACCACACCGGCCATGGCCATCAGTCGCATCGCGACGGCGGCGAGATAGGGGTGGTCGCCCACGAGCACGACGATCCACCGCTGGATCTCCAGGGCGAGCGGGCCGTAGGGGGTGGGCGTGAGCAGCCAGAAGGGGTCGACCTGCTGCCGGAAGTAGCCACTGACGGCCCCCGGCCCCATCTCGTAGGGGTTCAGGTTGTTCTCGTGCATCCAGCCCACGGCGGCGTACGAGTACGCGTCGTGGCTGTACAGCGGCGGAGCCAGCAGCAGGGGGACCGACCACAGCAGGATGGTCGCCCGCATCGGCGGGGTCGGGCGGTCCGAGCGAGGGCGGATGCGCAGCCACGCGGTGACCAGCGCGATCGTGCCGGCCAGCAGCAGGACGGTGGCCAGCACCGTCCCCTCAGGGGTGAGCAGCCACCGCAGCCCCGGCACGTCCTGCAACGGGTTGATGCGCGGCAGGAAGAGCGGCGTGTGCGCCCCCACAGCCATCAGGAGCGCTCCCAGGACACCCCAGCGGACCCGTCCGTCCCTCCACGCGGTGAGCGTGGAGTCGCGCAGATGTGACAACGGCAACGGCCCGGACCTCCCCAGATGGTGTGTTGGGGCCCCATCGTATGCGAGCCCGCGTGCCCACCGGGGACGTGATGAGGGGGGTGTCAGGATGGCCCGATGGGTCGAGAACACTCCGCCGGGCCGGCACACCGCGCCATCGTGGACGCCGCGGCGATCCGGGACAACGTCCGCCGCTGCGTGCAGTGGGCCGACGGGGCCGCCGTGATGGGGGTGGTGAAGGCCGGTGGGTACGGGCACGGGGCCTTGGCCGCCGCACGCGCGACGCTGGCCGGGGGTGCCACGCTCGTGGGCGTGGCCCAGCCCACGGAGGCCGTCGCCCTGCGCCGCGGGGGGATCGAGGCCGAGATCCTCGCCTGGTTGCTGACCCCCCGGGCCGATCTGGACGATGCGGTGGCGCACGACATCACCCTCGGTGTCGCTGCGCCGTGGGCACTGGAGGCCGTGCGGGCCGCCGGCCGGCGCGCCGGCCGCCCGGTGCGGGTGCACGTGGAGCTGGACACGGGGATGAGCCGCGGGGGCATCGCGCCCCGGGACTGGCAGGACCTCTTCACCCTCGCCCGCGCCGCGGAGCGGGAGGGCTCGCTGGTGGTGGAGGGCGTGTTCTCCCACCTGGCCTGCGCCGACGACCCCACGCACCCGGCCACCGACCACCAGCGGGACGCCTTCGAACAGGGCCTGGCCACCGCCGTGCGTGCCGGCCTGGACCCGCGGTGGCGCCACCTGTCCAACTCCGCCGCCACCGTCACCCGGCCCGACCTCGCCTACGACCTGGTCCGCCCGGGGCTGGTCTCCTACGGTCTCTCCCCGATCCCGGAGCTGCGCACCAGCCAGGAGCTGGGGGTCCGTCCCGCGATGACGCTCGTGGCCCCGGTGTCCGCGGTGCGCTGGGTGCCACCCGGCACGGGCGTGAGCTACTCGCACACCCACGTCACGCGGACCGAGCGCTGGCTCGGGGTGGTGCCCCTGGGGTACGGCGACGGCGTGCCCCGTGGGCTCTCCGACCGCGGGCGCGTCCGCGTGGCGGGCCGCGAGGGACCCGTGGACGCACCCTTCGTGGGGCGGGTCTGCATGGACCAGTTCGTGGTCGACCTCGGCCCGGCCACGGGGGAGACGCCTCCCGTGACCGCCGGGGACGAGGTGGTGCTCTTCGGGGACGGCGCCGACGGGGGGCCCACGGCCCAGGACTGGGCCGCGGCGATGGACACCATCAGCTACGAGATCGTGACCCGCGTGGGCCCCCGGGTGCCCCGTGAGGTGGTGGGCCAGAACTGATGCAGCACCTGTGGACCACCCGCCAGGACCGAGAGCTCCACGCCCTGCTCCAGGGGCCGAGCCCCGCCGAGGCACGGGCCACCGTGGTCATGACCCACGGGTACGTGCTCTCCTCGGGGATCTTCGGCCCGGTCGCCCGGCAGCTCGCAGCGGCCGGTGTGCACGTGGTCCGGCCGGACCTCGCCGGTCACGGGTGGTCGCGCGCCGGTGCCCAGGAGATGGACCTCGCCACCCTGGCCGACGACCTGGCCGAGGTGGTGCACGAGCTGCGCCTGCCCGCCGACCACCGGCTGGTGCTCCTCGGCCACTCGATGGGGGGCATGGTCACCATGCAGGCGCTCGAGCGCCACCCGTGGTTGGCGGACCGTGTGGACGCCCTGGTGTGGCTGGCCACCTCTCCCGGGGGCATGACCTCCTCGCCCTTCGGCATGCCGCTGCGTTCCGCGGCGCTGGTCGGCCCCCTGGTGAGCAAGCTGGGGCCACGGGTGATGTCGCGCGCGGCCCGCGGTGACGACGAGCGGCGCCCCCGACCCCGCGCGGCCGCGCTGGAGGTGGAGCTCGCCCACCTGGCGCGCAGCAACTTCGCCGGTCGTCCCTCCCGGGCCGTGGTGCGCCAGGTGGCTGCGATGCACCACCGGGTGCCCTACCGCGTGCTCTCGCAGCTGCTCACCTCCATCCTCGCCCACGACGCCCGGGAGGTGCTGGCGGGCCTCGACCGTCCGGGGCTGGTGCTCATCGGCGATGATGACCGCATGACACCCCACAGCCACTCCGTCGAGATCGCGGACCTGCACCGGGGGGCGCGGCTGCAGGTGATCGAGCGCGCCGGCCACCTGGCCATGGTGGAGCGGCCCCACGAGGTCGCCGCCGCGGTGCTCGACCTCATCGAGGAGCTGCCGTGACGGTGGTGGTGGCCGCCACCGCCGCGGCCACGGGCGAGCTGGGGCGTCGGCTCGGGGAGTGGGTGCGCGCCGGGGACGTGCTGGTGCTGACGGGGGAGCTCGGAGCGGGCAAGACCACCCTCACCCGCGGCCTCGGGGAGGGCCTGGGGGTGCGCGGTGAGGTGACCTCACCCACGTTCGTGATCTCCCGAGTCCACCCCTCGATGCGGGGTGGCCCCGCCCTGGTGCACGTGGACGCCTACCGCCTGGACAGCCGCGCGGAGGTGGACGACATCGACCTGGAGACCGACCTGGCCGATGCGGTGCTCGTCGCCGAGTGGGGGGCCGGACTGGTGGAGCAGCTCACCGACAGGTGGCTCGAGGTCACCGTGCGGCGGGCCACCGGACACGACGCGCAGGGGGCGGACCAGGCCACCCGCCACATCGAGGTGGCCGCGGTGGGGGAGTGGGAGCCGGCGGCGGATCGGCTGTCCGAGCTGTCGGACCTGTTGCGCCGCGAACTACCCTGAGCCCCATGCTGCTCGCCCTGGACACCTCCACCGCCGCGGTCACCGCCGCGGTGCACTCCGGCGCCCCCGGAACCCCCGGCACGGTGCTCGCCGTGGAGACCGTGGTGGACGCCCGCGGCGCCGGGGAGCACCTGGCCCCGGCCGCCCACCGCGCCCTGGCACGGGCCGGCGTGACGGTCGATGAGCTCACCGACATCGTCGTGGGCGTGGGCCCCGGGCCGTTCACCGGGCTGCGCGTGGGCATCGTCACCGGCCGGGTGCTGGCCCTCACCTCCGGGGCGGCCCTGCACGGCGTGTGCAGCCTGGACGCGCTGGCCGCTGACGCTCGCGAGAGGGGCGTCGTGGCCGCCGACCAGCCCCTGCTGGTGGCCACCGACGCCCGCCGCAAGGAGGTCTACTGGGCGGTCTACCCCCGCGACGTGCACCGCTCCCAGGGGCCGCAGGTGGGCCCGGCCGCCGAGCTGCCGGACGACGTGCGCGAGCTGCCCGCCCTCGGCGCGGGGGTGGCCCTCTACCCCGATGCGCTCACCGGTGGCATCCCCGATCTCCCCACCGAGGTGGATGCGGGTGTGCTGGCCCGGCTGGCCGCCGACCACCCCGAGGTGCTCACCTCCACCGAGCCGCTCTACCTGCGCCGCCCCGACTCCCAGGTGCCCGGGCAGCGCAAGCGGGTGCTCCTGTGACGGCGCTGCTCACCGACGCCCACTGGCGTGACCTGCCCCAGCTGGCCGCGCTGGAGGCTGACGCCCACCCGCACGACGCCTGGTCCGAGGCTGCCTGGTGGGGAGAGCTGGCCAGCGGCCGCCGCGAGTACGTGGTGGCCGTGGACCCCGGTGCCGCCGGTGCGGACGTCCCCGGTCAGCGGCAGGTGCTCGGGTACGCCGGGGTGGACCACGGTGGCCAGGTGGCCGACGTCATGACCATCACCGTCCACCCCGCAGCCCGCGGGACGGGCCTGGGACGCCGGCTCATGGACCACCTGGTGCACAGCGCGACACGCCGGGGCGCCGAGGCGCTGCTGCTGGAGGTGCGGGCGGACAACGAACCCGCGCTGCGGCTGTACGAGCACACCGGGTTCGAGTCCCTGTCGCGGCGCCGCGGGTACTACCGGGGCGCCCACGGACCGGTGGACGCCCTCATCCTGCGCCGGCTGCTCGACCGCTCCCGGGGTGGTACGGAACCCTCCCACGCACCGGCCCCGCCGTCCCCGCCCGCCACCCCGGAGGTGTCCGCCCGATGAGCCGTCCCGACGAACCGCTGGTGCTGGGCATCGAGACCAGTTGCGACGAGACCGGCGTGGGGATCGTCCGCGGCACCACGCTGCTCGCCGACGCCGTGGCCAGCAGCATGGACGAGCACGCCGCGTTCGGGGGTGTCGTCCCCGAGGTGGCCAGCCGAGCCCACCTCGAGGCGATGGTCCCCACCATCGAGCAGGCCTGCCGCGATGCGGGCGTGCAGCTGCGCGACGTGGACGCCGTGGCCGTCACCGCCGGGCCCGGCCTGGCCGGCGCGCTGCTGGTGGGCGCCGCCAGCGCCAAGGCGCTCGCGGTGGGCCTGGGCAAGCCCATCTACGGGGTGAACCACCTCTCGGCACACGTCGCCGTGGACGTCGTGGAGCACGGTCCGCTGCCCGAGCCGATGATGTCGCTCCTGGTCTCCGGGGGGCACTCCTCGCTGCTGCTCGTGCCGGACATCACCCACGACGTGCGGCCGATGGGGCAGACCATCGACGACGCAGCCGGCGAGGCCTTCGACAAGGTGGCCCGGGTGCTCGGCCTGCCCTTCCCCGGGGGACCCCACATCGACCGTGCGGCGCGGGAGGGCAACCGCATCGCCATCGACTTCCCCCGCGGCCTGACCTCCCGCCGAGACCTGGAGCGCCACGAGTTCGACTTCTCCTTCAGTGGCCTGAAGACCGCGGTGGCGCGCTGGGTGGAGACCCAGGAGCGCGATGGGGTGACGGTGCCGGTGGCGGACGTCGCCGCCAGCTTCCAGGAGGCGGTCGTGGACGTGCTCACCCGCAAGGCCGTGGCCGCCTGCCGCGCCGAGGGCGTGGAGGACCTGATGCTGGGCGGCGGCGTGGCCGCGAACTCGCGCCTGCGCGCGCTGGCCGCCGAGCGGTGTGAGGCCGCGGGCATCCGCCTGCGCGTGCCCCGCCCCGGACTCTGCACGGACAACGGTGCCATGGTGGCCGCTCTCGGCGCGCAGATGGTCATGCGGGGTCGGACGCCGTCCGGGCTGGACCTGCCGGCGAGCTCGTCGCAGCCCGTCACCGAGGTGCAGGTGTGAGCCGGCGGACCGTCGCCCTGGTGGCCGCGCTCGGTGCGGGGCTGCTCGCGGGCTGCAGCGACGACGAGCCCGCGCCCGGGCCGGGGACGAGTGCCCCGGACGCCTCGGGGCCCGCGCACCCGTCCTCCCGGCCCTCGGGGTCCGCGAGTCCGTCGGGGGAGCCCTCGCAGGCGCCGAGCCCGTCCTCCCAGCCCTCGCCGTCGGGGGAGCCCTCGTCGTCGGGCTCCGCGCCGGGCGCCGGGGAGGCCCTGGCCTGGGAGGAGGCCGTGCGCCGGGCCGAGGGGCTCGTGGCCGACCTGCCGGTGGAGCAGCTGGCCGGGCAGGTGATCGTGGCCGGGTACGAGGGGACCGGCCCGCGGGGTGCCGAGGCGCTGGTCCGCGACGGCTTCGGGGGCGTGATCGCGTTCTCCGCCAACGTGCCGCAGGACGTCACCGCGCTGGCCGAGGTGAACGCCGCCGTGCAGCGGGCCCAGGCCGAGTCCGGGCGGGACTGGCCGGCCGTGATCGGCGTGGACCAGGAGGGAGGGCCGGTCCAGCGGCTGGGCGAGCCGGTGACCCAGTTCCCCGCCGGCATGGCCCACGGCGCCGCCGACGACGCCGACCTCTCCCGCGAGGTGGCTCGTCACAGTGGGGAGCAGCTGCGTGCACTGGGCTTCACCATGGTCTTCGCCCCGGACGCCGACGTCACCGTGGGTCCGCAGGACCCCACCATCGGCGTGCGCTCCCCGGGCTCGGACCCGCAGCGGGTCGCGCAGGTGGCCGGCGCGCTGGTGCAGGGCTACCGACAGGCCGGCATCGTGCCCGTGGCCAAGCACTTCCCCGGCCACGGTGGCCTGACCACCGACAGCCACGAGGGCCTGCCGGCCACCGATGCCAGCGTGGAGGAGCTCGGCGCCCACGACCTGGTGCCCTTCTCCGCACTGGCCGAGCACGACGTGCCGGTGATGGTCGGCCACATCGCGGTGACGGCCCTGGACGACCTGCCGGCCACGCTCAGCGCCCGCACCACGGGTCTCCTGCGCGATGCGGCCGGGCCCGACGTCCTGGTGGTGACCGACGCGCTGAACATGGGTGCCCTGGACGCTGCCGAGGAGTCCACCGGGACCGACCGGTCCGTCGCGGCGCTCGCGGCGGGCTCGGATCTGCTGCTCATGCCGCCGGACCCGCAGGCGGCCCGCGCCGCCGTGGTGGAGGCCGTGGCCGAGGGCGCCCTGCCCGAGGAGCGCCTGCGCGACGCCGCCAGTCACGTGGTGGCCGCGAGCCTCCAGGTGGGCGCTGAGTCCCCGGGCGCTGTCTCCGATGGTGGCGTGTCCGATGGTGGCGTGCCCGCGTCGGGCGCGGGAAGGGCTCTGGCCGACCGCCTGGCCGCGGCGGCCCTGACCTCCCTGGGCGAGACCTGCGACCCGGCCGTCCTCTCCGCCGGTGACGTGGTCCGCGTGGTGGGCGGTACCGAGGAGCAGCGCGGCGCCCTCGGCGAGGCACTGGACGCCGCGGGCCTGAGCGTCTCGGCGCAGGGGGACACGGTGCTCCGCATCGTCGACGGTGGTGACTACGCGGCCGGCCAGGTGGAGGACGGGCAGATGCCGGGCGACACCTCATCGGGCCCCCAGGGTGGGGGAGCTCCCCGCGCGGCCGACGTCGCGCTCTCGCTGGACGTCCCCTACGGGCTCGAGGGGGTGGACGCGCCGGTCGAGCTGGCGGCCTTCGGTGACACCGCGGCCCACCTGCGGGCGGTGGCCGGTGCCCTGGTGGGTGAGGTCACGCCCGCCGGGACCCTGCCGGTCCCGTTGGGGGACCGGCAGGTCGGCTCCGCCTGCGACTGAGCTCAGGCGGCGAGTGACCTCAGGCGCCGGCGGGGCGCCAGCCGTCCAGGGCGGTCGACCCGCCGCGGCCGGTGGCCGTGCCGGGCGTGGTGGCCGGAGCCGGCTGAGCGGCCGGCTCCACCGGGTCCGCGCCGTCGAACTCCTCGGCCCTTGCGCGGCGGCCGTCGCCACGGGTGAACCGCGCGGCGATCCGCTCCACCAGCACGTACAGCGCCGGCACCAGCAGCAGCGTCAGCAGCGTGCTGCTCACCAGGCCACCGATCACCACGATGGCCAGCGGCTGACTGATGAACGCGCCACCCCCGGTGAGGGCGAACGCCATCGGCAGCAGGGCGCAGATGGTGGCCAGCGCCGTCATGAGGATCGGCCGCAGGCGGTGGCGCCCACCCTCGACGACAGCCCGCTCCACGGACATGCCCCGCTCGCGGTACTGGTTCACCAGGTCGATCAGCACGATCGCATTGGTGACCACGATGCCCACCAGCATCAGACCACCGATCATGCCGGCCACACCCAGCGGGATCTGCGTGATGATCAGCAGGGCGATGGCGCCGGTGGCGGCGAACGGGATGGAGACCAGCAGGATCAGCGGCTGCACGATGGAGCGGAAGGCCGCCACCATGATCAGGTACACGATGCCGATGGCCGCGAGCATGGCCAGCCCCAGCTGGGCGAAGGCCTCGTTCTGCTCCTCGCTCACGCCACCCAGGGTGACCTCCACGCCCTCGGGCACGTCCACCCCATCGATGGCGGTGGTGAGCTCCTGGGTGAAAGTGCCCAGGTTGTCCGTGCCGTTGACGGTGGTGATGGTGGCCGAGCGCTCCGAGTCGGTGCGGGTGATGCTCACCGGGGAGTCCACCTGCTCCACCTCGGCGATGTCGCCGAGGGTGACCGGGCCCTGCGGGCCGGCGCCGACGGGCAGCGCGCGCAGCTCCTTCACCGAGGCGGGCTTCTCACCCTGCTGCACGACCACCTGGCGGGCCTCGTCCTGCAGGGTCACCTCACCGAGCGGGGCGCCGTTGAGCGCGCCGCCCACCAGCTGGCCCACCTGGGCCTCGGGCAGGCCGGCGGCCAGGGCCGCCTGGCGGTCGACGGTCACCCGGACGGCGGGCACGGTGTCGGCCACGTTGTTGGTGACCTCCTCGGCGCCCTCGACCCCGGCGACTGCCTCCTCCACGTCGCGGGCCGCGGTCTCCAGGGCCTCCTGGTCGGACGAGCGGACGACCACCTCGGTCTCACCCGATGCCGGCCCCTCCGAGGCGCCCGAGACACGGACGGTGCCCTCGGCGTCGGCGACTGCCTCCTCGATGCGGGTGCGCACCTCATCGGAGTCCGCCTCCTCGTCCATGGCGACGAAGAACTGGGAGGAGCTCGCCCCACCACCCATGAGGGCGGAGGCGCCGTCGCCGGAGTCGCCGACGGTGGCGGTGACCGTCTTGACGCCCTCGATGCCGGACAGCGCCTCCTCGACCTGCTGGGCGGCCTGGTCGGTGGCCTCCAGGGTGGTGCCGGCGGGCAGCTCCTGGGTGATGGTCACCTGGGTGTCACCGGCCGAGCCGAGGAAGTCCGTCTTCACGAAACCGGCCATCCCCAGCGTCCCGGCGAACACCAGCAGTCCGGCCAGGCAGGTGAGCAACGGGCGCCGGATGACGGTCCGCAGCACGGGCAGGTAACCGCGCTGGAGCCAGTCCGGGTCGTCGGAGTGCAGGGCCTTCTGGCGCTCCTCCTCGGAGACGCCGCCCCGCGCCGGGCTGCCCAGGAACCAGTACCCGAGCACCGGGATGATCGTGAGGGCCACCAGCAGCGAGGCCAGCAGGGCCACCACGACGGTGAGCGCGAAGGGGCGGAAGAGCTCGCCCACCTGGCCGCCCACCAGGCCGAGCGGCAGGAAGACTGCTGCGGTGGCGAGGGTGGAGGAGGTCACGGCGCCGGCGACCTCGGCCACGGCCCTCGGGATGGCCTGGGCCTTGTCCTCACCACCGTCCACGTGCCGCTTGATGTTCTCGATGACGACGATCGAGTCGTCCACCACGCGCCCTACCGCGATGGTGAGGGCGCCCAGGGTGAGGATGTTGAGGGAGTAGCCCGCCACGTGCAGTCCGATCATGGCCACCAGCAGCGACAGCGGGATGGACACCGCCGTCACCAGCGTGAGGCGGATGGACAACAGGAAGATCAGCACCACCAGGATGGCGAAGCCCAGCCCGAGCAGACCCTCGACCGTCAGGTCGTGGATGGACTGCTCCACGAAGGGCGCCTGGTCGAAGACCACCGTGAGGCGGCCGTCCTGGCCGAGCTCGCCGGCGAGGCCCTCGAGCTCCTCGGTGACCTCGTGGGAGATGCCCACCGTGTTGCCGTCCGGCGTCTTGACGACGCCCAGGGTGACGGCGGCCTCGCCGTCGGTGCGGGTGAAACCGGTGGCGGGCGGCTCGGCCAGCTCGACCTTCGCCACGTCGCCGAGGGTGGGGATGTCGGAGGGGGCCTGGGCGCTCTGGCCGGCGGTGGGGTCCTGGCCCTGCGGGCCACCCGGGCCACCCGGGCCGGCGGCCGGGGTCTGACCCTCCGGTGCGCCCTGACCCTGCTGGCCGCTCTCGTCCCCCTGCCCTGCGGTGGGGTCCTGACCACCCTCGCCGCCGGTGGCGGGCTGTGCGGCCAGGGGCAGCGCCCGCAGCTCGTCGATTCCGGAGAAGGTCGCCCCCACCTGGACCGCGAGCGACTGGTCGCCCTCGGTCAGGGTGCCTCCGGGCACCACGACCCCGTTGGACTGCAGCGCGGTGGCAATGGTCTGCGGGGTCACCCCGGCCGCCGCGGCAGCCTGCTGGTCCAGGGTGATCTCGACCCGCTCGTCCTTGACACCGGTGATCTGCACCTCGCGGACCCCGGAGACCTTCTCCAGTGCCGGCACGACACTGGTCTCCAGCCGCTCCACGAGGGCGTCGGTGTCTTCTCCGCCGGTGGCGGAGATCTGCATGATGGGGAAGGCGTCGAAGGCCCCCACGATCACCTGGGGGTCGGCGCCCTCGGGGAGTTGCATCCCGGTGACCTCGGACTGCAGCGCCGCCTTCGCGTCGTCGAGCGAGGTGCCGTAGTCCAGCGTCACCTGCACCACCGACAGCCCGTTGGAGCTGGTGGACTCCACGGACTCCACCCCATCGAGCTGCTCGGCCGCCCGTTCCATGGGCTCGGTCACCTGCGACTCGACCACCTCGGAGTCAGCGCCCGCGACGGGCGTGACCGCCACGACGAGCGGGAACTCCAGCGAGGGGAGCAGCTCCTGCTTGAGGGAGGTGGTGGAGAACAGGCCCACGATGAGGGTGAGCACCGTGGCCAGGGCCACCAGCGCGCGGTTCTTCAGGCTCAGACGGGCCAGTGCGGTCACGGGGTCTCCTGCGAGTCGGTGCGGGCGGAGCCGGCTGCGGCTGTGAGTTCCCCCGTGCCGCCGGTGTGCTCCGAGGCGGAGTCTAGGGCCCCAGCTCGATGGCCACCTGCCGGTCACCCAGCCGTGTGAGCAACAGCACGGCGCGCTCTGAGCCGCCGGTGCGCAGCTGCCGACGCAGCCGGGCCGGGTCCAGGGACGAGCCGTGCTTGCGCAGCACCAGCTCACCCACGTCGCGCTCCCGGGCCCAGGCGTTGAGCACCTTGGGGCGGGGGCTCAGCACGTCGACCACGCGGTGCGAGCGCACCCAGGTCGGGTCGCCGGGGTCGGGCCCGGTCAGCCACCCCACCCCCGGGCCGAGCTCCGCCGACCCCTGGGCCTCCTGTGCCAGCACCCCGGCCAGCCCGGCCTGCGAGAGCGCGGGGTCCGGCTCCCAGAGGTACGCGGCCGGCTCGTCCGTGCTGGTGAGGATGCGGTGGGTCGGACCCCCGGTGGGGTCGGTCACCAGCGTGCTGGAGTCGACGTGGGCCAGCACGGTGCCGTCGGCTGCCAGACGGGTGGCGCTGCGGAGTCCGGGGCGGGGACGGCTCGCGGCGGTGACCGGGTCGGGTCCGTCCCCCTCCGGGGCGCCGGCTGCCGTGCGGCCGAGGGCCGGCCGCATCCAGAGCACCGCCTCCACCAGGTCGCCGTCGTGGCTGACCCACTGGGCGTGCGCCCCCTCCGGCACGTCCCGGTGGCGCCACCCGGGGCCGACCTTGCACCCCGTCAGCGCAGCCCGGCCCGCCAGCTCCTGGACCAGGTCGAAGCTTGGCTGCAGGGCGGCGGGTCCGCTGACGCGGTGGGATCGACCGTGCACGTCGGACACCCCGGTGCGGCGTGCCGGGTCGAACCACAGGCCCCACTGCTCCGGTGCGACCCCCGTGGGCGGCTGCAGGGAGGAATCGGCCTCCGCGTGCAGCACCCGGGCCCCCACCTCGGAGAGGTTGTGGCGGGCCGCGGCCGCGGTGGCGGGGTCGACCTCCAGTGCGGTGACGGTGGCTCCCGCGGCGGCGATGGCGTGACTGTCGGCACCCAGGCCGCACCCCACATCGGTCACGTGGGTGGTGCCCGCCTCCGCGAAGGTGCGGGCGTGCAGTGCCGCCACCTGCCAGCGGGTGGCCTGCTCCAGCCCGGCGCGGGTGAACAGCATCCGCTCAGCGCGGTCGCCGAACTTGGCGTGTCCGGCCCCCCGGAGCTCGGCCTGGGTGAGGGCGGCCGCGGCGCGGGCCGCGTCGACGCCTGCTTCCCTCAGGGCGGTGGCCGCACCCAGGGCATCGAGCCCCCGGTCGGCCACCTGGACCAGCAGGGCGTCGAGCTCCGGGTCGGCGCCCGGTGCCACGGAGGCCAGCAGCTCCGCGTCGCTGGGCGGGGCGGCACCGGGGGTGGGGCTCACGGACGGCTCCTTGCGGCGGGGTGCGGGGCCCGACAGTGTCCCACCGCGGTAGGTCGGAGGCCAGAGGGTGTGCTCCGTAGACTGGCACCCCGGCGCGAGCTCGGCGCACCGTCACGGGCCACTCAACACCGAAGCAGCGCCAAAGCACCGCCAAAGCACCGCCGCAGCCACGACCGCAGCCGACCGAGGAGGTCACGTGCCACACCGCACCCTGGGCCGGGTGGTCCTCTACGGGATCGGACTGCAGACTGCCGCGCAGGCCGCGGTGGTGACGGGACTGGTCGCGAGCAACCGTCGACGCAAGCGCCGCCGGCCACGTGTCACCTCCTTCCCGACGGTGGACCCGGTGGACCAGACGGTGAGCGAGACCACCGTCACCACCTACACCTTCGGTGAGGACGTCTACCGGGCGATGCTGGACGCCATCGCGCACGCGGAGCACGAGATCCTCTTCGAGAGCTACATCCTCAAGGGCGATGCGGTGGGCCGGGCCTTCAAGGAGGCCCTGTGCGAGGCGGCCGAGCGGGGGGTGAAGGTCTTCGTCGTGTTCGACGGGTTCGCCAACCTCGTGGTCCCGCGCTCCTTCAAGCGCTGGCCCGAGAAGGTGCACAAGCTGGAGTACCCGGTGATCCGACCGCAGGTGCTGCTGGGCCCCCGCCACTGGGGCCGTGACCACCGCAAGATCCTCGTCGTGGACGGCGAGGTGGGCTTCGTGGGCGGGTACAACATCGGGGAGGAGTACGCCACGCAGTGGCGTGACACGCACGTCCGGGTCACCGGCCCCGCGGCGCACGAGCTCGAGAACACCTTCGTCGACTTCTGGAACCACCACCGGCGCCCCAGCCACCCGGTGCTCTCGGACGACCGGGTGCGTGGGTGGGGGCAGGCGGTGCGTGCGCACCGCAACGCCCCCTCCCGGCTGCTCTTCCCGGTGCGGGGCATGTACCTGGAGGCCATCGACCGTGCCTCGGAGTCGGTCTGGATCACGCAGGGCTACTTCATTCCGGACAACGAGATCCTGGAGGAGCTGCTGAAGGCCCGCCGCCGGGGGGTGGACGTCAAGGTGATCCTCCCGGAGCGTTCCAACCACGTGGTGGCCGACTGGGTGGCGCGCTACTACTTCGAGCAGCTGCTGGAGGGCGGCGTGGAGCTGTGGCTCTACCAGGACGCCATGGTCCACGCGAAGACCGCCGTGGTGGACGGGCGGTGGGCCACCGTCGGCACCACGAACATCGACCGCCTGTCCCTCACCGGCAACTACGAGGTGAACCTCGAGCTCGTCAACGACGGGCAGGCCGCGCACATGCAGGAGATCTTCCGCCAGGACCTCACCAACTGCCGTCAGCTCACGCTCGAGGAGTGGCGGCAGCGCGGCTGGTGGGTGCGCGGTGTGGAGCGGCTCCTCAAGCCTCTCCAGCCCCTGCTCTGAGTGCTGGCACTCGAGTTGACCGAGTGCCAGAGGCCGACCTAGATTTGCCATTGGCACTCAGCGTCGTCGGGTGCCAGCTCCGGGGCCACCGCGACGGACCCGGCCGCTGACGGTCCGGCGACGCCGACAGGAGAAGAACCGTGTGCCCGGGACCTCCCGGGCAGTTCGCAGAGAGAGGAAGGTCCATGGCCACCATCAAGCCGCTCGAGGACCGCATCGTCGTCAAGGCCGTCGAGGCGCAGCAGACCACCGCCTCCGGCCTGGTCATCCCGGACACCGCCCAGGAGAAGCCGCAGGAGGGCGAGGTCATCGCCGTCGGCCCGGGTCGCTTCAACGAGGACGGTGACGAGCGCGTGCCGATGGACATCTCCGTCGGCGACCGCGTCATCTACTCCAAGTACGGCGGCACCGAGATCAAGTACGACGACCAGGAGGTGCTCATCCTGGGCGCCCGCGACGTCCTGGCCGTCATCGAGCGCTGAGCGCCTGAGGCGTCGGCAGCCCGACGCCACCACCGCGAGCCACGCCCTCACAGCCCCCCGGGCGGGGCGTGGCTCGCGCCGCTGTCCGGACTCCTCACCCAGGATCCGGACGCCCCCGCAGGTCCCGCAGGTCCCCCCGACCTCGGTCGACCTCCCTGATCCCAGGAGGAGCCACTCATGGCCAAGATGCTCGAATTCAACGACAACGCCCGCAAGGCACTGGAGCGCGGCGTCAACCAGCTCGCGGACACCGTCAAGGTGACCCTCGGCCCCAAGGGCCGCAACGTCGTGGTCCAGCGCGCCTACGGCCAGCCGGTCATCACCAACGACGGCGTCACCATCGCCCGTGAGATCGAGCTGGACGACCCCTACGAGAACCTCGGCGCGCAGCTGGTCAAGGAGGTCGCCTCCAAGACCAACGACGTCGCTGGTGACGGCACGACCACCGCGACCGTCCTGGCCCAGGCCATGGTGCGCGACGGTCTGCGCAACGTGGCCGCCGGCGCCAGCCCCGCCGGGGTGAAGCGCGGCATGGAGCGCGCGGTCGAGGCCGTGGACGCCCACCTCGTCGGAGCCGCCCGCCCCGTGCAGGGCAAGGAGGAGATCGCGAAGGTCGCCGCCCTCTCGGCCCAGAATCCGGAGGTCGGCGAGCTGCTCTCCGAGGCCTTCGACAAGGTCGGCAAGGACGGCGTCATCACCGTGGAGGAGTCCTCCACCACCGAGCTCACCCTCGACTACACCGAGGGCATGCAGTTCGACAAGGGCTTCCTCTCGCCCTACTTCGTCACCGACTCCGAGCGCATGGAGGCCGTCCACGAGGACGCGCTGGTGCTCATCCACGGCGGCAAGATCTCCAACATCGCCGACCTGATGCCGCTGCTGGAGAAGGTCGTGGAGACCTCCAAGCCGCTGCTGATCATCGCCGAGGACGTCGAGGGTGAGGCGCTGTCCACGCTGGTGGTCAACACCGTGCGTGGCAGCCTGAAGGTGGCCGCCGTGAAGGCCCCCGGCTTCGGTGACCGTCGCAAGGCGATGCTGCAGGACATGGCCATCCTCACCGGTGGCGAGGTCATCTCCGAGGAGGTCGGCCTGAAGCTGAGCTCCGCCGGCGTGGAGGCGCTGGGCTCGGCCCGCCGCATCCAGGTGACCAAGGACTCCACCACCATCATCGACGGTGGCGGCGAGAAGTCCGCGGTCGAGGAGCGCGTGGCCCAGATCCGCAAGGAGATCGAGAACACCGACTCCGAGTGGGACCGCGAGAAGCTGCAGGAGCGCCTGGCCAAGCTGGCCGGTGGCGTCTGCGTCATCAAGGTCGGCGCCCACACCGAGACCGAGCTCACCGAGAAGCAGCACCGCATCGAGGACGCCGTGTCCGCGACGCGCGCCGCCATCGACGAGGGCATCGTCGCCGGTGGTGGCACCGCCCTGACCCAGGCCGCCGCCGCCCTGGAGGAGCTGCTCTCCTCCACCACCGGTGACGAGGCCGTCGGTGTGCGCACCGTGCAGTCGGCCCTCAACCAGCCGCTGCGCTGGATCGCCGAGAACGCCGGCCTGGAGGGCCACGTGGCCGCCGCCAAGGTGGCCGAGCAGAAGGCCGGCCACGGCCTGGACGCCGCCACCGGTGAGTACGTCGACCTGGTGGCCGCCGGCATCATCGACCCGGTGAAGGTGACCCGTTCGGCGCTGCGCAACGCGGCCTCGATCGCCGCGATGGTGCTGACCACCGACACCCTGGTGGTCGACAAGCCCGCCGAGGAGAACGAGTCCGAGGGTGGGCACGGCCACGGTCACAGCCACTGACCTGAGCTGAGCTGACACACGATGCCGGCCGCCGGCCCCACCCGGGGCGGGCGGCCGGCATCGTGTGTCCGGGGGAGTCGATGGGGGAGACTGGCGACATGAGCGCTGCACAGGACCGGATCACCGTGACCATCACCGACGAGTTCATCACCCTGGGGCAGGTCCTGAAGCTGGCGAACGTGGTGGACGACGGCGCCATCGCCCGCGAGGTGATCCAGGCCGGGGACGTCACCCTGCAGGGCGAGACCTGCACCCAGCGCGGACGCAAGGTGAGGCCCGGCGAGGTGGTGGGCACCCCGGTGGGCGAGATCCTGGTGGAACGCGGCTGAGGACGGCTCAGGCGCCGCGCAGCCCGCGGCGGGAGCGGCGGGCGATCTCCTGCTCCCGCTCGTCCTCCGAGAGGCCACCCCACACCCCGTAGGGCTCCTTGGCGGCCAGGGCGTGCTCACGGCACTGGTCGATGACGGGGCAGCGTTGGCACACGCTCTTGGCCCGGTCGTCCCGGTGCCGGCGGGCGCTGCCGCGCTCACCCTCGGGGTGGAAGAACTCCTCCGGGTCGGTGGTCCGGCAGAGCCCCTCGAACTGCCAGTCCCACAGGTCGGCCACAGGGCCGGGCTGACGTGCCGTGCTGTCCATGTGCACCTCATCGCTCGCTGGGAAGGACGCCGGGGGCGGGGCGCCGCAGCGGGCGCTCTGCACCCGCTGTGATGTCCACCTACCCACTGGTGGCCCCGTTCATGCACGCCACCCCGTGACAAGGGTCACTGCGTGCGGCCAGATAGCATTTCTCCATGGAGAACCCGGACTCTTTCGCCCCGATCGGCCTCACCTACGACGACGTGCTGCTGCTCCCGGGGGAGAGTGACGTCATCCCCAGCGAGGTCGCGACGACCACGCGGATCAGCAAGCGGATCGAGGTCGCGATCCCCTTGCTCTCCGCGGCGATGGACACCGTGACCGAGGCCCGCATGGCCATCGCGATGGCGCGTCAGGGCGGCATCGGAGTGCTCCACCGGAACCTGTCGATCGCCGACCAGGCGGCTCAGGTGGACCGGGTGAAGCGCTCTGAGAACGGCATGATCTCCGACCCCGTGACGACCACGGTGGACGCCACCTTGGCCGAGGTGGACGAGCTGTGCGGGCGGTTCCGCGTCTCCGGGCTGCCCGTGGTGGACGAGGAGGGGAAGCTCGTCGGCATCATCACCAACCGTGACCTGCGCTTCGAGACCGACCACTCCCGGCCGGTCGGTGAGGTGATGACCCGCCAGCCGCTGGTCACCGCCCCGGTGGGCGTGGACAAGCACGACGCGCTGGGCAAGCTGGCGGAGCACAAGATCGAGAAGCTGCCCCTGGTGGACGACGACGGGGTGCTCAAGGGCCTGTTCACCGTGAAGGACTTCACCAAGACCGAGCAGTACCCCCTGGCCACCAAGGACGATGCGGGGCGCCTGCGCGTGGGTGCCGCGGTGGGCTTCTGGGGTGACAGCTGGGAGCGCGCCATGGCCCTGGTGGAGGCCGGGGTGGACCTGCTGGTCGTGGACACCGCGCACGGGCACTCCCGTGGGGTGTGCGACATGGTGGCCCGCCTCAAGGCCGAGCCCTCGGCCGCCCACGTCGACGTGATCGCCGGCAACGTCGCCACGCGGGCAGGTGCCCAGGCCCTGGTGGACGCGGGTGCCGACGGCATCAAGGTGGGCGTGGGCCCTGGTTCCATCTGCACCACGCGCGTCGTGGCCGGGGTCGGCGTTCCCCAGATCAGCGCCATCCACGAGGCCGCCCGGGCCGCCGGCCCGGCCGGGGTGCCGATCATCGGCGACGGCGGCCTGCAGTACTCCGGAGACATCGCCAAGGCCCTGGTGGCCGGTGCCGACGCCGTGATGGTGGGCTCGCTCCTGGCCGGCTGCGAGGAGTCGCCCGGCGAGATGGTCTTCATCAACGGCAAGCAGTTCAAGAGCTACCGCGGCATGGGTTCCCTGGGTGCCATGCAGTCCCGCGGCCGCGGCCAGTCCTACTCCAAGGACCGCTACTTCCAGGGCGACGTGTCCGAGGACGACAAGGTGATCCCCGAGGGCATCGAGGGCAAGGTGGCCTACCGTGGCCCCGTTGCCGCGGTGGTCTACCAGCTGGTCGGCGGCCTGCGTCAGTCGATGTTCTACGTGGGTGCCCGCAGCATCGCCGAGGTCAAGCGCAACGGCTCCTTCGTGCGCATCACCTCGGCCGGCCTCATCGAGTCCCACCCCCACGACGTGCAGATGGTCATGGAGGCCCCCAACTACACCGCGCGCTGAGTGCCGGCCGTCCACGGCGCGGGCCTCCCGACCGGCGTCCCGGGCGGGGGCCCCGCCGGTAGGGTGGCAGGGTGAACGAGATCGAGATCGGCCGTGGCAAGCGGGCGCGTCGCGCCTACTCCTTCGAGGACGTGGCGGTGCTCCCGAACCGTCGCACCCGTGACCCCGAGGAGGTGTCCACGGCGTGGCAGATCGACGCGTACCACTTCGACCTGCCGGTCATGGCGGCGCCGATGGACTCGGTGATGTCGCCGCAGACCGCCATCGAGTTCGGCCGGCTGGGGGGCCTGCCCGTGCTGGACCTCGAGGGGCTGTGGACCCGCCACGACGACCCGGAGTCGCTGCTGCGCGGCATCGTCGAGGCCGACCCCGCGCAGGCCCGCGCGACCCTGCGCGAGGCCTACCGCGCGCCGATCCGCACCGAGCTCATCGCCGCGCGACTGCAGCAGCTGCGCGATGCCGGGGTGACCGTGGCCGGCGCCCTCTCGCCGCAGAACACCCAGCAGTACTGGCGAGCGGTGGTCGATGCGGGGGTGGACCTGTTCGTCATCCGTGGCACCACGGTCTCGGCCGAGCACGTCTCCAGCCAGGCCGAGCCACTGAACCTGAAGCGCTTCATCTACGAGCTCGACGTCCCGGTGATCGTCGGCGGCGCGGGGTCGTACACCGCCGCACTGCACCTGATGCGCACCGGCGCCGCGGGCGTGCTGGTCGGTTTCGGCGGCGGAGCCGCGCACACCACCCGCCTCACCCTGGGCATCCACGCCCCCATGGCCACGGCGGTCTCCGACGTGGCAGCGGCTCGCCGTGACTACATGGACGAGTCCGGCGGGCGGTACGTGCACGTCATCGCCGACGGGTCGATGGGGCGCTCCGGCGACATCGTGAAGGCCGTGGCGTGCGGTGCCGACGCGGTGATGCTGGGGGCGGCCCTCGCACGCTCGAAGGACGCCCCCGGGGGTGGCTTCCACTGGGGTGCCGAGGCGCACCACCAGACCCTGCCGCGCGGCGAGCGGGTGCAGGTGGAGACCGTGGGCACGATGGAGGAGATCCTCACCGGGCCCGGTCACACCGCCGACGGCACCACCAACCTCATCGGCGCCCTGCGGCGTGCGATGGCGACCACCGGGTACTCCGACCTCAAGGAGTTCCAGCGGGTGGAGGTCGTGCTGGCCCCCTACCAGGGGGCCTGAGAGCCCTCAGCGCCCGGCGCGCGCCACCGCCCGGACCATCGTCCACTGCAGCGGCAGGCGCGCCCAGGTGCCGGCGGCCACCGCGACCCGGCCGGCCGTGGGCCGGCGCCGCGCCCGGCGGGTGTGGTCGATCGCCATCTGCACGTTGGCCGGGAACACGGCGGCCAGGAGCGCGACCGAGGCAACGCCCGCCGCTGCGCGGGTGGCCGGCACGGCGAGCCCGGCGGCGCAGAGCAGCTCGGCCACCCCGGAGAGCACCACCAGCTCGGTGTCCCAGGTGCGCAGGGGAGTGGGGATGACGGGCTCGAACACCTGCGGCCGCACCAAGTGCATCACCCCCGACAGGGTGAACGCACCGGCCACGATCCGGGTCCCGGGCTCCAGCGGAGTGGTCACTCCTGCCTCCAGCTCTCCCACAGGCGCGCATAGGCGCCGTCGCCGGCCACCAGCTGGTCGTGGGCGCCCAGCTCCGTGATGTGACCATCCTCCATGACGGCCACGCGGTCCGCATCGTGGGCGGTGTGCAGGCGGTGCGCGATGGCCACCACCGTGCGACCGGTCATCACCGCCCCCATCGATCGCTCGAGGTGGCGCGCGGCCCGCGGGTCGAGCAGGGAGGTCGCCTCGTCCAGCACCAGGGTGTGGGGGTCGGCGAGGACGAGGCGGGCCAGGGCCACCTGCTGGGCCTGGGCGTCGGTGAGTCGTTGCCCCCCCGACCCCACCGTCGTGGAGAGGGCCTCGGGAAGGTCCCGCACCCACGTGGCGTCCACGGCCTCGAGGGCCTCCCACAGGTGCTCGTCGCTCGCCCCCGGCCGGGCCAGGCGCAGGTTCTGCTCCAGGGTGCCCACGAACACGTGGTGCTCCTGGGTGACCAGTGCCACCTCGCCCCGCAGGTCGTCCAGCGGCAGGTCGAGCAGGGGCACGCCCCCCACGGTGACCGACCCCTCGGTGGGCCCGTCGATACCGGCCAGCAGCCGGCCCAAGGTGGACTTGCCCGCCCCCGAGGGCCCCACGATGGCCAGGCGCTCGCCGGGCTCCAGGTCCAGGCTCACCCCGTGGAGCACCTCCTTGTCGGGGCGGTAGCGGTAGCGCACGCCGGTGGCGGTGAGCTGCTCACCGACAGGACGCTCGCCGCTGGGGGAGCGGTCGGCCGGGACGTCCGCGATGCCGATCACCCGGGCCAGGGAGGTGGCGGCCACCTGCAGCTCGTCGAGCCAGCCCAGCAGCTGGCTGAGCGGCTCGTGGAGCATCTGCACGTAGAGCACCACGGCCGTGACCTCGCCGATGGTCGCCCACCCCTGGTTGACGGCCACCCCGCCCCAGAGCAAGGCCACTGCGGCCGGCAGGTTGAACGCCAGGTCCAGCGAGGGGAACCAGCGCAGCCGCAGGTGGAGGGTGGCCTTCTCGGCATCGAGGATGTCGCGCAGCACCCCATCGGACACGTCGCGGCGGCGCGCCTGCAGCTGCAGTGCCTCCACGGTGCGGGCGCCCTCCACGCTCTCGGCGACCACGCCGTTGAGCCGGGCCCACTGGGCCCGCTCGCGGGCGTACGCGCGAGGTGCCCGCCGCAGGTACCACCGGGTGGGCAGGAACAGGATGACGGGGATGACCACCAGGGCCAGTGCCACCACCGGACTCGTCACCAGCGAGGCGACCACGGTCACCACCAGCGTCACCGTGCCCACCAGGATCGACGGCAGGCCGAAGCGCACCACGTAGCTCAACGCCTCCACGTCGCCGGTGGTGCGGCTCAACAGGTCGCCGGTGCCGGCCCGCTCGACGGTCGAGAGCGGCAGGCGCACCACCCGGGACATGAACTCCTCGCGGAGATCGGCGAAGATCCGCTCGCCGATCACGAAGCTCTCCCGGTTGGCGAACCAGGACACGAGTGTCTGCCCCAGGAGGGCCAGGGTCATGCCGGCGAGCAGTGGCAGCCCCTGGTCGAAGCCCCCCTCGCCCAGGAGCGACCCGTCGGTCAGGCCGTCCACGAGACGGCCGATGATCCACGGGGTGACCAGGCCGAGGGCTGCGGCCAGGGCGTGCAGGAGCGCCATCACCTGCAACCGGGAGCGGTGTCGCCGCAGGGTGGCGGCGGTGTGGCGCCGTACCGAGGTGGTGTCGGCGATCGGCAGCACGCGCTGGACACCGGAGGGGTCGTCGGGGTCGACGGGGGACAGGGGGTTGGGAGTGGTGGTGCTCATGCGTCCTCCCCGCGGGCGACGACCGACCGGTAGTCGGCACGCGTCATCAGGTCGTGGTGGGTCCCCTGGGCGACGCTCCGCCCGTCGACCAGCAGGACCACGTCGTCACAGTGGTCCAGGAGCAGGGGGCTGACGGTGGTGACCACCGTGGTCCGTCCTGCACGGGAGGCTGCGAGTCGCTCGGCGATCCGCGCCTCGGTGTGGGCGTCGACGGCGCTGGTGGGTTCCACCAGCGCCAGCACCTCGGGGTCGGCCAGCAGGGCGCGGGTCAGCACCAGGCGTTGCCGCTGCCCGCCGGAGAAGGACCGTCCGCGCTCCTCGACCACGGAGTCCAGGCCGTCGGGCAGGGCGTCGAGCACGTCCAGGGCGCTGGCCGTGCGGAGGGCGGCCAGGAGCTCGTCCTCGCCGCGCCGTCCGGTGGGGTCGAGCTCCGCACGGACCGTCCCGGTGAACAGCTGGGCGTCGTTCTCGGCCACCAGCACCCGCCGGCGCAGGTCGGCCAGGTCCACCTCGTCCACCGGCACGCCGTCGAGTCGGGCGGGCGGACCCTCGAAGCGACCGAACCGCCCGACGCGGTCGAGCACCGCGGCGCTCGCGGCGGGGTCGGCGCTCACCAGGGCGGTCAACAGGCCCCGTTGCACACGGACGCCGGTGGCAGGGTCCTCGAGGGCCACCGCCTCGCCCTGCGCCCGGGTGGAGCCGGTGGCGCCGTTGTGGGCGCCACCGGCGACAGCTCCGGCCGGTCGCCCGGTGTGGAGGGTGCTGGTGCCGTGGTCCGGGGCCACCTGCAGGACGCGCAGTGCCTTCCGCGCGCCCACCAGGGCCTGGATCACCTTGTTCGCGGCCTCCGAGGCGGTGCGGATGGGGGTCATCAGGAAGGCCGAGTAGCCGAAGAAGGCCACGACATCGCCCGGCTGCAGGCGGCCGGCCGAGGCCTCGTGGAGGGCGATGGCGGTGACGCTCACCATGAAGACCCCCGGCAGCAGGACGTTCGATGCGGCGAGCGTCGCCTGGGGCAGGGCCACCCGGGCCCCGGCCGTGCGCACCCGCTCCGACTGGACGACGTAGCGGCGCAGGAACTCGTCCTCTCCGCCGATGCCCCGCAGCACCCGCAGCCCGGCCACCGTGTCGGCGCCCAGGCCGATGAGGGTGCCGGCCTCCTCGCGCTGCTCGGTCTGCCGGCGCTGCAGGGGCTTGATCACGAAGGCCAGGCAGGCCACCAGGACCGGGACGCCGAGCAGCACGACCAGCCCGAGCGTGACGGAGGAGCTCAACAGGATGAGGCCCACGACCATGTAGGTGACGATGCTGCCGGCGAGACGCCCCAGCACGTCGAACGCCGCGCCCACCTTCATGGCGTCGCTGGCGGCCACGGTGACCACCTCACCGCTGCTGACCTCCCGCGGGAGGGCCGCTCCGGCATCGGCGGCGTGCCAGGCGGTCTGGCGGTCCACGACGAGGGTGGCCCGGAGGAAGTTGGTGACGGCGTAGCGGTGGCGGACCGCCCCGCTCGCGGCGGAGACGGCCGCCAGTCCTGCGATCACCAGCGACCAGGTGAGCAGCTGGCGGGTGTCCCCGGCGATGAGTCCGTGGTCGATGCCCCGGCCGATCGCGGCGGGGATGAGGGCGACGGAGAGCATCCAGACCACCCCGGCGAGCACGGCGAGGAGCACCACCGACCACAGCTGTCGGAAGTGCCACAGGAGATAGCGGGCGGGGGAGCGCAGGTCGGGGACACCGACGCGGAACTGGTCGAAGTGCATCGGGGGAGAACCTAGACCCCCGGGCCCGGGAGCGCTGCTGCTTTTCTCCGGTGGCCACCGCCCACGGTGCCCAGCCGCCCCGGGTATCCTCGGCCCCCTGCGCCGCACCGCGGGGCAGGACAGGGCGGGAGCCACCGGGACGGGACACCGCCGCCACCTCGACCCGTGGGAGATCACGTGCGCAGCACCCCCTTCAACCGTCGACGCGCCACCACCGTCGGCACCGCCTTCCTCGCCGTGGCCGCGCTCGGTCTGGGCGCCTGCGGTGGTGAGGAGGAGGGGGAGCAGGACCCGTCCAGCCCCACGAGCGCCCCCGCGGAGTCGAGCGAGGGCCAGACCTCGCCGGACAGCGAGGACCAGGGGTCCGGTGACGGTGCCGGGGAGACCTCGCCCGAGGGTGGGTCCGATGAGGGGGAGTCGGGCCAGGAGTCCCCGTCCGGTGAGTCGGGGGGCGAGGGCGGCTCCGAGGGTGACGGAGAGGGCGGCTCCGAGGGTGACGGCGACGAGGGTGCCCAGGGTGACCCGGGCGCCGGCACGCTGGAGCCCACGGCGCCGGAGAAGCCCGCCAACCAGACCTTCCTGGAGCAGATCGAGGTCATCAAGGGCGACATCCGCCCCAAGTCCGTGGTCTCCAACGACCGCGGCCGCGTGATCGCCAACAACATGATGTACCAGCACACGATGACGCTCTACGACGCTCAGTCGCGCGAGCTGGTGGACACCGTCAGTGACACGGTGGACCTCGATGCCTTCGGCAAGGAGGGGCACGGTGAGGTGCAGGGGGCACCCGTGGAGGCGGTGTTCACGAAGGATGGCGCCACGGCCTACGTCACGAACTACCAGATGTACGGCAAGGGCTTCAGCCCCCACGGCGGTGACCTCTGTGAGAAGGGTGAGGTGACCGACCACGGCTACATCTACGAGCTCGACGTCGCCACCGGAACCGTGACCAACGCCATCGAGGCCGGTGCGGTGCCCAAGTACGCGGCCCTGAGCCCCGACGAGAAGACCATGCTGGTCTCCAACTGGTGCGACTTCGACCTGTCGGTGATCGACGTGGAGTCCGGCAAGGAGACCGGGCGCATCCCGCTGGGCCGTTGGGCCCGCGGCATCGCGTTCCACCCGGACGGCCACGCCTACGCCACCGCCATGGGCACCCCGAACGTCTACAAGGTGGACGTCGCGGCCCAGAAGGCCGAGGTCTTCTCCACCCCGGGCCAGCGCATCCGCCACGTCGTCACCAGCCCGGACGGCAAGTACGTCTACGTGGTGGCCTCCGGTGCCTACAAGCAGTTCGAGACCAGCCGCATCAGCAAGCTGGACGCGCAGACCGGTGAGGTGCTGGGCCAGGTGCACACCGGCAACGAGCCGCGGTCCATGGACATCTCCGGTGACGGCACGGCCCTGTACGTCGTGAACTACTACAGCAACACCATGAGCAAGGTCGACACCGAGACCATGGAGGAGATCCAGGAGGTTCCCTCCGGGCACCACCCCATCGGCATCACCTACGACGACGCCACCCACACCGTCTGGATGGCCAACTACGTGGGGTCCATCCAGGTCTTCGACGACACCGCGGAGTCCGCTGGTTCCGGCGAGTGATGGGAGCCTCTCCCACCGGATCCCCTCACGCCCGGGCGTGGCGCCACTTCCGCAGCACGCCGCGTTGGTGGGGGCTCGCCCTGCTCGTGGTGGTGCTGTTGGTGGCCTTCTGGCGCCTGGGTCTGTGGCAGTTCGAGAACGCGACGTCGAACGCCCAGCAGGAGGTGGCGCAGGCGGCCCAGGAGCGCCCCCCGGGTGAGCTCGAGGAGCTGTTGCCGGTGGGCTCGACCTTCCCGGCGCCGGAGCGTGGCCGGACGGCCACGACCTCCGGCAGCTTCACCGGCGAGCAGTTCGTGGTTCCCGGACGCCGGTTGGGAGGTGAGCAGGGCGCGTGGGTCGTCTCCCGGTTCGAGACCGATGCGGGAGCCTCGCTGGCCGTCCTGCGCGGCTTCCTCCCCGGGGAACCTGCCGGGGCGCCCGCGCTGACCGAGGAGCTCACCGGCCCGGTGGAGCTGTCCGGGGCCCTGGAGGCGGGGGAGGAGCCCTCCACCTCCCGGGGCTCGGCCGAGGGGGTGCACGGCTCGGTGGACCTGGCCTGGCTGGCCAACGAGTGGCCCGCCCCCATCCACAACGGCTACGTGTTCGCCCAGGAGGTCACCGCGGGCTCCGAGCCGGTCGAGTTCGCCCCCGGGGACCTGCAGGTGGTGCCCCCGCCCGCCCCGGAGTCCGCAGGTTGGGACTGGCAGAACGCGGGGTACGCCCTGCAGTGGTGGCTGTTCGCCCTGTTCGGGGTGTGGGTGGCCGTGCGGATGCTCTACGACGAGTCCCGCCGTGCCGCTCAGGGCGACCCGGAAACATCGGCCGGTGGGCCCCCCGCGCCCGCGGGTGACCCGGAGCGGCAGGGGTAGCCTGAGGCGCCTCGTTCCGAAACCCAGGAGTGTCCTTCCGTGGTCCAGCCCGTGATGCGTCCGCACAGTGCCGACGACCCCACCATCCGCACCAAGCTGAAGGTCTGGCAGGTGCTGGCCTTCGTCGAGTCCCTGGCCCTGCTGGTGCTGATCGGCGTGATGGTGGCCAAGTACGGGTTCGGCATGCACCGCCTCAGCGAGATCTGGTCGCCCATCCACGGCTTCATCTTCATGGCCTACGCGCTGGCCTCGGCCGTGCTCTGCTTCGGGCTGGGCTGGGGCCTGGGGCGGATGGTCTGGATCATGCTCTCGGGCTGCATCCCGTTCTGGTCGTTCATCATGGAGCGCCGCGTGACCCGTGACGCGCGCCTGCAGATCGACGGCCCCTTCCAGGCCGGCCGGGGTCGCCCCCACAAGGGCTGAGAGCCGCGGCACAGTAGGCTGTGCGTCCGTGAGTGACCTCCAGGCAAATCCTGTTCTCGTCGTCGACTTCGGCGCCCAGTACGCGCAGCTCATCGCCCGCCGCGTGCGCGAGGCGAACGTGTACTCGGAGGTCGTGCCCCACGACATGCCGGCCGAGGAGGTGCTCGCCAAGCGCCCCGCCGCCCTCATCCTCTCCGGCGGCCCGTCCTCGGTCTACGCCGACGACGCTCCCCGCCTGGCCGAGGGCCTGCTCGAGTCCGGTGTTCCGGTGTTCGGCATCTGCTACGGCTTCCAGGCGATGACCCAGGCCCTGGGCGGCACCGTCGCCAGGACCGGGCAGCGCGAGTACGGCCACACGGCGGCCGAGGTGACGGGCGACTCCGTGCTCTTCGCCGGTCAGCCGGCCACCCAGTCGGTGTGGATGTCCCACGGCGATGCGGCCACGAAGGCTCCGGAGGGCATGGTCACCACGGCCTCCACGCCCGGCGCGCCGGTGGCGGCGATCGAGGACACCGAGCGTCGCCTCTTCGGTGTGCAGTGGCACCCCGAGGTGATGCACTCCGCCCACGGCCAGCAGGTGCTCGAGAACTTCCTGCGCCACGGCGCCGGGCTCGAGGGCGCGTGGACGAACGAGAACGTCATCGAGACCCTGGTGGAGGAGGTCCGCGCCACGGTGGGCGAGGACCGCATCATCTGCGGCCTCTCCGGCGGGGTGGACTCCTCGGTGGCGGCTGCTCTGGTGCAGCGGGCGGTGGGCGACCAGCTCACCTGCGTGTTCGTGGACCACGGCCTGCTGCGCTCGGGGGAGCGCGAGCAGGTGGAGACCGACTTCGTGCAGGCCACCGGGGTGGACCTGGTGACGGTGGACGCCACCGACCAGTTCCTCGACGCGCTGGCCGGCGTCACCGAGCCGGAGACCAAGCGCAAGATCATCGGCCGCGAGTTCATCCGTTCCTTCGAGCAGGCGGCGCGCGACGTGGTGGCCGGCCGGGCCGGTGAGGGGACCGACGACGAGCACCCGGTGAAGTGGCTGGTCCAGGGAACTCTCTACCCGGACGTGGTCGAGTCCGGCGGGGGCGCGGGGACCGCGACGATCAAGTCCCACCACAACGTGGGCGGGTTGCCCGACGACCTGCAGTTCGGACTCGTGGAGCCGCTGCGGATGCTGTTCAAGGACGAGGTCCGTGCCATCGGTCGGGAGCTGGGCGTGCCCGAGGCCATCGTGGCCCGCCAGCCCTTCCCGGGCCCGGGCCTGGGCATCCGGATCATCGGTGAGGTCACCGGGGAGCGCCTGGAGATCCTGCGGGCCGCGGACGCCATCGCCCGGGAGGAGCTGACCGCTGCCGGTCTGGACGACTCCATCTGGCAGTGCCCGGTGGTGCTCCTCGCCGACGTGCGCAGCGTGGGTGTGCAGGGCGACGGCCGCACCTACGGCCACCCCATCGTGCTGCGTCCGGTGAGCTCCGAGGACGCGATGACGGCCGACTGGACGCGCCTGCCGTACGAGGTGCTGGAGCGCATCTCGACCCGCATCACGAACGAGGTCGATGAGGTGAACCGGGTGGTGCTGGACGTGACGAGCAAGCCGCCGGGAACCATCGAATGGGAGTGAGGCGCCAGCCGAACTCGGTGGGATGGGAGTGAGGCGCCAGCCGAACTCGAATTGAATGGGAGTGAGGACGGAGTCCTCAGGCGCTGCGGCCGAGGTGGGGGCGGGCCGGTGACCGGCCCGCGGTGAGGATCCACACCACTCCGGCCACGATGCCGGCGGGCACGTGCAGCACGTTGGTGAACAGGCTGAAGAGCAGCACGGCCGCCGAGGCGCCGGCGGGGGAGGCGCCACCGGCCACGAGGATCGCCAGCGCGCCGGCCTCGGTCACCCCCATCGACCCGGGGGTGATGGGGAAGGCGGTCAGCAGCCGACCCACCGCGTAGGCGGCGAAGGCCTGCACCGGCGAGATGTCCACCCCCATGTACCGCAGGCAGAGCCAGAAGACCAGGGCGTAGAAGCCGAGGAAGCCGGCCATGCCCAGGGTCATGGTGAGGCCGCCGGTGCGCACGGTGGTGGCGATGCGGGAGCGCAGGTCCAGGGCCACCTGGCGGAAGTCGGAGCGCTCCACGTCGAGCCAGCGGGTGATGGGGGTGGCCAGCCAGCCGAGGAAGGACCCCATCCCGCCGGCCACGGTCCGCGAGGCCACGGTGAGGACGAAGCCGAGCAGAAGCGCGCCGCCCACGCCGCCGCCGACGGTGAGGGAGAACACCACCTCTCGGGGGAGGGTGCCCACGGCCTCGTAGAGCATCCACGCCGCGGCCACGGCGGGCAGGGCCGCCCGGCCCAGGATGTTCCAGACGCCGATCACGGTGAGGGCCGAGGAGACGTCCTTGCGGTCGAAGCCCCAGCTGCGGAACATCGCATAGGTGGCGCCCACGCCGACCGCGCCGCCGAGGGGGAAGGTGGTGGAGATCATGGTGCCCACCAGGTTGGAGATGACCGCCTGTCCCGTGCGCAGCCCGCGGATGGAGCCGGTCATCACCAGCGTGTAGAAGAGCACGGCCACCGCGGTGAGGCCACTCAGCCAGGCGATGTCCGTGGCGGTCAGTCGGCGCAGCTGCCGGCCGATCTGGGACCAGGTGGTGTCCGCGATCCACGGCAGGCCCCAGATGATGATGACCGCTGCCACGGCGAGGCCGATGACGGCCGAGACGATGCGGGCCGGGGAGAGTCCCGCGCCCTGCGGGTCGAGCTCCTCGCTCAGCAGCGTGGAGCCGTGCGGGGTGGGGGACTGGTCGGACATCACGGCCCATCATCCCGCATCGCCGGTGGTCCTGTGGGCGACCGTGGTGGGATGGGGGGATGACCCAGACCTACCACCGTCCTGACCCGACCGGGCTGGTCCCGCTGTTCGTGCGGGTGGCCGAGCACCTCCTGGCCGTCGGGCACGGGGTGGATCCCACCTGGCTGGCCCGGGAGCTCGAGGCGCCCGCGCGAGAGGGCGCGGTGCCGACGGCCGATCACGGGCCGGTGGACGACGCCGGCAACCGGCCGCTGGTGCTGGACTACACCGACGGGTACGACCCGGCGGACCTGCCGGTGCCCGCAGCGCCGGGGATGGTCGTGGAGGCCGAGGTCGCCCAGCGCCGTCAGCGGGTGGCCACCCACGCGGTGGTCTTCGACCCGTCCGGTGAGCGGGTGTTGTTGACGGGGCTGTGGGACGCCCTGAGCGAGACCGAGTTCTGGAACTGGCCCGGCGGTGGAGTGGACCCGGGGGAGACCTTCGCCGAGGCGCTGGCCCGGGAGGTGTGGGAGGAGACCGGTCACGACCTGCTGGAGGCCGTGCCCCTGGCCGTGCGCTCGTGGACCGGGACCGGTCGGCGGCAGGACGGGGTGGAGGAGGACTACCACGGTGTCAGCCTGGTGTGGGCGGCACGCGTTGCCGTGGCCCACGAGCCGGTGGTGCACGACGCGGACGGCTCGACCACGCAGGCGGCCTGGGTGGCGTTGGACGACCCCCGGGTGAGCGACCGCATCGAGCGCAATGCCGACGACCTGCGGCGGGCCCGGGCGGCGATGGGGGGCTGATCAGGCGACCGCCTCGTCGCACGGGCGGCGACTGCGCGCACGACAACGGCCCGCCACCTCGGGGTGACGGGCCGTGTGCGGGAGCGGACGGGGTCAGAACAGGTGCCAGAGGCTGGCCACCAGGACGTTCAGGACGGCCAGGCCACCGGCGGAGTTGCGCATGGAGGGGGCCTCCTCGCCGCGGCGCTCCTTGGCGGCGGCGGCCTCCACCAGGCCGGCGACGATGATGGAGATGACCAGCTTCACGCCGATCTTGACGTGGTCCAGCTCGCCGTCGCCCATCTCGGCGACACCCACCAGGAGCACTCCGGTGAGCAGCTGGATGCGGGCACCCCAGACCATCACCGTGTTCATGACGTCGGTGCGCAGGGAGACCAGCCACCCACCCACCAGGGCGGCCATGCCGAGCAGGTGGAGGACGGCGAGCAGTTCGTAGAGGGTGTCCATGGGCCCCATCGTAGGAGGTGGGGTGGGTTGTCGGTGCTCCCCCCTACGATGTGGGCCACCATGAGCAACCCCTTCGCAGAACTCGACCTGTTCGGCCAGCCCGCGAACCCTCCGGCCGGGGCGCCGGGGTATGGAGCGCCGGAGCAGGGCGTGGGGGCCGATGGGGTGCCGGACTGGGCCCGCGAGGACGGACCCCCGCCCTCCCTGGGCTCGGCCCGGCCGCAGCGCCACTCGGCCCGCCCGAAGCCGCCCACCGAGGAGGAGCTGCTGGAGGGTCTGAACCCGCCGCAGCGGGAGGCCGTCCTCCACTCGGGCTCCCCGTTGCTGATCATTGCCGGGGCCGGGTCGGGCAAGACCCGGGTGCTGACGCACCGCATCGCCCACCTGCTGCGCCACCGGGGGGTCCACCCGGGGCAGGTGCTGGCCATCACCTTCACGAACAAGGCGGCAGCCGAGATGCGGGAGCGCGTGGAGGCGCTGGTGGGCCCTCCCGCGCGCGCCATGTGGGTCAGCACCTTCCACTCGGCCTGCGTGCGGATCCTGCGGCGCGAGGCCAGGACCGTGGGGCTGCGGTCCACCTTCTCCATCTACGACGCCGCCGACAGCCAGCGCCTGATCAGCCTGGTGCTGCGCGAGCTGGACCTGGACCCCAAGCGCTTCCCGCCCGGTGCGGTCTCCCACCGCATCTCGGCGGCGAAGAACGAGCTCGTGGACGCAGAGTCCTTTGCCGCGGCGGTGAACGAGAACAACCCCTACGACCGGGCGATCGCCGAGGTGTACACCCGGTACTCGGAGCGGCTGCGCCAGGCCAACGCCCTGGACTTCGACGACCTCATCATGATGACGGTCAACATCCTGCAGGCATTCCCCGCCATCGCCGAGCACTACCGGCGCCGTTTCCGCCACATCCTGGTGGACGAGTACCAGGACACCAACCACGCGCAGTACGTGCTGGTGCGGGAGCTGACCGGGGGCGCGGGCGCCACCGGGGTGGCCGAGCCGGGCCAGCCCCGCCCCGAGCACCAGGTGCCACCGGCCGAGCTCTGCGTGGTGGGTGACGCCGACCAGTCCATCTACGCCTTCCGGGGCGCCACCATCCGCAACATCGTGGAGTTCGAGACCGACTACCCGGAGGCGCGGACCATCCTGTTGGAGCAGAACTACCGCTCCACGCAGACCATCCTCACGGCGGCGAACACGCTCATCGGACGGAACGAGCGCCGGCGCGCCAAGAACCTGTGGTCCGACGCCGGCGACGGTGAGCGGATCGTCGGCTACGTGGCGGACAACGAGCACGACGAGGCCAGCTTCGTGGCCGAGCGGATCGACCAGTTGGTGGACCGCAAGGAGGCGGTCCCCGGCGACGTGGCGGTCTTCTACCGCACCAACGCGCAGTCCCGAGCCCTGGAGGAGGTGTTCGTCCGGGTCGGACTGCCGTACCGGGTGGTGGGCGGCACCCGCTTCTACGAGCGCCGCGAGATCAAGGACGCCCTGGCCTACCTGCGGGTGCTGGTCAACCCCACCGACACGGTGAACCTCCGCCGCATCCTCAACGTGCCCAAGCGGGGGATCGGCGATCGGGCGGAGGGGGCGCTGGTGGCGCTGGCGGAGCGGGAGCGCATCCCCTTCGTCGCGGCACTCGGGCGGGCCCAGGACGCCCCCGGTCTGGCCACGCGCTCGCTCAAGGCGATCGAGGCCTTCGCCGCGCTCCTGGAGGCCCTGCGAACGGTGGCCGAGGCCGGCGGTGGGGTGGCCGACGTGCTGGAGGCCGTGCTCGAGCAGACCGGGTACGCCCAGCAGCTGCGGGACTCCGACGACCCGCAGGACGAGAGCCGGCTGGAGAACCTCGCCGAGCTGGTCTCGGTGGCTCGCGAGTTCGACGAGGCCGCCGCTGACCCGGATGGCCCCACGACTGGCGAGGTCGGGGGCACCACGCACCTGGCGGCCTTCCTCGAACAGGTCTCGCTGGTGGCCGACACGGATGCGGGTGCCGACGAGGAGGCCGAGGCGGGCGTGGTCACGCTGATGACCCTGCACAGTGCCAAGGGCCTCGAGTTCCCCGTGGTCTTCCTGACCGGCCTCGAGGACGGGACCTTCCCGCACGTGCGCGCGCTGAACGACCCCGACGAGCTGGAGGAGGAGCGCCGCCTGGCCTACGTGGGCATCACGCGGGCCAGGGAGCGCCTGCACCTCTCGCGGGCCACGGTGCGCTCGGCCTACGGGTCGCCGCAGTACAACCCGCCCTCGCGCTTCCTGGCCGAGCTGCCCGACCACCTGCTCCACTGGGAGCGCGAGGGTGCCGTCGGGGCCCACGCGCCCACCAGCCAGCCCGCAGTGGCGCGCCTGGCCGGGCGGATCGCTCCCGAGCGCACCCGCACGGTCATCCAGCTGGAGGCCGGGGACCGTGTCACCCACGACTCCTTCGGCCTGGGGACGGTGGTCCGTGTGGACGGCGTTGGCGACAAGGCCATGGCCCACGTCGACTTCGGTGGGGACCTGGGCACCAAGCGACTCCTGCTGCGCTACGCCCCGGTGGAGAAGCTCTGAGGGACACGGGGCGGGCTGCTGCGCGTCAGCGTCGCCGCAGCCAGTACCCGAGTGTCGCCACGGTCACCGCCACCGGCCACAGCCCGAAGGGCAGGTAGCAGGACAGCAGGAGGGCCCGCTCGCCCGCATCCATCCCCCGGTCCGGGGTCCACGCGTCGGTGCGCCCCGTCCACGCGGGGACGAAGCTGCTCAACAGCGCCGCCCAGATGGCGTACATCGTGAGGTTCCCCACGGTCGCCAGCCCCACCGGCAGGAGCGCCGGGATCGTCCGGCCACCGATGCGAGGCACCCAGCCCGGCACGCGCTCGCCCCAGGACTGCACCAGTCCCAGACAGGCCAGCCCTGCCAGGAGCTCGACCAGGTTGAGCCCCAGCACGTAGAGGGTGGGCCCGAGATGGCCCACGAACTGGCCCGCGTCCGCGAAACCCAGGTCGACCCCGGCCAGCATCGCGAGGCGCCACACCACCGAGGGGAGGGGGAGCAGCAGGCAGGCCCATGCCGCAGCCCGGGCCCAGCGCGGGGGTGGGCGGCCTGTGGTGTCCGGGGTCCTGGGCACCACACCAACGTAGCCAGTCCCGGGGCCCCGAGGCCCCACGCGGTGGTGGAGGCGGCAATCCCGTGCCCGGCGACCACTCGGCACCGACTAGAGTCGGTGGAGGCTGACCCGCGTGTCGCGGGTCAGCAACAACAGTCGAAATCGTGAGGACGGTGTCAACTCGTGGATCTCTTCGAGTACCAGGCCCGTGACATGTTCGAGAAGCACGGGGTTCCGGTGCTGGCCGGTGAGGTCGCCACCACCCCCGAAGAGGCTCGAGCTGCCGCGGAGCGAATCGGACAGAAGTCCGGTGGTGTCGTGGTCGTCAAGGCCCAGGTCAAGACCGGTGGGCGCGGCAAGGCCGGCGGTGTGAAGGTCGTGAAGTCCCCCGAGGAGGCGCAGGAGGCCGCACAGGCCATCCTCGGCATGGACATCAAGGGCCACACCGTGAACACGGTGATGATCGCCCAGGGCGCGAAGATCGCCGAGGAGTACTACTTCTCCATCCTGCTGGACCGCACCAACCGCTCCTACCTGGCCATGTGCTCCAAGGAGGGCGGCGTCGAGATCGAGCAGCTCGCCGTCGAGCGCCCGGAGGCGCTGGCCCGCATCGAGATCGACCCCTCGGTCGGTCTGGACGACGCGAAGGCCCAGGAGATCGCCGAGGCCGCGGGCTTCACCGACTCGCAGGACAAGATCGCCGAGGTCATCAAGACCCTGTACACGGTCTACACCGAGGAGGACGCCTCGCTGGTCGAGGTGAACCCGCTGGTCAAGACCGAGGACGGCGAGATCATCGCCCTGGACGGCAAGGTCACGCTCGACGAGAACTCCGACTTCCGCCAGCCGCACCACGCGGACCTGGAGGACAAGGAGGCCGCGGACCCGCTGGAGGCCAAGGCGAAGGCCAAGGGCCTGAACTACGTGAAGCTCGACGGGAACGTCGGCATCATCGGCAACGGTGCCGGCCTCGTGATGTCCACCCTGGACGTCGTCGCCTACGCCGGCGAGGACAGGACCGGCGGCAAGGCCAAGCCGGCCAACTTCCTGGACATCGGTGGCGGCGCCTCGGCGCAGGTCATGGCCGACGGCCTGGACGTGATCCTCGGCGACGAGCAGGTCAAGAGCGTCTTCGTCAACGTCTTCGGTGGCATCACCGCCTGTGACGCCGTGGCCAACGGCATCGTCCAGGCCCTCGAGATGCTGGGCGACGACGCCACGAAGCCGCTGGTGGTGCGCCTGGACGGCAACAACGTCGAGGAGGGCCGCAAGATCCTCGCCGACGCCAACCACCCGCTGGTGAGCATTGCCGACACGATGGACGGCGGCGCCGAGAAGGCTGCCGAGCTGGCCGCGAAGGAGAACTGAGCATGGCGATCTTCCTGAACAACGACTCCAAGGTCATCGTCCAGGGCATGACCGGCTCCGAGGGCATGAAGCACACCCAGCGCATGCTGACCTCGGGCACCAACGTCGTCGGTGGTGTGAACCCGAAGAAGGCCGGCACCGAGGTGGAGTTCGAGGGCGGCGCCTCCGTGCCGGTGTTCGGCTCCGTCAAGGAGGCCATGGAGGCCACCGGCGCGAACGTGTCGGTGCTCTTCGTGCCGCCGAAGTTCTCCAAGGACGCCGTGATGGAGGCCGTCGAGGCCGAGATCGAGCTGGCCGTCGTCATCACCGAGGGCATCCCGGTGCAGGACTCCGCCGAGTTCTGGGCCGAGGCCAAGAAGGCCGGCAAGACCCGCATCATCGGCCCGAACTGCCCCGGCATCATCAGCCCCGGCAAGTCCAACGCCGGAATCATCCCGGCGAACATCGCCGAGGGCGGCCGCATCGGCCTGGTGTCCAAGTCGGGCACGCTGACCTACCAGATGATGTACGAGCTGCGTGACTTCGGCTTCTCCACCGCCATCGGCATCGGTGGCGACCCGATCGTCGGCACCACGCACATCGACGCGCTGGAGGCCTTCCAGAACGACGACGAGACCGACGCCATCGTGATGATTGGTGAGATCGGCGGCGACGCCGAGGAGCGCGCCGCGGACTACATCAAGGAGCACGTCACCAAGCCGGTCGTCGGCTACGTGGCCGGCTTCACCGCCCCGGAGGGCAAGACCATGGGCCACGCCGGCGCCATCGTCTCCGGCTCCTCCGGTACCGCTGAGGCCAAGAAGGAGGCCCTCGAGGCCGTGGGCGTGAAGGTCGGCAAGACGCCGTCCCAGACCGCTGACCTCATGCGCGAGATCATGCAGGGCCTGCAGGGCTGATCCCCGCCCGGCCCGACAGCGGCCCGTCCCCACCGGGGGGCGGGCCGCTGCGCTGTGTCGCCCCCCCTCCTCGATGGGGTGACCTCACCGGCAGGGCATAGGTTGCGGCCATGAGCACGCACCCCGACCCCCTGCGCACCACCGGCGCGGTCCTGCACACGCTGCAGGCCGCCGCCCCGTACGCCGACTCCGCCCCGATGCGGGTGCAGGAGCTCGAGCTGGACCCGCCCGGCGAGCGCGAGGTCCTGGTGCGCATCGAGGCCGCGAGCGTGTGCCACTCCGACCTCTCGGTGGTGCAGGGAAGGCGCCCCCGCCCGGTGCCGATGCTGCTGGGACACGAGTCCGCCGGCGTGGTGGAGGAGATCGGATCCGGGGTCACCACCGTGGAGGTGGGGGACCGGGTGGTGATGACCTTCCTGCCCCGCTGCGGTGAGTGCGAGGCCTGCGCCACCCAGGGGCGGCTCCCGTGCACCCTGGGCTCGCAGGCCAACGAGCGGGGTGACCTGCTCTCCGGGGGACGCCGCCTCCACGCGCAGGGCGAGTCGGTGGCGCACCACCTGGGGGTCTCGGGCTTCGCCACCCGGGCGGTGGTCGACGAGCGCTCGGTGGTGCCGGTGGACGCGGACGTGCCGGCCGACGTCGCCGCGGTGCTGGGCTGCGCGGTGCTGACCGGCGGTGGGGCGGTGGTGAACGTGGTGGACCTGCCGGCGCCCACCGGGGTCGTGGTGGTGGGCCTGGGCGGGGTGGGCATGGCCGCCGTGCTGGTGGCCGGGGCGCTGGGCCACGAGGTGGTGGGAGTGGACGGCGTGGCCTCCAAGCGGGAGCTGGCCCTCGAGCTGGGAGCCAGCAGGACCTTCGCGCCGCAGGAGGCCGAGGAGCAGGAGCTGCGCGGCGCGCTGGTGGTGGACGCCACCGGCAACCCGCGCGGGTTCGAGACCGCCGTCGCGCTGACCGGGCCGGGTGGCACCACCGTCACCGTCGGTCTGCCCCCGGCGGACGCGGAGAGCACCCTGCGGCCGCTCGGTCTGGTGGCCCAGGCGCGCACCATCACCGGGAGCTACCTGGGCTCGGCGGTGCCGCAGCGGGACATCCCCCGGTTCGTCGACCTCTGGCGGCAGGGCCGGTTGCCGGTGGAGCGCCTCATCAGCTCCCACATCGGCCTGGAGGACATCAACCTGGCCATGGATCGCCTGGAGGCGGGCGAGGAGCTGCGCCAGGTCATCGTCCTGGACGACCGTCCGGGCGAGGCTCCGTCACCCTGACCCCTGCAGGCGCGATGATGGGCCGCGATGACCACGTCCTCCACCACCGCGCGAACCACCGCCCGTGACCGTGCCGCAGCCAGGGCGCCCGCCACGGGCGCCTCGGCCCTCGCGGCGGGGGCCGGATGGGGCGTGCTCGTCACGCTCCTGGCCCACGCCCTGGTGGCGGGCCTGGCCTTCGCGGCCTGGGTCAGTGCACCCTCCAGCACGCTCTCGGCGGCGCAGGCCGGGCGGGAGGGGGTGCGCCTGACGCAGTTGGCGCAGGGTGCGCGCCTCGAGGTGGGGGACCCACTGGCGGTGGCCGGTGAGGTCACGCGGTGGAGCCTGGTGGGCGGTCCCACCCTGGTCACCCTGGCCTGGGCCGGGGCACTGTTCTGGACCCTCCGGCGGCTGGTGCGGGGGCTGTTCGTGGACCCGGACCTGCCCGGCAGTGTTCCGGCCGCGGCCGTCGCCGGTGGGGTCACGGGGGCGGTGGCCACCAGCCTGGCCCTCGGGCTGGCCGTGGGCTCGCTGCCGGAGGCCGGCGGTCTCGTCCGGTGGCTGGTGCTCATGACCTGTACGGCTGCCCTGGCCTGTGGTGCTGGGGCGCTGGCCGGCTCCCCGGCACGGCGGGTGGACGGGTGGTTCTCCGGCTGGCCGGGGAACGCCGGGGAGGTGCTGCAGGACGCCGCCGGGCCGGCGCTGCGGGCCGCATCGCTGCTGGCGCTGGCCGGGCTGGTGGCGCTGGTCGCCCTGCTCGCGGCCGGGTTCGATCAGGTCGTTGCGGTGCACGGGGCCCTGGCACCCGGGACGCTCGGGTCGGCTGTGCTCGTCCTGGCCCAGGTGGGCTGGCTGCCCACTCTGCTCCTCTGGGCCGTGGCCTGGCTCAGCGGCGCCGGGCTCGTGGTGGGGGACGCCTCGGCCACGCCGCACCAGGTGCCCGAGGTGACACTGCCGGCCATCCCGGTCCTGGGGGCCGTGCCCGATGCGGGGACCCTCCCCCAGGCGTGGTGGCTGGTCCTGCTGACCGGTGTGGCCGTCGGCGCGCTGCTGCCCGGGGCCGTGCGGGGTCGGCTGGCCGAGTTCGTGGAGGACGCGACGTGGCTGGACGTGGCCTGGCGCTGCCTGGTGGCCGGTCTGCTGGTGGGCGCGGGCGTGAGCTTCCTCGGCCTCCACGCCACGATGGGGGTGGCCCCCGGTCCGTTGTCGGTGGTGGCACCCAGCGTGTGGGCGGGACCGGCGGTGGCCGGCCAGCTGGTGCTCGGCGCCGCGCTGCGGCTCGCGGTGGAGCGGGTCGTCAGCCGCCCTGCGTGAACCGGGAGAAGGTGTCGGTCCAGTTCTCCGTGCACTCCGACTGCGCCTCCAGGGTGTTGGCGGAGTCGATGCACTCCTGCAGGGCCATGGAGTTGTCGAAGAAGAGATAGGGCAGGAGGGTCCCGGCCAGCACCATGGAGGCCAGGACGAAGCCCAGGGCGGTCCAGATGACGGCCACCGCGGGGGCGCGCCCGACCTGGGCCCGCAGGGTCCGCACGAAGTAGAACAGGCTCGGCAGCAGCGCCACGACCGCCAGCAGGTTGCGCGGCATGGCCAGCATGCCAAGCAGGACGCCGACGATCAGCAGGATCCCCGCGCGACGGGAGTCCTTCAGGGACTGCATCACCGTCTCGTCCTGGGCCGGGGTGGGGCGCTGGGGCGGGGGTGCTGACTGCGGCACGGGTCTCCTGCGGGTCGGGGGGCAGCGTCTGCCCCAGGGTCCGCTGAGTCTAGGTGTGATGTCCAGCCAGGTTGTTGAGCCTGGTGACGGGTGGGGCTCCGATCGCGGAGTGGACCCGGTGGTGATTGTAGAAGTGGATCCACCCTGGTAGGGCGTCGCGTCGTTCGGTCTCACTGGTGTAGAGCCGGGCGTAGGCCCAGCCGTCGGCCAGGGTGCGGTGGAAGCGTTCGATCTTCCCGTTGGTCTGCGGCCGATACGGGCGGGTCCGTCTGGGGGTGATCCCCAGGTCGGCGCAGGCCTGGCTCCAGGCGCCGGACCTGTAGGCCGAACCGTTGTCCGACAGCACCCGCTCGACCGTGACGCCACGGTCGGCGAACCACGCGACGGCCCGGCGCAGCACACCGATCGCGGTTTCCTTGCGTTCATCGGCGTGCACCTCGACGTAGGCGACCCGGGAGTGGTCATCGATCACGGTGTGCAGGTGCCCCACGCCCAGTCGTGGCTGGTGCCGGTGGTCGCGGGTGCCTTCCCGGTCCGACGTCGCCGCACGGTGCTTCAGGCCCCGCTGCCGGCCGACGAAGCGGTGCCCACCCCCGTCAGGGATCCGTCCGAACTTCGTGACGTCGACGTGGATCAGCGACCCGGGGTAGGGGTGCTCGTACCGGCGGACTGGTTCACCGGTGACCCGGTCGATGCGGGCCAGCCGGTTCAGCCGGCAGCGCACGAGCACGGCATGGACCGTGGAGGCTGGCATGCCCAGCTCGCCGGCGATCTGTACCGGGCCGAGCCGGCGTCGCCACCTGGCCTTCACGATCTTCTTCACCACTGCTGGTGGTGTCTTGGTCGGCATCACGTGGGGCCGGCTGGTGCGATCTGTCATCCCGGCCGGTCCCTCGTCCCGGTACCGGGCAGCCCATTTGCGGGCCGTGGGTGGTGAGACCAGGAACATCTTGGCTGCCACGGCCACCGGCCACCCCTCTTCGACGATGAGCTTGGCCAGCCGCATCCGAGCGCGTGGAGTCAGAGCGGCGTTAGCGTGGGACATGAAGGCCTCCTGGGTGCGCGAAGCGGTTCTTAGACAGCTCCACTCTCGCAACAGGAGGCCTTCACCTATCAGCGAGTCCCGCAACAACCTCCCTGGACATCACATCTAGGAGGCGGCGGGCAGTGGCAGGATCAGGTCATGAGGAAGCACCACAACGGGTTGAAGACCACCCTGCTGTTCGCGCTCATCTGGGCACTCTTCCTGGCCATGGGGGCGCTCGTCGGCGGTGGCCGGTACATCTGGATCTTCGCCGTGTTCGGTCTGCTCTCCACGGCGTACACCTACTGGAACTCCGACAAGCTGGCCATCCGCGCCATGCGGGCCCGGGAGGTGGGGCCGCACGAGGCGCCGCACATGCACCGCATCGTCACGGAGCTCGCGGCCACGGCCGGGCAGCCGATGCCGCGCCTGTACGTCTCGCCGACCACCGCGCCCAACGCCTTCGCCACCGGTCGCAACCCCCAGAACGCCGCGGTGTGCTGCACCACCGGCATCCTGGAGCTGCTCGACGAGCGCGAGCTGCGAGGTGTGCTGGGGCACGAGCTCATGCACGTCTACAACCGCGACATCCTCACCTCCGCGGTCGCCTCGGCCATCTCCGGTGTGATCACCTCCGTGGCGCAGATGATGTTCTTCTTCGGTGGTGGACAGGACCGCCCCAACCCCTTGGCGATGCTGGCGATGGTCCTGCTGGCACCGTTGGGAGCCACGGTCATCCAGCTGGCCATCAGCCGCACCCGCGAGTTCGACGCCGACGAGGACGGGGCCCGCCTCACCGGTGACCCGCTGGCGCTGGCCAGTGCGCTGCGCAAGATCGAGCGGGGTGCCTCGGCCCGCCCGCTGCGCCCCGAGCCCCGGCTGGAGAGCGTGAGCCACATGATGATCGCCAACCCCTTCAGGGGCAGTGACGTGGCGCGGCTCTTCTCCACCCACCCGCCGATGGACCAGCGGGTGGCGCGGCTGGAGGCGATGGCGCAGCACCAGCCCCGCACCGGCCGCTGAGCCGGCGGGAACCCGGTGGCCCGGTCGGCGGGTGGGCAGGCAGGATGGGCCCATGCCCTCGCTGACCCGTGACGAAGCCCAGGCCCGCGCCTCCCTCATCGATGTGGAGTCGATGGAGGTCGAGCTCGACCTGACCACCAGCACCTCCACCTTCGAGTCCGAGACCCAGATCGTCTTCCGGGCCGATGCGGCGGAGCCCACCTTCGTGGACCTCAAGGCCGTCGACGTGCACGAGGTGGAGCTGAACGACGAGGCCCTGGACCCCGCAACGGTGGTGGACGGGCGCCTGCCGATCACGCCGCAGCAGGGGCGCAACACCCTCGCGGTGCGCGCGACCATGCCCTTCTCGAACGACGGGCAGGGCCTGCACCGCTCGGTGGACCCGGAGGACCACGGCGAGTACTTGTACGGCCACCTGTTCCTGGATGCCGCCCCCAAGGTGTTCGCCTGCTTCGACCAGCCGGACCTCAAGGCGCCCTACACCGTGTCGGTGAAGGCTCCCGAGGAGTGGATCGTCACCGGCAACGGTGACCCCACCCACGAGGGGCACGGCATCTGGCGCCTGGCCACCACCAAGCCGCTGTCCACCTACTTCGTCACCGTGTGCGCCGGCCCCTACGTCTCGCAGCGCGACACCTGGCGGGGGCCGGACGGCCAGGTGGTGCCGCTGGTGCTGCACGCGCGGGCGTCGCTGGCGGCCGAGCTCGAGGCGCAGGCGCCGCAGATGTTCGAGGTCACGCGGCAGTGCATGAGCTACTTCCACGAGCTGTTCGGCATCGACTACCCGTTCGGCGAGTACCACCAGATCTTCGTGCCGGAGTTCAACGCCGGTGCCATGGAGAACCCGGGCTGCGTGACCTTCCGCGACCAGTACGTCTTCCAGGGGGCGATCACCCGCGAGGGGCTGCTGACGCGCTCCAACACCATCGCGCACGAGATGGCGCACATGTGGTTCGGCGACCTGGTGACCCCGGTGTGGTGGGACGACCTGTGGCTCAACGAGTCCTTCGCCGAGTACATGGCCCACCGGGCGTGTGTGGGGGCCACGGAGTTCACCGAGGCGTGGGTGGACTTCGGTGTGGGCCGCAAGCCGTGGGGATACGCGGCGGAGCGCTCGCCGTCCACGCACCCGGTGGCTGGTTCGCCGGCACCGGACGGGGACACGGCGCTGCAGAACTTCGACGGCATCAGCTACGCCAAGGGCGCCTCGGCGCTGCGGCAGCTCATCGAGTGGATGGGGGACGAGGCCTTCATCGCGGGCGTGCGCGACCACCTGACCACGCACTCCTACGGCAACGCGACGCTGGCGGACTTCCTGGGCTCCATGGAGAGTGCGTCGGGGCGTGACGTGCAGGGTTGGGCGGCGGCCTGGCTGGAGACGGCGGGGCTGGACCGGATCTCGGTGGAGCTGACCACGCGGACGGATGCGGACGGCATCGAGGTCATCGACACCGCTGCCGTGCTGCGCGAGCAGCCCACCGAGGTGGCGGGGCAGCCGGTGGAGCCGGCCGACCGGCCGCACGCGCTCAGCATCGCGGGGTGGACCGACGGTGACCGGGCATGGTCGGTGGAGGTCGAGCTGGACGCCGACCGGGTGGAGGTCCCCGAGCTGGCCGGGCGCCCCGTGCCACGGCTGGTGGTGCCCAACGCGGCGGACACGACCTGGGCCACGGCGGTGCTCGATGAGGAGTCGCTGGCCGCGCTGCCGGCGCAGCTCCCGCAGGTGGAGGACCCCGCCACGCGGGCGATGCTGTGGGCGGCGCTGTTCGACGCGGTCGCCGACGGCGGGGCGGACCCGCGACACCTGGTGCGCACCTTCGCGGCGGCCTTCCCGGTGGAGAACGATGCCTCGGTGCTGGCGATCTCCGGGGGGATCACGGCGCGCGTGGTGCGCACGATGGTGCCCGCGGCGGAGCGTGACACCCAGCTGGAGGTGCTGGCCGCTGCCGGGCGGGAGCGGATGCGCTCGGCCGAGGCGGGCACCTCCGAGGCGTGGCTGGGGGCGCGGGTGGTGGCCACCTGCTCCACGGACGCCGAGGAGCTGCGTGCCTGGGCCCGCGGCGAGGACCTGCCCCAGGGTCTGGAGACCGACGACGAGTTCCGGTGGTTCGCCGTGAAGCGCCTGGCGCAGCTGGGCGGGTTGGACGGTGAGCTGGAGCTGATGGGCGAGCACGACCGGTCGCTGGCCGGGCAGCTGTCGGGGCTCATGGCGCGGGCCTCGCAGCCGGATGCGGAGTCCAAGGCCTGGGCCTGGGAGCAGCTGGCCGGGCGCGACTCGGGCCGCAGCAACTACGAGCGCAACAACCTGGCGCAGGGCTTCTGGGCCTCGGGTGGGCCGGAGCTGCTGACGCCCTACGTGGAGCGCTACCTCACCGAGGTGCCGGGCCTGTCCGGTGTGGTCGGCGAGGACGCCCTGGCGCGGGTCGCGCAGCTGGCCTTCCCCCTGGCGGTTCCCACGCAGGCCACGGCCGATGCGGTGGACGCCGTCCTGGCTGGCGACGCGGTCTCCCCCGCCGTGCGGCGCAGCATGGTCGACCAGCGCTCGGTGCTCGGTGAGGTGCTGCGCTCGCAGCAGCGGTACGGGGCCTGAGCTCCGGGGCAGGGCGCCTGACGCCCCCGGGGTGACCCTGCGCGGCTCACCGGCAGGGGCCGTCAGGCGCGCACTGGCCCGGCCACGTCCGCGCCCACCCGCAGGCCCTGCAGGTACTCCGCGGGAGAGGTGCGCACCGGCATCAGGTAGACGTTGTCCTCCCACTCGCAGGCGAGGTCGATGAGGCGCTGGGCGAACTCCCGCTGGGCCTCGATCTCCATGCTGAAGTCCTGCGGGAAGGCCACCAGGTTGCGGCGGCGCCAGTAGCCCAGGGCGCTCAGCGTGGTGACGGTCGTGGCGCCCCACCAGATGCTGAGCTCGGGGGACACCACCCGGCGCCAGGAGCGCAGGTGGTCCACGTCGAAGAACGGCTGGGTGAAGACGCCGGAGGCCCCGGCGACCAGCTTGCGCTCCAGCAGGCGCAGCTCGGCGGACATCCCCTGGCGGTAGGGGTCCAGTCCCGCGTAGACCGTCACCTCGGGCATCTCCTCGCGGAAGCGGCGGATGACGTCCACCGAGTCCACCGCGTAGGTGTGCTGCGCGAAGTAGTCGGCGTCGTCGCCGGAGACCACGAGCACCTCGGTGACGTCCCCGGCCCGCAGCGCGTCCACCATCGGCAGTGGCTCGTCGGGGTTCACGTCGCAGGCGCGGATGTGGGGGATCGCGGAGTAGGGCGCGCCGCCGGGATGACGTACCGCGCCCCGCAGCATCGGGCAGGCACGCCAGGAGCGCAGGTCGAACTTCACCAGGTCCGGCACGTTGATCGTGTCGGCCCAGGGGGCGATCTCGGGCAGGCTCGCTGCCTCGGTGAGCAGCGACTCCTCGCTGCGGGGAACCAGCTCGACGGACAGGCGGGTCATGGTGGTCCTTCCGGGTCGGCGGGACGTGGATCGGGGGGGTCTGCGGGGCCGGCGGGCGGGCCTCAGCGCAGCAGGGGGGCCAGCCAGCGCTCGGCCTCGGCCGGGTCCCAGCCCTTGCGGTGGGCGTAGTGGCGCAGCTGGTCGTCATCGATGCGGCCCACGGAGAAGTACCTCGCCTCGGGGTGGGCCAGGTACAGGCCACTCACCGCGCTGGTGGGGGTGACGGCGTGGTGCTCGGTGAGCTCCATGCCCAGGTCCCGGGCGCTGAGCAGCTCCCACAGGGTCTGCTTCTCGGTGTGATCCGGTTGGGCCGGGTAGCCCGGCGCGGGGCGGATGCCCTGGTAGCGCTCGCGGATCAGCTCGGGCACGGGCAGGTCCTCCTCGGCGGAGTAGCCCCACAGGCGGGTGCGGACCTCGCGGTGGGCCCACTCGGCGAAGGCCTCGGCCAGCCGGTCGGCCAGCACCTGGACCATGATGGCGCCGTAGTCGTCGTGCTCGGCCCGCAACGATGCGGCGAGCTCGTCCGCGCCGTGGATGCTCACCGCGAAGCCCCCCACGTGGTCATCGGCGGGAGCCACGAAGTCCGCGAGCGAGGCGTAGCCGCCCCCGCTCCGGTGCTTCTGCTGCCGCAGTCCGTGGAGCACCACCTCGTCACGGCCGTCCCCGTGCGGGTCGGGCAGCACGATGTCCTCGCCGTCCGCACTGCGGTGGGCGGCCCACAGGCCCACCACGCCGCGCGGCTGCAGCAGGCCCTCGTCCATGATCCGCCGCAGCCACGCCTGGCCGTCGGCGAAGGTGGCGCGCGCCTGCTCTCCCTGCCGGGGGTCCTCGAGGATCCTGGGGTGGCTGCCCCGCAGCTCCCACGCCGTGAAGAAGGGCGTCCAGTCCACGATCTCGACGAGCTCGGCCAGGGTCGGCTGCAGCCGGTGCACCCCGGGTGAGGCGGGGGCGGGCACCGGGTCGGTCACCGCCCGCGAGTCCGCCCGCGCCTCGGCGTGGGTCACCAGGCGCGTCTCCCTGGCCCCGTGCCGCTCGCGGAGCTCGGTGTAGGTGGACGAGACCCGTTCGGCCAGGGAGTCGTTGCGGTGGATGGCGTCGGACACCACCTGCACGGCGCGGGAGGCGTCGGTCACGTGCACCACCGTGCCGTCGTACGAGGGATCGATCTTCACCGCGGTGTGCGCCACCGAGGTGGTGGCGCCGCCGATCAGCAGGGGAGTGCTCAGTCCCCGGCGCTGCATCTCGGTGCCGAGCGAGACCATCTCGTCCAGGCTGGGGGTGATCAACCCGGAGACGCCGATGACGTCGGCCCCGGTCTCGCGGGCGTGGTCCAGGATCTTCTCGGCCGGCACCATCACCCCGAGGTCGTCCACCTCGTAGCCGTTGCAGGCCAGCACCACGCCCACGATGTTCTTGCCGATGTCGTGGACGTCGCCCTTGACGGTGGCCATCACCACCCGCCCCTTGGTCCTGGCGCCGGTCTCCAGCGCTGCGGCCTCCAGGTAGGGCGTCAGGTGGGCCACGGCCTTCTTCATCACCCGGGCGGACTTGACCACCTGCGGCAGGAACATCCTGCCGCTGCCGAACAGGTCGCCCACCACGTCCATGCCGTCCATGAGCGGCCCCTCGATGACGGCCAACGGGGAGCCGAGCTCCTGGTAGGCCTCCTCGGCGTCCTCGACGGCGAAGTCGCTGATGCCGTGCACCAGCGCGTGGCGCAGGCGGTCGGCCACCGGCTCGGTCCGCCAGGCCGCCGTGGTGGCCGGCTCGGTGGAACCCGGCTCCCGGCGGTACTGCTCGGCCAGCTCCAGGAGGCGCTCGGTCGCGTCGGGGCGGCGTGCCAGCACCACGTCCTCCACGGCCTCGCGGAGCACCGGGTCGATCTCCTCGTACACGCCGAGCATGCCGGCGTTCACGATGCCCATGTCCAGCCCCGCCCGGATGGCGTGGAAGAGGAACACGGTGTGCATCGCCTCGCGCACCACGTTGTTGCCGCGGAAGGAGAACGAGACGTTCGAGATGCCACCGCTGACCAGGGTCCCGGGCAGGTTCTGCTTGATCCACCGGGTGGCCTCGATGAAGTCGAGGGCGTAGCGGTCGTGCTCGGGCATGCCGGTGGCCACGGTGAGCACGTTGGGGTCGAAGATGATGTCGTGCGGCTCCCAGCCGGCACCCACGAGCAGGTCGTGGGCACGCTGGCAGACCTCGGTGCGGCGCTCGAGGGTGTCGGCCTGGCCGGTCTCGTCGAAGGCCATCACCACCGCGGCGGCACCGTGGGCCCGCACGATGGCGGCACGTTCCAGGAAGGTCTCCTCGCCGTCCTTCAGCGAGATCGAGTTCACCACTCCCTTGCCCTGCAGGCACGCCAGGCCGGCCTCGAGGACCTCCCAGCGGGAGGAGTCCACCATCACCGGTACGCGCGCCACATCGGGCTCGGTGGCGAGCAGGTTGAGGAAGTGCGTCATCGTCGACGGCCCGTCGATCATGCCCTCGTCGACGTTGACGTCCACCATCTGTGCCCCGTTCTCCACCTGCTGGCGAGCGATGGCGACGGCGGCGTCCCAGTCACCCGACGTGACGGTCCGGGCGAACCTCGGTGAACCGGTGATGTTGGTGCGCTCGCCGATGGTGATGAAGTTCGTCTGCTCGGTGACCTCGAAGGGCTCCAGGCCGCTGGTGCGCAACCGGCGTGGCAGCTGCGGTGCCCTGCGTGGCGCGAGGCCGCTCACCGCATCGGCGATGGCGGCGATGTGCTGCGGGGTGGTGCCACAGCACCCGCCCACGATGTTGAGCACACCCTCGGCGGCGAGATCGCCCAGGACGTCGGCCATCTCCTCGGGGCTCTCGTCGTAGCCGCCGAACGCATTCGGCAGGCCGGCGTTGGGGTGCGCCGAGACCAGGGCCTCGGTGGCCCCGGCGATCTCGCGCAGGTGCGGCCGCAGGGCCGCCGGCCCCAGCGCGCAGTTCAGCCCCAGGGAGACCAGGTGGACGTGCTCGGTGGAGATCGCGAAGGCGGTGGGCGTCTGGCCCGAGAGGGTGCGCCCGGAGGCGTCGGTGATGGTCCCCGAGAGCATGACCGGGACCTGTCGGCCCATCTCGCGCGCCACGTCGTCGACGGCCCGCAGGGCAGCCTTGGCGTTGAGGGTGTCGAAGACCGTCTCCACCAGCACCAGGTCGGCCCCGCCGCGCACCAGGCCGCGCACCTGGTCGGCGTAGGCGGCACGGAGCTCGGCGTAGGTGGTGGTGCGCAGCTCCGGGCGCTCCACGTCGGGGGAGAGCGAGGCCGTGCGGTTGGTGGGGCCCACGGCTCCGGCCACCCAACGGGGGCGGCCGTCGGCGGCGGACACCTCGTCGGCCACCTCGCGGGCGATGCGGGCCGCGGCCTCGTTGAGCTCGCCCACCAGGTGCTCGCAGCCGTAGTCCGCCTGGCCGATGGCCGTGGAGCTGAAGGTGTTGGTGGACGTGATGTCCGCCCCGGCCCGGAGGTAGGCCCGGTGGACGTCGGCCACCAGGTCGGGACGGCTGAGGCACAGCAGGTCGAAGTTGCCCGCCAGGGTGCGGTCCTCGGGGGCCCCGGCGGGGTGAAAGTCCTGCTCGGTGAGCTCGCGCTGCTGGAACATCGTTCCCCACGCGCCGTCGAGCACCAGGATGCGTTCGCGGGCAGCGGCCTGGAGAGTGAGGGCCGCAGGCGTGGCCTGGGGGAGGGTGCTGCGCTCGGTGCTCATGGCGGGCCTTCCTCAGGAACCGACAACCAGTGCACCTGCAACGGGTCGCCGGGAGGAAGACCGCCGGCGAGGGTCTCGGCCGACGTCCCATCTTCCGGGTGAGCCGGGGCTCCCCGCAGGAGGTGGCACCGTTCCGTGGGGTCGCCCCCACGTCGGTTGCCCCGGCGTCATCGGTCCTGATCCCTCAGCCGGTCGTGATGGATGTGCCCGCACAGTAGCCCAGACCGGGCCGTGCGTGCTGCCCGGCTGGCTACGCTGGCGTCATGGCATGGACCCAGGTGGGCGAGGCGACGGGGTACGCGGCGGGCATCTTGGCTGGTGAGCGCACCCGGCTGCGCCCGGCCACCGAGGAGGACCTGGAGGTCCTGGCCCGGTGGTGGAACGAGCCGGAGATGAAGGTGCTGCAGGACCGCGCGGTGCGACCCCGACCGGTGGCGGCCGACGTGGAGCAGTTCCGCACCTGGTCGGCCAACGACGGTGACGGGGGCGTGGGGTTCGCCATCGACGACCTGGGCGGCACCCTCATCGGGCACGCGGTGCTGCACAGCGTCACCCAGCCGGCGCGCTGCGGCACCTTCGCCATCATGCTCGGCCCGGAGCACCAGGGCAGGGGGCTCGGGCCGGATGCCACGGCGGCCATGCTGCGCTACGGGTTCGCGGAGATGGGGCTGCACCGCATCCAGCTGGGGGTGTACGCCTACAACGACCGGGCTCTCGCGGCCTACCGGAAGGCGGGTTTCACGGAGGAGGGGCGGCGCCGGGAGGCGGTGTTCCACGACGGCGTCTTCCACGACGAGGTGCTCATGGCCGTGCTGGTGCACGAGTGGCGGGCCGCCCGGGGCTGATGCCCGGACGGCCCGCTGTCAGCTGACTGCCGTGGTGCGCCGGTGCCGCCCCGCCGTCACCGGTAGTTGGTGAAGCTCAGCGCCGCATCGATGTCGTCGTTGGCCTTGAGGGCACGCTGCACGGCCTGCAGGTCGTCGCGGCTCTTGCTGCTGACGCGCACCTCGTCGCCCTGGATGGTGGCCTTGACGGCCTTGCCGAACTCGTCGCGGATCTGCTTGGAGATCTTCTTGGCGTTCTCCTGGCTCAGACCCTCCTTGAGCACGCCCTCCAGGCGGTACTCCTTGCCGGAGGGCTTGGGCTCGGAGTCCTCGCCGAAGTCCACGGACTTCAGGGAGACCCCACGCTTCACCAGCTTGGTCTGCAGCACGTCGAGGACCGCGAGCACGCGCTCGGCGGTGTTGGCCTTCAGCAGCAGGGCGTCGCCGTTCAGCTCCACCGAGGCGCCGACGTTGCGGAAGTCGTAGCGGGTGCCGATCTCCTTGGCGGCCTGGTTGACGGCGTTGTCCACCTCCTGGCGGTCCACCTTGCTCACGACGTCGAAGGACGATTCGCTGGCCATGGGAAGCTCCTGTGGGTCGAGGGGGTCCGGTTTGGTCATCCCGGACGCTCGGGCTAGTATCGCCCCCGCAGTTTGGCAGGTTGTCCGAGCGGCCAATGGAAGCGGACTGTAAATCCGTCGGCGAAAGCCTACGCAGGTTCGAATCCTGCACCTGCCACCATCCGAGCCCCGGGGAGATCCTCCCCGGGGCTCGTTGCACACCCGGGCGGTGCCGGGCCACACCGGCCACCGCAGAGTGCGAAGGAGCGCCATGTCCACGGTGCCGCAGTCCGCATCCGTCCCCGCCGATGGGGAAGCGACGCACCGGTCGTCGCGCACCGGGGACCCCGCCGACCTCGGGCGCAGGCTGGGTGGCCTGCGTTTCAACTCCCAGCACCGCAAGCTGATCACCGGGTCGGGGGTGGGCTGGGCCCTGGATGCCATGGACGTCGGGCTGATCTCGTTCGTGATGGCGGCGCTGGCCTCCGAGTGGGACCTGTCCAAGACCGAGCTCTCGTGGGTGGCGTCCATCGGCTTCCTGGGCATGGCCATCGGGGCCACCTTCGGCGGGCTGCTGGCGGACCGCTTCGGGCGTCGCAACGTGTTCGCGGCCACGCTGTTGGTGTACGGCCTGGCCACGGGCGCGAGCGCCCTGGCCTGGTCGCTCGGGGCGTTGCTCGCGTTCCGCTTCCTGGTGGGCCTGGGGCTCGGTGCGGAGCTGCCGGTGGCCTCCACCCTGGTGTCGGAGCTGTCGCCCACCCGCATCCGGGGGCGGATGGTGGTGGCCCTGGAGTCCTTCTGGGCGGTGGGTTGGATCCTGGCGGCGGCCATCGGCTACTTCGCGGTGCCGGACCTCGGGTGGCGCTGGGCGCTGGCCCTGGGTGTGGTGCCTGCCCTGTATGCGGCGGTGGTCCGATGGGGCCTGCCCGAGTCCCCGTTGTGGCTGGCCTCCCGGGGGCGGACCGTTGAGGCGGAGGAGGTCGTCCGCCGCTTCGAGGCGGCGGCCACGCACCCCCCATCGGCTCCTGCCCCCACCCCCTCACCCGCCGCCCCGCCCGCGCGGGCCGATGCGGCGGGCCCACCCGCCACGGGCCTGTGGTCCTCCCGCTTCGGTCGCCGCACGCTGGGCATCTGGGCCATCTGGTTCCTCGTGAACTTCAGCTACTACGGCGCGTTCATCTGGTTGCCGACCCTGTTGGTCGACCGGGGCTTCGACATCGTGCAGTCCTTCGGGTACGTCCTGCTGATGACGCTCGCCCAGCTGCCGGGGTACCTGGTGGCTGCGGTGCTGATCGAGACCTGGGGGCGCCGCGCCACGCTGGCCACCTTCCTGGTGGGATCGGCTGCTGCCGCGGTGGGCTTCGGTCTGGCCGACTCGCTGCCGGTGCTGCTGGTCACCGGTGCGGCCCTGTCCTTCTTCAACCTGGGTGCCTGGGGTGCTCTGTACGCGGTGACGCCGGAGATCTACCCCACACGGCTGCGGGGTGCTGGTGCGGGTGCGGCGGCGGGCTTCGGCCGGATCGCCAGCATCATCGCGCCCCTGCTGGTCCCGGTGCTCCTCCCGGGCATCGGGGCAGTCGGCGTCTTCGTGGTCTTCGCGGTGGCCTTCGCCGTGGCGGCGCTGGCGACCGCGTTGCTGCCGGACCGCGCCGGGGTGGCGTTGGAGGCCTGAGCGCCGCCCAGCCGGATGCGGTGCCGCACCTCGCGCGTGGGGGCGGGGTGGCTCGTCGAACACCCACCGGACTACCGTGGGGACCATGACCCAGACTGTGACCCCCGTGGACCTGACCGACGAGCAGAGCTCGAACGACCCCCAGTGGTACATCGGCCTGGAGGACGAGCACGCGGCCCACAACTACGGCCCGCTGCCGGTCGTGCTGGCCGAGGGCCACAACGCCCAGGTCACCGATGTCGCCGGCAAGACCTACATCGACGCCCTCGCGGGTTACTCGGCGTTGAACTTCGGGCACGGCAACGAGCAGCTCATCGAGGCTGCCCGTGAGCAGCTCGGCAAGATGACGCTGACCTCCCGCGCCTTCCACTCCGACCGTCTCGGCCCGTTCGTGCGCGACCTGGCGGCCCTCATCGGCAAGGACATGGTGCTGCCGATGAACACCGGTGCCGAGGCCGTGGAGACCGCCATCAAGATCGCCCGCAAGTGGGGTGCGGACGTCAAGGGCGTCGAGAACGGCAAGCAGCACATCATCGTGATGGACGGCAACTTCCACGGCCGCACCTCCACCATCATCAGCTTCTCCACCGACGAGGACGCCCGCGACGGCTTCGGCCCCTACGCGCCCGGTTTCCAGGTCGTGGAGTACGGCAACGCCCAGGCCGTCCGCGACGCGATCACCCCGGACACCGTGGCCGTCATGCTCGAGCCCATCCAGGGTGAGGGCGGCGTCGTGATCCCGCCGGAGGGTTACCTGGCCGAGATCCGCGAGATCACCCGCGAGAACAACGTGCTGATGATCGCCGACGAGATCCAGTCCGGCCTGGGCCGCACCGGTACCACGCTGGCCTGCCAGTACGAGGGCGTCGAGGCCGACGTCTACACCCTCGGCAAGGCCCTGGGCGGCGGCATCGTGCCCGTCTCCGCGGTGCTGGCCAACTCCGACGTCATGGGCGTCATCACCAAGGGCACCCACGGCTCGACCTTCGGCGGCAACCCGCTGGCCGCGGCCGTGGGCCACGAGGTCGTGAAGATGCTGGCCACCGGTGAGCACCAGAAGGCCGCCCAGGAGCGCGGCAAGCAGCTCGCCGAGGGCCTGGAGGCGCTGGTCGGCAAGGGTCTTGTGGCCGTGCGCACCCGTGGCCTGTGGGCCGGGCTCGACATCGACCCCGAGATCATGACCGGCCGCGAGGCCTGCGAGAAGCTCATGGAGGCCGGCGTCCTGGCCAAGGACACGCACGGCTCCACCATCCGTCTCGCCCCGCCGCTGACCGCCACCGAGGCGGACATCGACGCCATCGTCCAGGCCGTCCGCACCGCGCTGGGCGCCTGAGCCGCGACACTCCACCGACGATGACGGGGACGCACCCTTGACCTGGGGCGTCCCCGTCGTCGTCGGTCTGCTCGTGGGGCTGCTGATGGGCTCCTTGGGGGGAGGGGGCGGCATCATCGCGGTGCCGGCCCTCATCCACCTGATGGGGCAGGACCCGCACCAGGCCACGACGACCTCGCTCGTGGTGGTCCTCATGACGAGCGTGGTGGGGATCGTCCAGCACGGTCGGGCGGGGAGGGTCGCCTGGTCGGAGGGGTTGGTCTTCGGTGTGCTCACCGTCGGTGGGGCCGCGGTGGGGTCCGTGTGGTCGGCGAGGGTGCCCCCGCAGGTCCTGATGCTGTCGCTCGGTGCGCTGCTGGTCGCGGTCGCCGGGTTGATGGCCCGTCGTGCGGCCGCCTTGGCCCGCGCCCACCGCGCGGGTCCCACCAGCTCCGATGCGGTGACGGTGCGCCGTCCGCTGGTGTCCACCCGGCCGCTGCGGGTCGACCTCGGACGCCTGCCGGTGGTGGTGGCGGTGGCGACGGGGGCAGGGGTCCTCACCGGCTTCTTCGGGGTCGGTGGGGGGTTCGCGGTGGTGCCGGCGCTCACCCTGGTCCTGGCGCTCCCGATGGCGCGGGCGGTCGGCACCTCGTTGCTGGTGATGGTGGTGACGGCGGCGGCGTCGTTGGCGGTGCGGGGTGGCACCGAGGGCCTCCAGCTCGACTGGCCGCTCACCCTCACCTTCGGTCTGTGCGCGATGGGGGCGAGCGTCGCCGGGGTGCGCCTGGCCGGGGGGTTGGCCGCCCACCGGCAGCAGGCCGCGTTCGCGGTGCTGCTGGTGGTGGTCGCGGTGATCACGACGGCCCAGGCGGTGGTCTGAGGCGCGGTCCCGCACGACCTCGATGTGTCAGTGCTGACGCACGACCTCGATGTGTCAGTGCTCCCGCACGACCTCGATGTGTCAGTGCTGACGCACGACGCCCGCGTCGTCCTGCCCGTCGAGCAGCGTGCTGGCCAGCCACTCGTCCGGGATCGCGAACGCGTTCACCAAGGTCACCGCGTGGGGGCGGAGAGTGGCGCACAGCGCGTTGATCGTGGCGGTGACGGACTTCGACTTCGCGGCCCGCATGTGCTCGTGCTCCAGGAACCAGGCCGCGTTCTCCTCGATCACGCCGAGGGCGTAGAGGTCGCACACCTGGTCCAGCACCTCGGCCAGCGCCGGGTCCTCGCACTCCTCGACCTGCTGGGCGAAGGCCTCCAGCACCACCCGGTCGATGTGGGCGCGCGCCGCCAGCAGCAGGTGGTCCTGCACGTCGTTGAAGGCGGCGAACTGCTCGGTCTCGGTGCCCCGCTGGGCGCCACGCATCCGCTGTGCGGCGGTCTCCAGCAGGTGCTTCTCGCGGAACTCGAAGCACTCCACCTGCCAGGCGCGGTCCATCACCACGTCCTCGGGGTCGCGCCGGCGGGCGACCTCCACCAGCCGGTTCACGAAGCCCTTGGCCGCGGTGCGCTCGATGACCACGCCCGAGAACTGCGTGGCACCGAAGCGCAGCATGCCGGTCATGTTCAACGAGCCGATGGCCTTGGAGTAGTTGGTGAGCAGGCCCTTGGCCACCAGCTGCAGGAGCACCGTGTTGTCGCCCTCGAAGGTGGCGAACACGTCGGCGTCCATGCGGCGCTGGGTCAGTCCGGAGCTGGCCATGTACCCCGCACCGCCGCAGGCCTCGCGGCAGAGCTGCAGCACGCGGTTGGCCTCCTCGGTCTGCAGGGCCTTGAGGCCGGCGGCACGGGACTCGAGCTCGCGCTGGGCGCGCTCGTCGTGGTCGTCGGGAGCCGCGGTCTGGATCTCGTGCAGGTTCTCCACCAGCTCGTTCTGGGCGAACGCGAAGGCGTAGCTGCGGGCGATGGCGGGCAGCAGCTTGCGCTGGTGGGCGCGGTAGTCCAGCAGGGTCACCTCGCCGTCGGGTCCGTCGAACTGGGTGCGCTGGTCGGCGTACCGGGTGGCGATCGCCAGGCCGGCGCGCGCGGCGGAGCTCGCCCCGCCCCCCACGCTCACGCGGCCGCGCACCAGGGTCCCCAGCATCGTGAAGAATCGCCGCCCGGGGGAGTCGATGGGGGAGCTGTAGACCCCCTCGGCATCCACGGAGCCGAACCGGTCGAGCAGGTGGGTCCGGGGCACGCGCACGCCGTCGAAGGAGATCGTGCCGTTGTCCACGCCGGGCAGCCCGCCCTTGGCGCCGTTGTCACCGAGGGTGACGCCCGCCATCGGTTGGCCGGCGTCGTCGCGGATCGGCACCACCAGGGCGTGGATGCCGCGGTGGGTGGGGTCGTCGTCCTCGATCCCCTCGGGCAGGGAGTCGTCGTCGGGGGTGATCAGTTGCGCGAACACCACGGCCATCTGCCCGTCGCGGGCGGCGTTGCCGATGTAGGTCTTGGTGGCCGAGCGGGTGGGGGAGTCGATGACGAACTCGTCGGTGGCCCGGTCGTAGGTGGCGGTGGTCTCGAGGGACTGCACGTCGGAGCCGTGGCCCACCTCCGTCATCGCGAAGCAGCCGAGCAGCTCACCCCGACCGGTGGGCGGCAGCCAGGCCCGGTGCTGCTCGTCGTTGCCGAGGCTGGCGATGGCGCCGCCGAACAGCCCGAACTGCACGCCCATCTTGACCGTGAGGGAGAGGTCCAGGGCGGCGATCGTCTCGAAGGCCACCACGGTGCCGCCCACGTCGTTGCGGGCGCCCCCCGTCTCGGCGTAGCCCATCCCGGCGAGGTCCTGCTCGGCCAGCTGCATCAGCGCGGCGGTGGTGGTGGCGCGCTTCTCCTCCAGCGAGCCCTCGGCCTGCACCAGCGCGGCGGTCGGGTCCACCTGGGTGCGGATGCGGTGGCGGGTCTCGGCCCAGCGGCCGTCCAGGCAGGTGGTGAGCGCGGCGGTGAGGTCGGTGGCGGGCGTCGTCATCGGTTCGCTCCTGGGGTGGGGTTCGTGCGGGGTGCGTCAGGGGGGCCGGCCGCGGCCCCGGGCGCGGCGGTGCCGGCGGCGATCGCGTCGAAGCGGGCACCGAAGAGCTCTGCCACCTCGTCCACCAGCTGCTCGCGGGGCGGGCGGTCGTCGCGGGAGACCCAGTCCTCGCAGATGAAGCGCACCAGGCCCACCAGCCCGTGGGCCAGGGTGCGGGCGGTCTCGGTGGTCACGGCTGCCTGGCCGGCCTGGCCGCCCGAGCGCGCCGCGGTGCGCAACAGGTGCTCCATCACCGGGGTGAGGCGCTCGCCCATGCGGCTGGACATGCCGGCCACCGGGTCGTCGCCGTCGGTGTCGTTGAGGGGGCGGGTCACGACGAAGCGGTAGATCTCCGGGTCGCGCTCCACCAGGGACAGGTAGGAGTTCGTGATGGCGGCGATCACCGTGCGGGGACTGCGCTGGGCGCCGGCGGCCTCGGTGGCGGCGGCCATGTCGCCCCAGACCACGGCGTCCACGGACTCGATGACGGCGCGCCAGGCCCCGGCCCGGTCGCCCAGGTGCCGGTACAGCACCGTGCGGGAGGTGCCTGCCTCGGCGGCGATCTCCTCCATGCCGATGCCGGGACCGTGCCGGCGCAGTGCGCGCAGGGCTGCCTGGGTCAGCTCGGCGCGGCGTCGGGCCCGGTGTGCGTCCCAGCGCGTGGTCCGTCCGTCGATGCGGCGCGCGGCGGTGTGCGGCAGCGTCTCCATGCGGTTCACTGTAGCCGGAAATCGCCATATGCGGAACGTGGTGTACCTGTTATTCTCGGCAGCGGACCCATCGTGTGGCCGGGCCCCTCACCGGGCCGGCGTGCCACGTGTCGGGCCACCGAGATCTGCAGCACCCGCTCTCACACCAGGAGTTCGCAGCATGGCCGAGCACCACCCCTCCAGCCCCCGGGGCACCGCGCTCGTGGTGGGCGCCAACCGCATCCCCTTCGCCAAGGCCGGCGGGCACTACGCCCAGGCCAGCAACCAGGACATGCTCACCGCCGCGCTCGACGGTCTGGTGGCCCGCCACGGGCTGGCCGGCGAGCGCCTCGGGGAGGTGGCCGCCGGTGCGGTGCTCAAGCACGCCCGGGACTTCAACCTCACCCGCGAGGCCGTCCTCGGCTCCGCCCTGGACGCGCGCACCCCCGCCTACGACCTGCAGCAGGCCTGCGGCACGGGCCTGGAGACGGTCATCCAGGTGGCCAACAAGATCACCGCCGGCCAGATCGAGGCAGGCATCGGTGCCGGGGTCGACACCGCATCGGACGCCCCCATCTCGCTGGGCGACGGCCTGCGCCGCGCGCTGCTCGACCTCTCGCACGCAAAGAAGCCCGCGCAGAAGCTCAAGGCGCTCGCCGGCATCCGCCCCGGCGATCTCGCGCCGGAGACCCCGCAGAACGCCGAGCCCCGCACCGGCCTGTCGATGGGGGAGCACATGGCCCGTACTGCGGCCGAGTGGAAGATCTCCCGCGAGGCGCAGGACGCGCTGGCGGTGAAGAGCCACCAGAACCTCGCCGCGGCCTGGGACGAGGGCTTCTTCGACGAGCTGGTCACGCCCTTCCTGGGCCTGTCGCGTGACGCCTTCCTGCGCCCGGACACCACCGAGGAGAAGCTGGCCGGGCTCAAGGTCGTCTTCGGCAAGGACGGCCACGCCGGGCAGCCGGGCACGCTGACGGCCGGCAACTCCACGCCGCTGACCGATGGGGCCGCGGCCGTGCTGCTCTCCTCGCCCGAGTGGGCCGCGCAGCACCGCCTGACCCCGCTGGCCCGTTTCGTGGACGCCGAGGTGGCCGCTGTCGACTACGTGCACGGTGACGACGGCCTCCTCACCGCGCCGATCTTCGCGGTGCCGCGCCTGCTGGAGCGCCAGGGCCTGAGCCTGCAGGACTTCGACTTCTACGAGATCCACGAGGCCTTCGCCTCCACGGTGGAGGTCACCCTGGCTGCGTGGGAGGACGAGGAGTTCTGCCGCACCCGGCTGGGCCTGCCCGGTGCGCTCGGTTCCATCGACCGCTCGCGGCTGAACGTCAAGGGCTCCTCGCTGGCCGCGGGGCATCCCTTCGCCGCCACCGGTGGCCGCATCGTCGGCACGCTGGCGCAGCTGCTGCACCAGAAGGGCAGCGGCCGCGGGCTCATCTCCATCTGCGCCGCCGGTGGGCAGGGTGTCGTCGCCATCCTGGAGGCCGTGTGATGACCGCAGACCGCCGCATGGCAGACACCCGCACCGCAGACCATTCCACCTCGGGAGGACGTGCCGTGAACCGTTCGCAGGACGGCTACCTGAAGTTCGTGAACTCCGACCTCGGGGCCAAGCTGGCCAGCACGCTGGGCCTGCCGCGCCCCGTGCCGCTGCGCCGTCATGAGCCGGGTCAGACCCTGCTCGAGGGGCCGGCCGTCCTGGCCGGCGCCGGCTCCGCGCCGCTGCTGGGTCAGGTCGAGACCTTCCTCGCCGCCCGCCAGGTGGAGGTGCTGCGCCCCGAGCTCCCGGTGGAGCAGGGCGACGAGCGTCCGGAGCAGGTCGCCGGCGACGCCCGCCCCGCTGCCGTGGTGCTGGACATGACCGCGGCCACCAGCCTGGCCGACCTCGATGTGGTGCGTCGTGCGGCCCGCGTGACGCTCAAGAGCCTGGCCCGCAGCGGCCGGGTCCTGCTGCTCGGCTCCACGCCATCGGCCCTCGTCGAGGCCGGTGCGCCCACCGAGCAGGTGGCCGCCGCACAGGCCCTCGAGGGGATCATGCGCTCCATCGGCAAGGAGCTCCGCGGTGGAGCCACCGCCAACCTGCTCTGGGTCGACCCGCAGGTCACCGGCGCAGCCGGCCCGACCAGCGCGGGTTCCACCGGCGCCGGCACGCCCGACGCCATCGCCCCCGAGCTCGTGGAGCCGCTGGACTTCTTCCTCTCGGCCCGCTCGGCGTACGTGTCCGGTCAGCCCCTGCGGGTGCAGCCGGCCGTGGCCCAGGAGTCCGGTGGCACGCTCGGCTGGCTCGACCCGCAGTCCGCCGACGTGGCGCCCTTCTCCGGCCTCACCGTGGTGGTCACGGGCGCGGGCCGCGGCATCGGCGCCGACATCGCCCGCACCTTCGCGCGCGACGGTGCGCGGGTAATCGGCGTGGACGTCCCGCAGGGTGGCGACGCCCTGGCGGCGGTCATGAACGAGATCGGTGGCGTCGCGCTGCAGCTCGACATCACCGCCCCGGATGCGGGGGAGCGCATCGCCGCCGCGGTCACGCGCAGCGGCGCGGATCGGCTCCACGCCATCGTCCACAACGCCGGCATCACCCGCGACAAGCTGCTGGTGAACACCGACGCCGACCGCTGGAACTCGGTGCTGGAGGTCAACCTGGCCGCCCAGTTCCGCATCAACGAGGTGCTCCTCTCCGGTGTGGCCGGCGGTCTGGGTGAGGGCAGCGCCATCGTGGGTGTCGCCTCCACCTCGGGCATCGGCGGCAACCGTGGCCAGTCCAACTACGCGGCCTCGAAGGCGGGCGTCATGGGCACCGTGCGGTCGATGGCGCCGCAGATGGCGGGCCGCGGCATCACGGTGAACGCCGTGGCGCCGGGCTTCATCGAGACCGAGATGACCGGCAGGATCCCCGCCGTCACGCGCGAGGTCGGTCGCCGCATCAACTCGATGGCGCAGGGTGGCCTGCCGGTGGACGTCGCCGAGACCATCGCGTTCCTCGCCCGCCCCGCCAACGACGGTGTCACCGGCCAGGTGCTGCGCGTCTGTGGCCAGAGCCAGCTGGGGGCCTGACATGGCGACCCGTGCCACCGTCCCCGCCGGCAGGCCCGACGGCCCCGGCGCCCCCACGGCGCCGGACGCCGGCGCCGCCGACCTCGAGGTCGAGCTCCTCGATGCGGTGCCCAGCCCGGTCTCGCTGTTCGGTCGTGCTCTGCGCGCCAAGGGCCGGTCCACGCTGAGCAGTGACGACCTGCCCGCCACGCGCCTGGTGGTGCCCGATGCCGGGTGGACCACCCGCGAGCTCGCGGCCTACGCGCGACTGTGCGGCTACCCCCTGGGTGGCCCCGTGCCGTCCACGTGGCTGCACGTGCGCACCTTCGGCCTGCAGATGAAGCTGATGACGGCCCACGACTTCCCGCTGGCGGTGCTGGGTCTGGTGCACATCACCAACCGGTGGCGCATGCACGCCCCCGTGGCCCCGGACGCCGAGCCCACCTTCACCGTCTGGGCCGACGGCCTGGCCGCCCACCCCAAGGGCGTGCTGGTGACCCTCGCCGCCCGGGCCGAGGTGGGAGGTGACCTGGTCTGGGAGGGCTGGAGCGACTACCTGGCCCGTGGCGCGACACTGGTGGGGCAGGCGACCGACCAGTCCACGCCCGGCGGCTCCGCAGCCGCGTCCGTCGGCAGCATCGACGCGGCCAGCCTGCCGCAGCGGGCCCGCTGGCGCTTCGGTGCCGATGCCGGCCGTCGGTACGCCGGCGTGGCGGGCGACGCCAACCCCATCCACCTGTGCGCTCCCACGGCCAAGGCATTCGGCTTCAAGCGCGCCATCGCCCACGGCATGTTCACCGCGGCCCGCGCGGTCGCGGCACTGGGCCCGCGGGTGCCGGTGGCGCACGAGATCGAGGTGCAGTTCGGCAAGCCGCTGTTCCTGCCCTCGACGGTGGACCTCCGGGCCTCCTCGGTGGCCCCGGGCGACCGTCCTGCGCGCCCGACGGAGCTCGCGGTGACCGCCAAGGACCCGTCGATCGTGCACATGACCGGGGTGGTGCGAGCGCTGGAGTGAGCCCAGAATCGGCGTGATGACGCCGATTGGCGCATCTCGGGGCGTGTGTGTAACATTCTCCGAGCGGTTCACGCCGCAGGCCCCCATAGCTCAGTCGGCAGAGCGTCTCCATGGTAAGGAGAAGGTCAACGGTTCGATTCCGTTTGGGGGCTCTGGTGGAGGCCGGTCGCAAGGCCGGTCATCCCGCCGAGGCGGGGTAGCTCAGCTGGTTAGAGCGCACGACTCATAATCGTGAGGTCAGGGGATCGAGCCCCCTCCCCGCTACTGGTAGAAGGTCCTGCACCAGGGCCTGACGCCGTGCCCGTCAGGGCGCACCACGAACAATCGTCCGAGAGCAGGTTGCCCCATGGCCAGCAAGAGCGCTGACGTCCGCCCGAAGATCACTCTGGCGTGCACGGACTGCAAGGAGCGCAACTACATCACCAAGAAGAACCGTCGGAACAACCCCGACCGTCTTGAGCTGAAGAAGTTCTGCGCGCGCTGCCAGTCCCACACCGCGCACCGCGAGACCCGCTGAGGTCCGCGACCACGCACATCCAGGAGGACCGTCCCCGTCGGGGGCGGTCCTCCTGCGTGTGTCCGGGGTCGCATAGGCTGCTGCCATGACGCCTCCCACCACCGATTCCGCGTCCGCCGGCACGCTCGCCGAGCGTGTCAGCGGCCGGAGCTGGACGTTGTCGGACCCCTACCAGGTCGCGCGCCCCGCCCTCCGGGACTTCGCCGCAGCAGTGGGTGCCACCCACCCGATGCACCACCACCTGGAGTCCGCCCGGGCAGCCGGCCACGCCGATCTGGTGGCGCCGCCCACCTTCGTCGTGAAGGTCACGCAGGCGGCCGACTTCCTGATGCTGGCCGACCCTGACCTGGGCATCCGGCTGCAGAACGTCGTGCACGGGGAGCAGTCCTTCACCCACGAGCGCCCCGTGGTGGCGGGTGACGAGCTCACCGCCACCACCGAGGTCACCGGTGCCAAGATGGTGGGCACCACGTGCATGCTCCAGCTGTCCACGCGGGTCCTCGATGCGGCGGAGGAGCTCGTGGCCACCGGCACCTCCACCCTGGTCATCGCCACTGCCACGCCTGAGGACTCCTCCACCGAGGGGAAGGACGCCTGATGACCCGTTACGTCGACACCCCCTGCACGGCGCCGCTGCGTGCCTCGGAGCTCACCGTGGGTGACCAGGTCCTCGAGCGCACGGTCCGTCTCACCCGCGCCGACCTCATCGCCTACGCGGGCGCCTCCGGCGACCACAACCCCATTCACTGGAGTGACCGCATCGCCTCCGAGGTGGGCCTGCCCGGCGTGCTCGCGCACGGCATGCTCACGATGGGGCAGGCCGCCAGCTGCGTGGCGTCCTGGGCGGGCGACCCCGCGCGGGTGGTCGCCCTGGCCACGCGCTTCTCCGCACCGGTGGTCGTCCCGGACCCGGGCGAGGCAGTGCTGACCGTCGCCGCGTCGGTGAAGGCCATCGAAGGAGACCAGGTCACCCTCGCGCTGTCGGTCACCCAGGAGGGTGCGTCCAAGCCGGTGCTGGGAAGGGCCACGGCCGTGGTCGACCTCTCGGAGGGCCGCGCATGAGCGTCCCCTCCCTCTCCGGGGCCTCGACGGTGGAGCACGATGCGGCCTTGGCGCCGTTGACGACGCTGCAGGTGGGTGGCCCGGCCCGCACCCTCGTGCGTGCCGGGAGCACCGACGACCTCGTGGCCGTCGTGCGCGCCGCTGACGAGGCCGGTGACGACCTGCTGCTCGTCTCCGGGGGCTCCAACCTGGTCATCAGCGATGCGGGTTTCGCCGGCACCGTGCTTCAGGTCGCCACTCGCGGCATCGAGGTCCTGCAGGACGAGCCCGGGGGCAGCGTGGTGGTGCGCGCCGCGGCCGGGGAGCCGTGGGACGCCTTCGTGGCGCACGCCGTGGAGCAGGGGTGGAGCGGCATCGAGGCCCTGTCCGGAATCCCCGGGTGCGTGGGCTCCACCCCCATCCAGAACGTGGGGGCCTACGGTCAGGATGTCTCGCAGACCATCACCGAGGTCCAGGTGCTGGACCGGGAGACCGGCGAGGTCCGTGAGCTGTCCACGCAGGAGTGTGCCTTCTCCTACCGGGACTCCCTCTTCAAGCGCACGCAGAAGGGCTCCACCGGCCGGTACGTGGTGCTGAGCGTCACCTTCACCCTGGAGCGCAGCGACCTCTCGCAGCCGGTGGGTTACGCCGCCCTGGCGCAGGGCCTGGACGTCTCGATGGGGGAGCGCGTCCCGCTGGCTGCGGCCCGCGAGGCGGTCCTGGCCCAGCGTCGCCAGCGCGGGATGGTGTGGGACGCCGACGACCACGACACGTGGTCGTGCGGGTCGTTCTTCACCAACCCGATCATCCCTGCCGCGCAGATGGACGAGGTGCGGGCCCACGTCATCGAGCGGATGGGGCCGAACGCCCCGGAGCCGCCGGAGTTCGAGGCGGGTGAGGGCATGGTCAAGACCAGTGCCGCGTGGCTCATCGACAAGGCGGGGTACGGCAAGGGCTACGCCATGCCGGGGCCGGCAGCGCTGTCCACCAAGCACCCGCTGGCCATCACCAACCGCGGCGGTGCCCGGGCCTCGGACGTCGCGGCGCTCGCGCGGGAGATCCGTGAGGGCGTGGAGGACGCCTTCGGGGTGCGCCTGGTGAACGAGCCGGTCTTCGTGGGCCACCAGCTCTGAGGCGCCGGCCACCGCGCGGGCCGGCGCCCTGCGGGCCGGCGACGTCCGGGCGCCTCAGCCGTTCGCGGCCACCCAGGCGCTGATGTCGCGCTCGGCGGCGTCCCGCACGTCCTGCGGGGCCCGGCTGGCGGTGAAGGACGCACGCGCCAGGTCCCCCAGGGCGGCGGCGTCCAGCCCGTGCACGTCCCGGGCGGCCACGTACTGGTCGGCCAGGCGGGAGCCGAACAGCAGCGGGTCGTCGGCGCCCAGCGCGACGACGGCCCCCGCATCGAGCAGCTGGCGCAGCGGCACCTCGGACAGGGCGGAGTAGACGCCCAGGGCGACGTTGCTGCCGGGGCAGACCTCCAGGGCGATGCCGCGCCGCACCACCTCGGCCAGCACGGCGGGGTCCTCCACGGAACGCACCCCGTGCCCGAGGCGGTGCGGTCCCAGCGAGTCCAGTGCGGCGGTCACGTGCTGCGGTCCGAGCAGCTCGCCGGCGTGGGGGAGGGAGGCCAGTCCGGCGCGGCGGGCGATCTCGAAGGCCCGGCCGAACTCGGTGGTGTCGCCCCGCCGCTCGTCGTTGGACAGTCCGAAGCCGACTACCTCACCGGGGCCCTCCCCGGCGTACTGGGCGGCCAGCCGGGCCAGGGCGCGTGCGTCGTAGGGGTGCCGGGTGCGGCTTGCGGCCACCACCACGGCCACCCCGATGCCCTCCCCGGCGCTGGCGCGGCGCGCCTCGTCGAGGACGATCTCCAGGGCGGGGGTGATCCCACCGACGTGCGGTGCATAGCTGGTGGGATCCACCTGGATCTCCAGCCAGCGGGAGCCCTCGGCGGCGTCGTCGATCGCGGCCTCGCGCACGATGCGGCGCATGTCGCCCTCGGTGGTCACACAGGCGCGGGCGGCGTCGTAGAGGCGCTGGAAGCGGAACCAGCCCCGTTCGTCGGTGGCCCGCAGCCGCGGTGGCCAGTCGTCCACGAGGGCGGCCGGCAGGCGCATGCCCTTCTGGCGGGCGAGGTCGCGGAGGGTGTCGATCCGCATCGAGCCCGTGAAGTGCAGGTGCAGGTGCGCCTTGGGCAGGTCGAGCAGCGGGTCGCCCGCGCTGACCAGCCCCCCGGTCACCAGGTCGGCGTCAGCGCTCATCCGCCAAGGGGGCCTCGGTGGTGTCCTCGGCGCTGCTGCCGTCCGGGCCCGTGGGGTCCACCGGGTCGTTGGGGTCGGCTGCTCCGGTGTGGTCCACGGCGGGGTCGCTGGGGGCGCCCTCACCGGACCGCCCGCCGGCCTGCTCGGAGACCAGGCGGTCCGTCTCCTCGTCCTGTGCGCCGGCGTCGGCGAGCGGGAGGTCGGCGGAGGCGTCGGCGTCCTCCACCAGCTCGCTGCCGTCCTGCACGAGCTCGTCGGTGCTCAGGTCCTCGGCCGTGACCTCGCCGTACTCCTGCTGCACGTCCACCTCCTCGGCGGGGGTGTCGGGCTCGTCGTCGTAGGACAGGGTTCCTTCGGTCGAGTTCTCCTGGTCCGGGTCGACGAGGCCGTCCACGGAGTCGAGGTTCTCAGCGGGGCGGGGGAAGGTGTCGTCGCTCATGGCTCGAGTCTGTCACCCGCCGCCCCGCCGCGCAGGGGAGTGGGTCAGTCGCGGGCCTCGGCCAACAGCTTCTGGATGCGGCCCACGCCCTCGGCCAGGTCCTCGTCGCCGAGGGCGTACGAGAGGCGCAGGTAGCCGGACGGGCCGAACGCCTCGCCGGGCACCACGGCCACCTCGGCCTCGGTGAGGATCAGCTCGGCGAGCTCCAGCGAGGTCTGCGGACGCTGCCCGCGGATCTCCTTGCCCAGCACACCCTTCACGCACGGGTAGGCGTAGAAGGCGCCCTGCGGCATCGGGCACTCCACGCCGTCGATCTCGTTGAGCATCCGCACCATCGTCCGGCGGCGGCGGTCGAAGGCCTCGCCCATGCGGCGCACGTCGTCCAGCCCGCCGGTCAGGGCGGCGATCGCGGCGCGCTGGGAGACGTTCGCCACGTTCGAGGTCGCGTGCGACTGCAGGTTGGTGGCGGCCTTGATGATGTCGGCGGGGCCGGCCATCCAGCCCACGCGCCAGCCCGTCATCGCATAGGTCTTCGCCACCCCGTTCAGCACCACGCAGGTGTCGGCCAGCTCGGGGACGACCACCGGCATCGAGTGGAACTCGGTGTCGCCGTACACGAGGTGCTCATAGATCTCATCGGTGACCACCCAGATGCCGTGCTCCAGGGCCCAGCGACCGATCGCCTCCATCTCGTCGCGGGTGTACACCGCGCCGGTGGGGTTGGAGGGCGAGACGAAGACCAGCGCCTTCGTCCTCTCGGTGCGGGCGGCCTCCAGCTGCTCGACGGTGACCTTGTACTCCTGGGTCTCGTCGGCGAAGACCTCCACCGGCGTGCCACCGGCCAGCGCGATGGACTCCGGGTAGGTGGTCCAGTAGGGCGCGGGCAGGAGCACCTCGTCGTCGGGGTCGATGAGGGCGGCGAAGGTGTTGTAGACCGCCTGCTTGCCGCCGTTGGTCACCAGGATCTGACCAGCGGTCAGCTCCAGCCCGGAGTGGCGGGCGGTCGCCTCGATGATGGCCTGCTTCAGCTCGGGCAGGCCGCCGGCGGCGGTGTACCGGTGGTTGGCGGGGTCCTTGCAGGCCTCGGCGGCGGCCTCCACCACGTGGTCGGGCGTGGGGAAGTCAGGCTCACCGGCGCCGAAGCCGATGACCGGCCGGCCCTGGGCCTTGAGCTCCTTGGCCTTGGCCGTGACGGCGAGCGTCGCGGACTCGGCGATGGCGCCGATCCGGCGGGAGACGCGGGCGGGCTGCTGCGAGGACTGTGCGGGCTGGTCCGTGGTCATGGGCCCATTCTGGCAGCCCCGCGTGAGCGGAGCATGAGGCCACCGTGAGGGCATCGGGGGCACGGCGGCTGGGGCCGGGTGGAAATCCGCCCCGCGACTGCAGTAGAGTGCCCGGTCGGTGCATCGACGCGATGCGCCGCCTCGACGTCCGCCCCACCCGGACGCCGAAGGGCATTAGCTCAATTGGTAGAGCACCGGTCTCCAAAACCGGGGGTTGGGGGTTCGAGTCCCTCATGCCCTGCGCAGTCCGTCCCCGCGGCACCAGCACCTGAAGGAGTCCACCGTGACCGAGCACAGCCCGGCTACTGCCGAGCGCAGCCCGGCCCCGGCCGACCCGAACGCCGAGGTGCCCCTGCGGGAGCGCAAGCCCCGAGGCAACAACCCGGTCTCCCGCTTCTTCAGTGCGATCGTGCTGTTCCTGCAGCAGGTCGTGGACGAGTTGCGGAAGATCGTCCGCCCGACGCGGGACGAGCTCGTGAGCTACACCATCGTCGTGATCGTCTTCGTGGTGGTGCTCATGGCGTTCGTGTTCGGACTCGACCAGGTCTTCTCGCGCCTCATCAGCTTCGTCTTCGGCTGAGACGAGGGCGCGGGCCCCTGAGTGAGGGGCTGCCGCCAGCAGGCCCGCCAGGGTTCGCGGCCGAGGTGGGCGCCGCCCACGGCAATCGGCAACCAGTACACGTGGAGGAAGCAGAGCATGTCCGAGCAGACGCCCGATCCGGCGACCGAGCTCGAGGCCGACCAGGCCGTCGAGGAGGCCACCGTGGCCGATGAGGTCGAGCAGCCCGCGGCTGACGCTGCCCCGCAGGCCGACGAGGCCGCCGAGGGTGAGGACTCCGCCGAGGCCGACTCCGCCGAGGCCCCGTCCGCCGAGGACGCCGGCGAGGACTCCACCCCCACCGCCGAGGACCAGGCCGCCGAGTTCCGCGACATGCTCCGGGGCCAGTTCGGCGACTGGTACGTGCTCCACACCTACGCCGGGTACGAGAAGCGCGTGAAGGCCAATCTCGAGCAGCGCGCCGTCTCCATGAACATGGAGGACTACATCTTCCAGGCCGAGGTGCCCATGGAGACGGTCACCGAGATCAAGAACAACCAGAAGAAGACCGTTGAGCGCGTCCGCATGCCCGGGTACTGCCTGGTGCGCATGGACCTCACGAACTCCTCCTGGGGCACCGTCCGCAACACCCCGGGCGTGACCGGCTTCGTGGGCAACGCCACCGACCCGGTGCCGCTGAGCCTGGACGAGGTGTTCGACATGCTGGCCCCCGACTTCGAGTCGCAGGCCGAGGCCGCCGCGGGCTCGCAGGAGGGCGCCACCACGGTGGAGCCGAAGACCGGCACGCCCCAGATGCCGCTCGTCGACTTCGAGGTCGGCGAGGCCGTCACCGTCATGGAGGGTCCGTTCGAGACCCTTCCTGCCACGATCTCCGAGATCAACGTCGAAGCCCGCAAGGTGCAGGTGCTGGTCTCGATCTTCGGCCGGGAGACCCCGGTCGAGCTCGCGTTCAACCAGGTCGCCAAGATCTGATGCGGCGCGGGGCCTCGTGCCCCGTGTCGTCGACCCCTCGACTCCGATGGGGTCAGCCCCGCCACCGTGCGCGACGGTGGCATGCAACCGGGTCATCGCCCATGGCGTAGGCCCACAACGAAAGAGGTAACCGCATGGCCCCCAAGAAGAAGGTCGCATCCTTCATCAAGCTCCAGATCGAGGCCGGCGCCGCCACCCCGGCGCCCCCGGTCGGTCCGGCGCTCGGTGCTGCCGGTGTGAACATCATGGACTTCGTCAAGGCGTACAACGCTGCGACGGAGAACCAGCGCGGCAACATCATCCCGGTGGAGATCACGGTCTACGAGGACCGCTCCTTCACCTTCATCACCAAGACCCCGCCGGCCGCCCAGCTCATCAAGAAGGCTGCGGGCGTCCCCAAGGGTTCCGGTGAGCCGCACGTGAACAAGGTCGGCAAGATCAGTGACGCCCAGATCGCCGAGATCGCCGAGCTGAAGATGGCCGACCTCAACGCCAACGACCTCGACATGGCCAAGCGCATCATCGCCGGCACCGCCCGTTCCATGGGCATCACCGTCGAGGGCTGAGGCCCCCTGGTCGGTGCACCTGCACCGGCCGCCCCAGTGGTAGGGCCAGCGCTGGCCCGAACGACCACGACTCCCACCCACGTTTCTGACGAATTCTGAGGAGAATCATGAAGCGCAGCAAGAACTACCGCGCCGCAGCGGAGAAGATCGAGGCCGGCAGGGCCTACACCCCGGCCGAGGCGATCGCCCTGGCCCAGGAGATCTCCACCACCAAGTGGGACTCCACCGTGGACATCTCCCTGCGTCTGGGCATCGACCCGCGCAAGGCCGACCAGATGGTCCGCGGCACCGTGAACCTGCCGCACGGCACCGGCAAGACCGCCCGCGTGCTGGTCTTCGCGAACGCCGACAAGGCCGAGGCGGCCCGTGAGGCCGGCGCCGACCACGTGGGCTCCGACGAGCTCATCGAGAAGGTCTCCGGTGGCTGGCTCGACTTCGACGCCGTCGTCGCGACCCCGGACCTCATGGGCAAGGTCGGTCGTCTGGGCAAGGTGCTGGGTCCCCGTGGCCTCATGCCGAACCCGAAGACCGGCACGGTGACCATGGACGTCGCCAAGGCCGTCAACGACATCAAGGGCGGCAAGATCGAGTTCCGCAACGACAAGCACGCCAACGTGCAGTTCATCATCGGCAAGTCGTCCTTCGACACCGAGAAGCTGGTGGACAACTTCAACGCTGCGATGGACGAGATCCTGCGTCTCAAGCCGGCCGCTTCCAAGGGTCGCTACATCACCCGCGCCGTGCTGAGCACGACGATGGGCCCCGGCATCCCGCTGGACATCGCCACCAAGGGCGAGTGATCCGGCCCATCGGGCCCTGTGCCCGGGGGTGACGGAGCGAGTCGTCAGCCCGTCCCACGACCATCGTGGGGCGGGCTGACGCGTGTGTGGGGACCTCCCTCCGATGCGGGGGAGTGTCCCCCGGGTGCCGGGTCGCCCGCCCCGGGGCGGGGGTTTCTCAGAGGGGCCAGGTCTCGTGGGCCTCGGAGGGGCGGATGCTGAGACCACCAACGCTCCCGGCCCGGCCCACCAGCACGTGCGCGACGGGGCGTCCGTGCTCGGCCACGAGCTCGAGGCGGGCCACCAGCGGCAGGGCCTCGGTGCGGGGTGCAGCGCCCTCGGGGGTCAGCACGGCATCGAGCTCCACCCGCTGCACCGTGCCCATCAGGTCGGGGACCTCCTGGGCCAGGGACCCGAGCACCTCGCGCGTGAGCTGGCGCCGGGCGGTGCTGCTGAGGAGTTCCCGTACGGCGCTGAGCTCCCCGGCGAGCAGCTGCTGCACCAGGTGCACTCCCAGCCGGCCGACCTGCTCGGTCAGCGGAGCGTCGTCACCGCCACCGTGCCGGGCCAGCGCGGAGCCCGCCGGGACGGGCCCGGGGGTGGCGGTCTCCCCGCCGAAGCGCTGGGCGGCCCCTTGGCGCGTGACCCCCAACAGGTCCGCGAGCTGCTGCCAGCTGAGCCCGGCACGGCGGGCACGCTGCACCGCATCGGCCAGGCCGGACTCGGCGCGGGTCAGGGCGGCCAGCGCGTTCTGGCGCTCGGCCATCGCGGTGCGCACGGACTCGGAGGCCGCGGCGGGATCGGGGTCCGGCTCAGCGGGGGCGTCGCCCCGTGCGGGTGTCACGCGTCGCTGCCGCGCGGGTCAGCGGGCACGGACAGCGTGGCGCCGAGCATGATCGCGACCACGATGCCGACGATCGCCCCGGAGGAGGGGTGGAAGTCCAGGAGCAGCACCAGGGCCGCACTGGTGGCCGCCCCGGCAGCGATCTGGAGGGCCTTGGGGCGGTCCCACTCGCGGCGCCAGCGGGCGAACAGGGTGCCGGAGAGGCTTCCCGTGCCGGCGAACAGCGGCGCGCACCAGGCACCCATCAGGTAGGCACCGGCGCCGAGGGCGGCCAGGGCCCACCGGGCCAGCCCCTCCTGGTCCGAGAGATCGGCGGTGAGGGCGTGGAGGACCGTCAGGGCCACCAGGACGACGACGGAGACGATGCGGGAGATCATGGCCCCAGCGTTCCGAGCGCAGGTGTCGTTGTCAAGGCGTGTTGACAACGACACTTATGGCCGGTGGTGGGGTCCGCTCCGGCATCGGCGGCATGACGCCGTGGTGCCCGGGCTGATTTGTGCTCACCGGATCTGGTCGGTATTGTTGCTCGGACCAATGACCGCCGGTCGTTGGTGTTCTGCTGTTGCCTCCCGTGAGGCCGCGCGGAGCACCACCGAAGGTTCCGCTCGACGGACGACCCGCGTAGGTGTGAGACGAGTTCCGGTGGAGCCGTCACGCCCTCCCCCAGGAGGTGCCGTGGAGGACTTCCAGGAGTTTGCCCCGTGCCTGCGCACGGGGTTTTTTCGTTCGTGGGGCCCGGCACCACCACTGTAAGGAGGCCCACATGGCGAATCCGGAGAAGGATGCCGTCATCGCCGAGATCGCGACGCAGCTTCGCGACTCGAACGCGGCCGTGCTGACCGAGTACCGCGGGTTGACCGTGTCGCAGATGGCGGAGCTCCGCTCCAAGCTGCGCGGCAACGCGACGTACTCCGTGGTGAAGAACACGCTGACCGCCCGCGCGGCGGCCGAGGTGGGTGTCGACGCGTTCGACGGTCACCTGAGCGGCCCCACCGCCATCGCCTACGTCACCGGTGACCCGGTGGAGGTGGCCAAGGGCCTGCGCGACTTCGCCAAGGAGAACGAGGCCCTGGTCATCAAGGCCGGGCTCGTGGACGGGCAGGCCTACTCGGCCGCCGACCTCGAGAAGCTCGCCAGCCTGGAGAGCCGCGAGACGCTGCTGGCCAAGCTGGCCGGCGCGATGAAGGCTCCGATGGCCAACACCGCCGCGCTGCTCAACGGCGCGCCGGCCCAGATGGCGCGCCTGGCCGAGGCCCTGCGCGCCAAGGTCGAGACCGAGGGTCCGGTGTCCGGTGCCCCCGCCGAGACCGCCGCGGAGGCTCCCGCCGAGGAGACCGCTGCGCAGGACTCCGAGGAGTCCACCACCGACGTCGCCGAGGGTGGCGACGACAACTGATCGCCCGGGCGCCCGCCCAGCGACCAGACCACATCACCAGCCCGGCCTGACCGGGCACGCCACTCACGGCAGCAACGAAAGGAAGCCAACATGGCCAAGCTCACCAACGACGAGCTGATCGATGTCTTCAAGGAGATGACTCTGATCGAGCTCTCCGAGTTCGTGAAGCAGTTCGAGGAGGTCTTCGAGGTCACCGCCGCCGCGCCCGTCGCGGTTGCCGGTGCGGCCCCGGCCGGCGGCGACGCCGGCGGCGACGCGGCCGAGGAGAAGACCGAGTTCGACGTCATCCTCACCGCCGCCGGTGACAAGAAGATCGGCGTCATCAAGGAGGTGCGCGGTCTCACCTCCCTCGGCCTGAAGGAGGCCAAGGACCTGGTGGACGGCGCGCCGAAGCCCGTCCTCGAGGGTGTCTCCAAGGAGGAGGCCGACAAGGCCAAGGAGGCCCTGGAGGGCGCCGGCGCCACCGTCGAGGTCAAGTGATCTGAGGGGGTCATCGACCCCCTTGCACGCAGCGGGTCCCGCCATCTGGTGGGGCCCGCTTCGTCGTGTGCAGGGCGGGGGTGAAAACGGGCTGCAGGTTGTCGGGGGCAGGGCATAGGTTTGCCCCCGTGACCCGGCCCCTGACCCCCTCCTCCCCACCCCTGCCCGTGGACTGGCGGCGGCTGCGCACACCGTGGGTGGGCATCTCGCTGGTGATCCTCGTCGTGGGGGCGATGGGGCAGGCGTGGGGGACCGTCCTGGCCGGCCGCCTCGCGGAGGCGCCGGGTGCGGACCTGCTGGGGTGGCTCGCACTGAGCCTCGTGGGTGGGGTGGCGCTCGACGCGTTGGGTCGCGTGGTCTGGGTGGGCGAGGTCGACCGTGCCGAGGGGGCGCTGCGTCGGGACGTCCTGCGGGCTGCGGTCGACCAGCCCGTGCCGGCCCTGGCTGACCAGGCGGTGGGCGAGCTGCTCGACCGCATCGACGACGACAGTTACGAGATCGGCTCGCTGTGCCGCCTCATCGTCTGGCGGGTGATGGGCACCTTGGCCACCGCTGTGCCGATGTGGGTGATCGCCGGTCTGACCTGGTGGCCGGCCTGGTTCCTCTTCCCGGTGGTGGCGGCCCTCACCCTGGTGGCGATCCTGCCGCTCTTCCCGCGGATCGCCGAGCGCAAGGTGCTCGAGGAGGCGGCGTTCACCGACCACGCCGCTGCGCTGGAGGAGGCCATTGCGGCGCGGGACGACGTGCGCACGAGTCTGGGTCAGCCCTACGTGGTGCGGCGCCTGGCGGAGCTCTCGGCCGTCGTCCACCGGCGCTTCAAGGCCGTGCTGGACCTCGAGATCGCGGTGGTGGTGCGCAGCGGTCTGATCCTGCAGGGCCTGGTGGTCGTCCTGGTGGTGGCCGGGGCCTGGCTGGTGCAGGGCGGGCAGCTGGGGCTGGGCGCCCTGGTCACCCTGTTCCTGGTGAGCAGTCGGTTCGTGGGAGTGATGGCCCAGCTGGCCGAGCAGCTGCCGGAGCTGCAGGCCGGGATGGGGGCGGTCATCCGGTTGCGCCAGATGCTGGCGCTGGAGCCGGAGCCCTCCGGGGGCGAGCCGTTGCCCGAGGGGCCGCTGGGGCTCGAGTTCCGGGAGCTGGACTTCGCCTACGAGGAGGGCTCCTTCGCCCTGCGGGGCGTGGACCTGGAGGTGCCCGCCGGGCAGACCCTCGCCCTGGTGGGGCGCACCGGTTCGGGCAAGACCACTCTGGCCTCGATGGTGTCCCGGGCGGTGGAGCCCCCCAGCGGGTCGCTGCTCGTGGGCGGGGCGGACGCCCGTTCCCTCGACCTTGCGGCGCTGCGGGAGTCGGTGGGCACGGTCACCCAGCGCACGGAGGTCCTGGCCGGCACCCTGGAGGAGAACATCACCCTGTTCGCCGACCTCCCGCACGAGCAGGTGGTGGACGTGGTGGCGGAGCTGGGGCTGCAGGACTGGGTGGCCGGCCTGCCGGAGGGGCTGGACACTCGCCTCGGCCCGGGTGGGGTCACGCTCTCGGCGGGGGAGGAGCAGCTGCTGGCCTTCGCCCGTCTCCTGGCCCGTGACGTGCGGATCGTGGTGCTCGACGAGGCGACCGCGCGGATGGACCCGCTCACCGAGTCGCGGGTGGTGCGGGCCTCCGAGCGCCTCCTGAGCGGGCGCACCGGGGTGCTCGTGGCACACCGACTGTCCACCATCGAGCGAGCCGACCTGGTGGCGGTGCTCGATGCGGGGCGCGTCGTCCAGTTCGGCACCCACGCCCAGCTCTCCCGGAGCCCCGGACGGTTCTCCGACCTGCTGACCGCAGCCGGGCGTCACGAGCCGGGGCGGGCTGGCGCGGTCGAGTCGGCCACTCCCGCGCCCGGTGCCCCCGGAGCAGCGGCGCCGACCGTGGAGCCCGAGGTCGACCACCCGATGAGCGCACTCGGCATCGGGACGGCGCGGCGGATGGGGGAGGTCCCCCCGGACCGTTCGGCCGGCAGCGGCATCTCACTGACCCGTGGCGTCCTACGGGCCCTGGCGGTCCGCCCCGACTGGGGCCTGCTGGCCGTGCCGGTCTTCCTGCTGCTCTCGGTGACCGGGGCCGTGGGGGCCGGAACCGCCTTCGCCTGGGGGCGGATGGTCGAGTCCCTCGGCGCGGGGGAGTCCCCGTGGTGGTGGGTGGTCGCCGTGGTGGTCCTGCTGCTGTCGGCTCCGCCACTGCTCGCCTTCGCCATCAGCCGCTATCCCCGGTGGTGGGTGGAGGTGCTCTTCCGGGTGCGCATGGCGGTGATGGTGGGGCAGACCTCCCAGCGCCGGCTGCCCGGCGACCCCCCGGGAGAGGTCGTGGCCCGTGCCATGGATGCCGAGCGGTACGTCCGCTACGCCGACCGCTGGGTGGACTTCACCAACGGCATGCTCATCGCCGTGTTCACCGCGGTCATCTCGGGCCATCCGACGACGGGGCTGGTGCTGGCGGGCGTGTTGGTGGCCGCCGGGCTCGTCTCGGCGGTGGGCCGTCCGTGGGCCGGGCGGTCGGCCGCACGCGCCTCCCAGCTGCGGGCCGACTTCGGCCGGTCGGTGGTCTCCGCCCTGGAGTCCGTCCGGACGGTGAAGCTCGCCGGCCGCATGCCGCAGGTGACGCGCCACCTGCTGGACGTGGACCACGGCAGGGTCCGGGCCGCGGTGATGGAACACCGGGTGCAGGCCTCCCTGGACGGCATCCCGATGGTGCTTCTCCAGGCCGGGGCGGTGGGCGCCTGGTGGGCGCACCAGCGCGGTTGGTGGGACCTTGCCACGACCCTGCTGGTGGCCAGCACCGTCATGGGCTTCGCCTGGTTCGGACAGGTGGCCGGGGCGATCATCACCGAGGCCCCCGGTACGCGGGCCTGGCAGGTGGCCACGAACCGGATGGCAGGGGGGCGCGACCTGACCCTCCTGCCCGAGGGGGTCGACCTCGTGGCCGGCACCGCCCCGGCCCCCGCGCCGGTGGTGGGTGAGCGGCTGGAGACCCTGGAGCTGCGGGGCGTCGGGGTCTCCCACGACGACGGGACCATCGGTGTGGAGGGCGTGGACCTGCAGGTGCGCCGTGGGGAGCTGGTGCTCCTGCTGGGCCAGGTGGGCTCCGGCAAGTCCAGTCTGCTGCGGGGCCTGGCAGGTCTCGAACACCACACCGGCGAGATCCGGTGGAACGGTCGTCGGGTGGAGGACCCCGACCGCTTCCTGCGTCCGGGGCAGGTGGCCTGGGTGGCTCAGGTGCCCCGGGTGCTCTCGGGTACGTACGCGGACAACATCCGGCTCGGGCACGAGCGTGCCGTGGACGCTGCCATCGACATCTCCCGCATGCAGCCGGACATCGAGGCGGCCGGCGGGGTGGACGCCGTCATCGGGCACCGGGGAGTGCGGCTGTCCGGGGGGCAGGTCCAGCGCCTGGCTCTCGCTCGGGCGCTCGCCGCCGGTGCGGAGCTGGTCCTGGCCGACGACGTCTCCAGCGCCCTGGACGCGCGCACCGAGCTCGAGCTCTGGGGGGCCCTGCAGGAGCGTGGTTCCACGGTGGTGGGTGCCAGCTCCAAGCGGGCGGCGCTGGCGCGGGCGGACCGCGTGGTCGTGCTGGTGGCGGGACGGGTCGTGGCCGTTGGACCCTGGGAGCGCCTGCAGGGGGACTGGGGACACCTCGCGGGATGACCTGCCCCCCCGGGGGGCAGGTCATCCCGGCCGGATCCGGGTGCTGGTCCACACCAGCCGAGCGTGTCGGATTGACCGGGCAGGGTGGCGTGGGGCACAGTTCAAGCGCTTCACGGAGCGTGTGAGGGATCGGGGAGGGTCCTGATGCGGGTCCGGCGCGCAGGGGCCGCGGCGGTGCTCCGTCGTCTGTTGACGTGCCCGGGGCGGGCGTGTACTGTAACCCGTTGCGCTGCCCTTGCCCTCTATCTCTCCTCATGACGCTCGCGCGCCAGATGTTCGCCGGCTCCTCCGCCCCGCGTGTGAGAGGACTTGGCCTCACTGGCAGCACCTGACCAGCACCGCGCCCCCGGGCGTGGCGGACCACAGTCCCGACGACCCGCACTCCATCCCGTGGCCCACGGCAGGAGGACGGTGGATGTCGGGGCCGGGTCCACGCGGAGGTCAGCGAGCAGCAGCTCGTGGGGATGCAGACCGGGGGGTTCGGCCCGCAGCGTGACCGCACCGAACATGCATGGCCTTGAGGAAGGACACTCCTTGGCTGCCTCGCGCACTGCTGACCAGAACGTCTCGACCGCACGCACCGCTTCCGGGCGTCTGTCGTTCTCCCGCATCCACGAGCCCCTCGAGGTCCCGGACCTCCTGGCGCTCCAGACCGAGAGCTTCGACTGGCTCCTCGGCAACGAGGCCTGGCAGGAGCGGGTCGCCGAGGCTTCGGCCGCCGGTCGCAACGACACCTCCACCACGTCCGGTCTGGAGGACATCTTCGAGGAGATCTCCCCCATCGAGGACTTCTCGGAGACCATGTCGCTGAGCTTCTCGGAGCACCGCTTCGAGGAGATCAAGTACACCGAGGAGGAGTGCATCGAGCGGGACATGACCTACTCGGCGCCCCTCTTCGTCACCGCCGAGTTCATGAACGGTGAGACCGGCGAGATCAAGTCGCAGACCGTCTTCATGGGTGACTTCCCGCTGATGACCAAGCGCGGCACCTTCATCATCAACGGCACCGAGCGTGTCGTGGTGTCGCAGATCGTGCGCTCCCCGGGCGTCTACTTCGAGCGCTCCTTCGACCGCGCGACCGACAAGGAGATCTACTCCGCGAAGGTCATCCCCAGCCGTGGTGCGTGGCTGGAGTTCGAGGTCGACAAGAAGGACATGGTCGGCGTCCGGGTGGACCGCAAGCGCAAGCAGTCCGTCACCGTCCTGCTGAAGGCGCTGGGGTGGACCGAGGCGCAGATCCTGGAGGAGTTCGGCCAGTACGAGTCCATCCGCGCGACGCTGGAGAAGGACCACACGGCCAACCAGGACGAGGCCCTGCTGGACATCTACCGCAAGCTGCGTCCGGGTGAGCCGCCGACCGTCGAGGCGGCCCAGAACCTGCTGGACAACCTCTACTTCAACGGCAAGCGCTACGACCTGGCGAAGGTCGGCCGCTACAAGATCAACAAGAAGCTGGGCCTGGACGCCCCGCTGACCGACTCCACGCTGAGCGTGGACGACGTCGTGCGCACCATCAAGTACATCGTCGCGCTGCACGCCGGCGAGACCACGATGGAGGGCGTCCGCCACGGCGAGGCCGTGGACCTGCGCGTCGAGACCGACGACATCGACCACTTCGGCAACCGTCGTCTGCGCACCGTGGGTGAGCTGATCCAGAACCAGGTGCGCACCGGCCTGTCGCGCATGGAGCGCGTCGTCCGGGAGCGCATGACCACCCAGGACGTCGAGGCCATCACGCCCCAGACCCTGATCAACATCCGCCCGGTGGTGGCGGCCATCCGCGAGTTCTTCGGCACCAGCCAGCTCTCGCAGTTCATGGACCAGAACAACCCGCTGGCCGGGCTGACGCACAAGCGTCGTCTCAGCGCGCTGGGCCCCGGCGGTCTGTCCCGTGACCGTGCCGGCATGGAGGTCCGCGACGTCCACCCCTCGCACTACGGCCGCATGTGCCCCATCGAGACGCCGGAAGGCCCCAACATCGGTCTGATCGGTGCCCTGGCCTCCTACGGGCGCATCAACCCCTTCGGCTTCGTGGAGACCCCCTACCGCAAGGTCAAGGGCGGCTACGTCACCGACGACGTGGAGTACCTGACCGCGGACGAGGAGGACGACTTCGTCATCGCGCAGGCCAACGCGCCGCTGACCGAGGACGGCCAGTTCGCCGGTGAGCGCGTGCTGGTGCGCTCCAAGGGCGGCGAGGTCGAGTTCGTGCCGCGCGACGAGGTCCACTACATGGACGTCTCGCCGCGCCAGATGGTGTCCGCCGCCACGGCGATGATCCCCTTCCTCGAGCACGACGACGCCAACCGTGCCCTCATGGGCGCGAACATGCAGCGCCAGGGTGTGCCGCTGGTGAAGGCCGAGGCCCCGCTGGTGGGCACCGGCATCGAGTACCGCGCCGCACTGGACACCGGTGACGTGGTGCGTGCCGAGAAGGCGGGTGTGATCCAGTCGGTCTCCGCTGACCTGGTCACCGCCCAGAACGACGACGGCACCTACCAGAGCTACCGCATCGACAAGTTCAACCGCTCCAACCAGGGCACCTGCTACAACCAGCGGGTCGTCGTGGCAGCGGGCGACCACGTCGAGAAGGGCCAGCTCATTGCCGACGGGCCGTCCACCGACAACGGTGAGATGGCGCTGGGCAAGAACCTGCTGGTCGCCTTCATGCCGTGGGAGGGCTACAACTACGAGGACGCGATCATCCTGTCGCAGCGCCTCGTGCAGGACGACACCCTCTCCTCGATCCACATCGAGGAGCACGAGATCGACGCCCGCGACACCAAGCTGGGCCCGGAGGAGATCACGCGGGACATCCCGAACGTCTCCGACGAGGTGCTGGCCGACCTGGACGAGCGCGGCATCATCCGCATCGGTGCCGAGGTCCGCGACGGCGACCTGCTGGTCGGCAAGGTCACGCCCAAGGGTGAGACCGAGCTGACCCCCGAGGAGCGCCTGCTGCGCGCCATCTTCGGTGAGAAGGCCCGCGAGGTGCGTGACACCTCCATGAAGGTCCCGCACGGTGAGACCGGCACGGTCATCGGGGTCAAGGTCTTCGACCGCGAGGAGGGCGACGAGCTGCCCCCGGGCGTGAACCAGATGGTGCGCGTCTACGTGGCGAACAAGCGCAAGATCACCGATGGTGACAAGCTCGCCGGCCGCCACGGCAACAAGGGCGTCATCTCCAAGATCCTGCCCGTGGAGGACATGCCCTTCCTGCCCGACGGCACCCCGGTGGACGTCGTGCTGAACCCGCTGGGTGTTCCCAGCCGCATGAACGTCGGCCAGGTGCTCGAGCTGCACCTCGGCTGGGCCGCTGCGAACGGCTGGAAGATCGAGGGCTCGCCCGAGTGGGCCGAGAACCTCGCCGAGGAGCACCGCGAGGCCGGCCCGTGGACCCGCGTGGCCACCCCGGTGTTCGACGGCGCCCGCGAGGAGGAGATCACGGGTCTGCTCGACTCGACGATCCCCTCGCGCGACGGGCAGCGCCTCATCGACGGCTCGGGCAAGGCCCAGCTGTTCGACGGCCGTACCGGTGAGCCGTACCCGGACCCGGTGTCGGTGGGCTACATGTACATCCTCAAGCTCCACCACCTGGTGGACGAGAAGATCCACGCCCGCTCGACCGGCCCGTACTCGATGATCACGCAGCAGCCGCTGGGCGGTAAGGCCCAGTTCGGTGGCCAGCGCTTCGGTGAGATGGAGGTGTGGGCCCTGGAGGCCTACGGCGCCGCCTACGCACTGCAGGAGCTGCTGACCATCAAGTCGGATGACGTGACCGGACGCGTGAAGGTCTACGAGTCCATCGTCAAGGGCGAGAACGTCCCGGAGCCCGGCATCCCCGAGTCCTTCAAGGTGCTCATCAAGGAGATGCAGTCCCTGTGCCTGAACGTCGAGGTGCTCTCGACCGACGGCCAGAACATCGACCTGCGAGAGCAGGACCAGGAGGTCTTCCGCGCGGCGGAGGAGCTCGGCATCGACCTGAGCCGGCGCGAGCCGAGCTCGGTCGAAGAGGTCTGAGAAGACCCGAGCAACCCCTCTAGCCCCCGGAACACGAGAGAAGGACATCTGTGCTCGACGTCAACTTCTTCGACGAGCTTCGCATCGGCCAGGCAACGGCCGAGGACATCCGCCAGTGGAGCCACGGCGAGGTCAAGAAGCCCGAGACCATCAACTACCGCACCCTGAAGCCCGAGAAGGACGGACTCTTCTGCGAGAAGATCTTCGGCCCCACCCGGGACTGGGAGTGCTACTGCGGCAAGTACAAGCGCGTCCGCTTCAAGGGCATCATCTGTGAGCGCTGTGGCGTCGAGGTGACCCGCTCGGCCGTGCGCCGTGAGCGCATGGGCCACATCGAGCTGGCCGCCCCGGTCACGCACATCTGGTACTTCAAGGGTGTGCCCAGCCGTCTGGGCTACCTGCTGGACCTGGCGCCGAAGGACCTCGAGAAGGTCATCTACTTCGCGGCCTACGTCATCACCTCGGTGGACGAGGAGGGGCGTCACAACGACCTGCCCTCCCTCGAGGCCGAGATCCAGACCGAGATCAAGGCGGCCGAGAACCGCCGCGACGCCGACGTCGAGGCCCGGGCCAAGAAGCTCGAGTCCGACATCGCCGAGCTGGAGGCCGAGGGCGCCAAGTCCGACGCCAAGCGCAAGGTGCGCGACTCCGCGGAGCGCGAGATGAACCAGATCCGCAAGCGTGCCGACCAGCAGATCGAGCGCGTGGAGCAGGTCTGGGACCGCTTCAAGAACCTCAAGGTCCAGGACCTCGAGGGTGACGAGATGCTGTACCGCGAGATGCGTGACCGCTTCGGCATGTACTTCGAGGGCGGCATGGGCGCCGCGGCCCTGCAGAAGCTGCTGCAGGACTTCGACCTCGAGGCCGAGGCCGAGAAGCTGCGCGAGATCATCGCCACCGGCAAGGGCCAGAAGAAGACCCGCGCCCTGAAGCGCCTGAAGGTCGTCACGGCCTTCCTGACCACGGACAACGAGCCGCAGGGCATGGTCCTGGACGCCGTCCCGGTGATCCCGCCGGACCTGCGACCGATGGTCCAGCTGGACGGTGGCCGCTTCGCGACCTCCGACCTGAACGACCTGTACCGCCGCGTCATCAACCGCAACAACCGCCTCAAGCGCCTGTTGGACCTCGGTGCCCCCGAGATCATCATCAACAACGAGAAGCGGATGCTGCAGGAGTCGGTGGACTCGCTGTTCGACAACGGCCGTCGCGGTCGTCCGGTGACCGGTCCGGGCAACCGTCCGCTGAAGTCGCTGTCCGACATGCTCAAGGGCAAGCAGGGGCGCTTCCGTCAGAACCTGCTGGGCAAGCGCGTGGACTACTCGGGCCGTTCGGTCATCGTGGTGGGCCCGCAGCTGAAGCTGCACCAGTGCGGTCTACCAAAGCAGATGGCCCTGGAGCTCTTCAAGCCGTTCGTGATGAAGCGCCTGGTCGACCTCGACCACGCACAGAACATCAAGTCGGCCAAGCGCATGGTCGAGCGTCAGAACCCGATGGTGTGGGACGTGCTCGAGGAGGTCATCACCGAGCACCCGGTGCTGCTGAACCGTGCACCCACGCTGCACCGTCTCGGCATCCAGGCGTTCGAGCCGCAGCTGATCGAGGGCAAGGCCATCCAGATCCACCCGCTGGTCTGCACCGCCTTCAACGCGGACTTCGACGGTGACCAGATGGCCGTGCACGTGCCGCTGTCCGCCGAGGCGCAGGCCGAGGCCCGCATCCTGATGCTGTCGAGCAACAACATCCTGAAGCCGGCCGACGGCCGTCCGGTGACCATGCCCACCCAGGACATGATCATCGGCCTGTACCACCTCACCTCCCAGGACCTCGGCACCGAGGACACCGCGGTGGAGGACCTGCGCCACTTCTCGAGCCAGGCCGAGGCCCGCATGGCCTTCGACCGGGGCGAGATCGGCCTGGGCACCCCGGTGGTCATGCGTCTGCCGCACGTCGTGCCGCCGGCCGACTTCGACGGCGAGGTGGAGCTCGACGACAAGGGCTACGCCCCGGTCCTCACCCTGCGCACCACGCTGGGTCGGGCGATCTTCAACGAGTCCCTGCCGGAGAACTTCCCGTTCGTGAACAACCCGGTGGACAAGAAGGTCCTGTCCAACATCATCAACGCCCTGGCCGAGCGCTACGACAAGGTCGACGTCGCCGCCTCGCTGGACGCGCTGAAGGAGAACGGCTTCTACTGGGCGTCCCGCTCGGGCACGACCGTGGCCATCTCCGACGTCGTGGTGCCGGACAACAAGTCCGAGATCCTCGAGGGGTACGAGACCAAGGCCGCCAAGGTCCAGGTCCAGTACGAGCGTGGTCTGATCACCGACGACGAGCGCCGGCAGGAGCTCATCGAGATCTGGACGCAGGCGACCAACGAGGTCGCGAAGGTCATGGAGGCCAACTTCCCGGCCGACAACCCGATCTACCGCATGGTCACCTCGGGTGCCCGTGGTAACTGGTTCCAGCTGCGTCAGATCGCCGGAATGCGTGGCCTGATGGCCAACCCGAAGGGTGAGATCATCCCGCGTCCGATCAAGGCCTCGTTCCGCGAGGGCCTGACGGTGCTGGAGTTCTTCATCTCCACGCACGGTGCCCGCAAGGGTCTGGCCGACACCGCCCTGCGTACCGCCGACTCGGGTTACCTGACCCGTCGTCTGGTGGACGTCTCGCAGGACGTCATCGTCCGCGAGGCCGACTGCGGTACCGGCCGGGGCGTGCAGGTGACCATTGGTCACCGCGGCGCCGACGGCACGGTCGTCGTGGACGACGAGGTCGAGTCGAGCGCCTACGCGCGCACCGTCGCCGAGGACGTCGAGGCCGATGGGGCGACCGTGGCCCGGGCCGGTGACGACCTGGGTGACGTGCTCATCGAGCAGCTCGTCGCCGCGGGCGTCGACAAGGTCAAGGTCCGTTCGGTGCTCACCTGTGAGTCGTCGGTCGGCACCTGTGCCAAGTGCTACGGCCGCTCGCTGGCCACCGGTCAGCTGGTGGACATCGGTGAGGCCGTCGGCATCGTCGCCGCGCAGTCCATCGGTGAGCCCGGTACCCAGCTGACGATGCGTACCTTCCACACCGGTGGTGTGGCCGGTGACGACATCACGCAGGGTCTGCCGCGTGTGGTCGAGCTGTTCGAGGCCCGCACCCCCAAGGGTGTGGCCCCGATCGCTGAGGCCGCCGGTCGCATCCGCATCGAGGAGGCGGACAAGCAGCGCCGCATCATCCTGGTGCCGGACGACGGCACCGAGGAGCACGCCTACCTCGTCGGCAAGCGCGCCCGCGTGCTGGTCGAGGAGGGCCAGGCGGTCGAGGCCGGCCAGCAGCTGGTCATGGGTGCCGTGGACCCCAAGCAGGTCCTGCGCATCCTCGGCCCGCGTGCCGTGCAGCAGCACCTGGTGGACGAGGTCCAGGGCGTGTACCGCCAGCAGGGTGTGTCCATCCACCAGAAGCACATCGAGGTCATCGTGCGGCAGATGCTGCGTCGCATCACCATCATCGAGGAGGGTGAGACGCACCTCCTGGCCGGTGACCTGGTGGAGCGTTCCCGCTTCGAGACCGAGAACCGCCGTGTGGTGGCCGAGGGTGGCAAGCCCGCCTCCGGTCGTCCCGAGCTGATGGGCATCACCAAGGCCTCGCTGGCCACGGAGTCCTGGCTGTCGGCCGCCTCCTTCCAGGAGACGACCCGCGTCCTCACCGAGGCCGCGATGCACGGCAAGGGCGACCCGCTGCTGGGCCTGAAGGAGAACGTCATCCTCGGAAAGCTCATCCCGGCCGGTACCGGGCTGCAGCGCTACCGCAACGTGACGGTGGAGCCCACCGAGGAGGCCAAGGCCCAGGCGTACTCGATGACCGACTTCGAGAGCTTCGACTTCTCGGCGTTCGGCGAGGGCACCGGCGAGGCCGTCCGCCTCGACGAGGTCGACACCGGCGACTACCGCTGGTGACCGCGGCCTGACGGCCATCGGTCGTCGGCCAGCTGCGCAGGGCCCACTCGCCACCGCGGGTGGGCCCTGCGGCGTCCCCGGGAGCGTGCCTCCCGCGCGGGCCGATGGGGGCGCTCGGCTCGATTTGGCGCCATCCCGTGCTTGTCCTAGACTCATCGATTGGCGTGGGTCCATCTCGCGTCACCTCTGCCGGGCAGCCGAGCCGCCCGCGCACCGGTTGGTCGACCGGAGTCCCCTCGGGGCCCGGGGCCGATTCGCAGCGTGCGGGGCACGGAAGTGCAGGTGGGGGAGCGTGCGACTCACCTCGGGTGGTCGTTCCGCGTGCGGAGCCCAGGGCTCCCGCGTGACCCCAGCCCGTCCGTTGCACGACTGATCCAGGAGCCGCGTCTGCGGCGACAACGACGAAACACGGAGTTTCATCAGTGCCTACCATCAACCAGCTGGTCCGCAAGGGCCGCCGGGACAAGGTCAAGAAGTTTGACGCCCCGGCCCTGAAGGGCTCGCCCCAGCGTCGTGGCGTGTGCACCCGCGTGTACACGACCACCCCGAAGAAGCCGAACTCGGCCCTCCGCAAGGTCGCGCGTGTGCGCCTGACCAGCGGCATCGAGGTCACGGCCTACATCCCCGGCGTCGGCCACAACCTGCAGGAGCACTCCATCGTGCTCGTGCGCGGCGGCGGCGTGAAGGACCTCCCGGGTGTCCGCTACAAGATCATCCGCGGTGCCCTCGACGCCCAGGGCGTCAAGGACCGCAACCAGGCTCGTTCGCACTACGGCGCCAAGAAGGAGAAGAAGTAATGCCTCGTAAGGGCCCCGCTCCCAAGCGTCCGTTGGCCGTCGACCCGGTGCACGGGTCGCAGCTGGTCACCCAGCTGGTGAACAAGATCCTGCTGGACGGCAAGAAGTCCGTCGCCGAGTCCATCGTCTACGGCGCCCTCGAGGGCGTCCAGGAGAAGACCGGCACCGACCCCGTCCAGACCCTGAAGCGCGCGCTGGACAACATCCGTCCCGCCCTCGAGGTGAAGTCGCGCCGCGTCGGTGGTGCCACCTACCAGGTGCCGATCGAGGTCAAGCCCGGTCGCGCCACCACGCTGTCCCTGCGCTGGCTCGTGGGCTACGCCCGCCAGCGTCGTGAGAAGACGATGACCGAGCGCCTCATGAACGAGATCCTCGACGCCTCCAACGGCCTGGGTGCCGCGGTGAAGCGTCGCGAGGACACGCACAAGATGGCCGAGGCCAACAAGGCGTTCGCGCACTACCGCTGGTGACCTCGTGGTCACCGGGGGGCCACCCGCCACCCGGTGACCACCGTCCCGGCGCCTGCACCCCGCAGGCCACCCTGATCAAGCACACACTCGAGCGAGAAGAGAGACCGTGGCACAGGACGTCCTCACGGACCTCAAGCAGGTCCGCAACATCGGCATCATGGCGCACATCGATGCCGGAAAGACCACGACCACCGAGCGCATCCTGTTCTACACGGGTGTGAACCACAAGATGGGTGAGACCCACGACGGTGCGTCGACGACCGACTGGATGGAGCAGGAGAAGGAGCGGGGCATCACCATCACCTCCGCTGCTGTCACCTCCTTCTGGAAGGGCACGCAGATCAACCTGATCGACACGCCCGGCCACGTCGACTTCACGGTCGAGGTGGAGCGCAACCTCCGCGTCCTGGACGGCGCTGTCGCCGTCTTCGACGGCAAGGAGGGTGTCGAGCCCCAGTCCGAGACCGTGTGGCGTCAGGCCGACAAGTACGGCGTGCCCCGCATGTGCTTCATCAACAAGATGGACAAGATGGGCGCGGACTTCTACTACTCCGTGCAGACCATGGTGGACCGTCTCGGTGCGAACCCGCTGGTGATGCAGCTCCCCATCGGTGCCGAGAGCGACTTCATCGGCATGGTCGACCTCGTGAGCATGAAGGCGTTCACCTGGTCGAAGGAGACCCCGCTGGGTGAGGCCTACGAGATCGAGGAGATCCCGGCCGACCTGCAGGACAAGGCGGACGAGTACCGTGCGGCCCTGGTCGAGAAGGTCGCCGAGTCCGATGAGGCGCTGCTGGAGAAGTACCTGGGCGGGGAGGACCTCACCGAGGACGAGATCCGCGCCGGTGTGCGTACCCTCACCCTCGCGGGCGAGGTCAACCCCGTGTTCTGTGGCACCGCCTTCAAGAACAAGGGTGTGCAGCCCCTGCTGGACGCCGTCGTGGCCTACCTGCCGTCGCCGGTGGACCTGCCTCCGATCGAGGGGCACCTGCCCAGCGACGAGGAGACCGAGGTCCTGCGCAAGCCCTCCGCGGACGAGCCCTTCGCTGCGCTGGCGTTCAAGATCGCCACGCACCCCTTCTTCGGCACGCTGACCTACATCCGCGTGTACTCCGGTGAGATCACGTCCGGCTCGGCCGTGCTCAACGCCACCAAGGGCAAGAAGGAGCGTCTGGGCAAGCTGTTCCAGATGCACGCCAACAAGGAGAACCCGGTCGAGAAGGTGTCCGCTGGGCACATCTACGCCGTCATCGGTCTCAAGGACACCACCACCGGTGACACGCTGTCGTCGCCGGAGAACCCGGTGGTCCTGGAGTCCATGACCTTCCCGGCGCCGGTGATCCACGTGGCCATCGAGCCGAAGACGAAGGGTGACCAGGAGAAGCTCTCCACGGCCATCCAGAAGCTGGCCGAGGAGGACCCCACCTTCACCGTGAACCTCGACGAGGACACGGGCCAGACCGTCATCGGCGGCATGGGCGAGCTCCACCTGGACATCCTGGTGGACCGCATGAAGCGTGAGTTCAAGGTCGAGGCCAATGTGGGTGCCCCGCAGGTCGCCTACCGCGAGACCATCCGCGGCACGGTCGACAAGCTGGACTACACCCACAAGAAGCAGACCGGTGGCTCCGGCCAGTTCGCCAAGGTCCAGCTCAAGTTCGAGCCGCTGGAGCAGGGCGAGGAGGACGCCGCGCTCTACGAGTTCGAGAACGCCGTCACCGGTGGCCGCGTCCCGCGCGAGTACATCCCCTCGGTGGACCAGGGCATCCAGGAGGCCATGCAGCTCGGTGTCCTCGCCGGCTACCCGCTGGTGGGCATCAAGGCCACCCTGCTGGACGGCGCCTACCACGACGTCGACTCCAGCGAGATGGCGTTCAAGATCGCCGGCTCGATGGCGCTCAAGGAGGCTGTCCGCAAGGCCAACCCGGTCCTGCTCGAGCCGATGATGGCCGTCGAGGTGCGTACGCCCGAGGAGTACATGGGTGACGTGATCGGTGACATCAACGCGCGTCGTGGCACCATCCAGTCGATGGAGGACGCCTCGGGCGCCAAGGTCGTCCGCGGCACCGTGCCGCTGTCCGAGATGTTCGGGTACGTCGGTGACCTGCGGTCGAAGACCCAGGGCCGCGCCAACTACTCGATGCAGTTCGACTCCTACGGTGAGGTTCCCAAGAACGTCGCCGAGGAGATCGTGAAGAAGGTTCGTGGCGAGTGACCCGGCACGGGTACACTCTCTGAGCCTGATTCGCACCAGTTCCCAATAATCAGCAATACTCACGCACTGACCACCGCAATCCCGCGGTGACCCCAGCGTGACACCACACGTCCAACAGGAGGACCCCAGTGGCGAAGGCAAAGTTCGAGCGGAGCAAGCCGCACGTCAACATCGGCACCATCGGTCACATCGACCACGGCAAGACGACGCTGACGGCTGCCATCTCCAAGGTTCTGCACGACCGTTACCCGGAGCTCAATGAGGCGTCGCCGTTCGACACGATCGACAAGGCGCCCGAGGAGAAGCAGCGCGGTATCACGATCTCCATCGCGCACATCGAGTACCAGACCGAGGCGCGCCACTACGCGCACGTCGACTGCCCCGGGCACGCCGACTACGTGAAGAACATGATCACCGGTGCCGCCCAGATGGACGGTGCGATCCTCGTGGTCGCCGCGACCGACGGCCCGATGCCGCAGACCAAGGAGCACGTGCTCCTGGCCCGCCAGGTCGGCGTTCCGTACATCGTCGTGGCCCTCAACAAGGCCGACATGGTCGACGACGAGGAGATCATGGAGCTCGTCGAGATGGAGGTCCGCGAGCTGCTGTCCTCCTACGACTTCCCGGGCGACGACGTCCCGGTGGTCCAGGTGTCCGCTCTGAAGGCGCTCGAGGGCGACCAGGAGTGGGGCGACAAGCTCATGGAGCTCATGTCCGCCGTCGACGAGTCCATCCCGGAGCCGGAGCGCGACATCGACAAGCCGTTCCTGATGCCGGTGGAGGACGTCTTCACCATCACCGGTCGTGGCACCGTGGCCACCGGCCGCATCGAGCGCGGTGTGCTCAACGTGAACGACGACGTCGAGATCGTCGGCATCCGCGAGGACAAGCAGACGACCACCGTCACCGGTATCGAGATGTTCCGCAAGCTGCTCGACGAGGGCCGCGCCGGTGAGAACGTCGGTCTGCTGCTCCGCGGCACGAAGCGTGAGGACATCGAGCGCGGGCAGGTCATCTGCAAGCCGGGTTCGATCACCCCGCACAAGAAGTTCGAGGGCTCGGTCTACATCCTGTCGAAGGACGAGGGTGGCCGTCACACCCCGTTCTACGACAACTACCGTCCGCAGTTCTACTTCCGCACCACCGACGTGACCGGTGTGGTGAACCTGCCGGAGGGCACCGAGATGGTCATGCCCGGTGACAACACCGAGATGTCCGTCGAGCTGATCCAGCCCGTCGCCATGGAGGAGGGCCTGAAGTTCGCCATCCGTGAGGGTGGTCGTACGGTCGGCGCCGGCCAGGTCACCAAGATCCTGGACTGATCGAGCGCCCGTGAGGGCACTGTGCCGACGCGGTCAGCCGCGTTGACGAAGGCCTCCGATCCCGCCAGGGGTCGGGGGCCTTCGGCGTGCGCGCCAGTCCGTAGCCTGTGCGCCATGGACGGACTCTTCCCCGGCGCGGGGACCCTGCTCAACGTGCTCGCGGTGCTGGCGGGGTCGTCGGCAGGCATTGCCTTCGGGGCGCGGCTGCCGCAGCGCATCCACGACGTGGTCACCGACGGACTGGGCCTGGTGACGCTGATGATGGCCGGCCTGTCGGTGGTGGCAGTCACCTCTTCGGAGCTCGAGGCTGCCGTGGGGGAGGGCATCCCGGTCCTGCTGGTGCTCGGCGCGCTGTTGATCGGTGGTGTGACCGGGTCCGCGCTGGAGATCGAGCGCCGCATGGAGGGCATGGCAGGGTGGTTGCAGAGGCGCCTCGTGAGGCGGGGGGTCCAGGACGTGCTGGCGGTGCCGGACCAGATGGCGCCGGGGAGGGAGGGCGGCACCGCAGGGGAGGCCAGCCCCGAGGCAACGCCGCAGGAACGCTTCGTGCAGGGATGGACCTCCGCGTCCCTGCTCTTCTGCGTGGGGCCCCTGACGGTGCTCGGCTCGCTGAGCGACGGCCTGGGGCTGGGCATCGAGCAGTTGGCACTCAAGTCCGCCCTGGACTTCTTCGCCGCCCTGGCCTTCGCCTCGGCCTTCGGGGTGGGGGTGGTCTTCTCGGCGGTCTCGGTGCTGGTGGTGCAGGGGCTGCTGACCCTGGTAGGGCTGCTGGCCGGCGAGGTGGTGCCGATGTATGCCGTCGACGTCATGACCGCCGCCGGGGGACTGCTGCTGGTCGGCATCGCGTTCGGACTTCTGCGGGTGCGCACCGTCCCGGTGGGGGACCTCCTGCCCGCCCTGCTGGTGGCCCCCGTGCTCGCCTGGCTGGTCACGCTGGCATGAGACCGCTCGTGCGCTGCACGTCACCTCACCCGGATTTGGCGCCCGGCCCGCTCTGTGCCACACTAGGGAAGTTGCTTGTTGGGCGATGACTCTGCCTGTCCCCACCGCGTGACCAGTGTTTCACCGGCCGGACGTGAGAACCACGATCCCGGACGACCTGGACCGGTCACCGACGCGGACGTAGACCATCGCCTTTCTGGACGAGGCAGGTCCGACCGTGGAGAGTGCTCCACTTCTCGCTGCGGCGGGACGGTCACTGCCCGGCCGGAGCACGAACCCGGTCATCCCGGGGGAGCGGCCACGCCGAACCCCCACCCCGGAACGCCGCCAGCGGTGTGCTGTGCCCCAGGAGGGCGACACACCCGAGTGCGTGGGTCGGGGGATGGCCGCCAAGACCATTAGCGGCACGACGAGAGAGAGTCAACGAACCGATGGCGGGACAGAAGATCCGCATCCGGCTGAAGTCGTATGACCACGAGGTCATCGACTCCTCGGCGCGGAAGATCGTGGACACCGTGACCCGTGCGGGCGCGACCGTAGTGGGCCCTGTGCCCCTGCCGACGGAGAAGAACGTCTTCTGCGTCATCCGGTCCCCGCACAAGTACAAGGACAGCCGAGAGCACTTCGAGATGCGGACGCACAAGCGTCTGATCGACATCGTGGACCCGACCCCCAAGGCCGTGGACTCCCTGATGCGTCTCGACCTGCCGGCTGACGTGAACATCGAGATCAAGCTGTGAGCGCCACGATGACTGAGAACACCATGCAGCGCACCGTCGCCGGCGTTCTGGGCACGAAGCTCGGCATGACCCAGGTCTGGGACGAGGAGAACCGCCTCGTTCCGGTGACGGTCGTGCAGGTCGCCCCGAACGTGGTGACCCAGGTGCGGACCCAGGACACCGACGGCTACGGCGCCGTCCAGATCGCCACCGGCGACATCGACCCCCGCAAGGTCAGCAAGCCCCTGCGCGGTCACTTCGAGAAGGCCGGCGTCACGCCGCGTCGTCACGTGACCGAGCTGCGGACCGCTGACTCGGACTCCTACGAGCTGGGCCAGGAGCTCACCGTGGAGACCTTCGAGAACGGTGCGACCGTCGACGTGACGGGGACCACGAAGGGCAAGGGTTTCGCCGGCGTCATGAAGCGCCACGGGTTCGCCGGTGTCGGTGCCTCCCACGGTGCGCACCGCAACCACCGCAAGCCCGGTTCCATCGGTGGCTGCGCCACCCCCGGTCGCGTCTTCCGCGGCACCCGCATGGCGGGTCGCATGGGCGGCGAGCGTCAGACCACCCAGAACCTCACGATCCACGCCGTGGACGCCGACAAGGGCCTCCTGCTGATCAAGGGTGCCGTCCCCGGTGCCCGTGGCGGCCTGGTCCTCGTGCGCTCCGCCGCGAAGGGAGCCTGACATGCCGACGATCGACATCATCAGCCCCGCTGGCAAGGCCACCGGTTCGGTGGAGCTTCCCGCCGAGATCTTCGACGTGGAGGCCAACGTTCCGCTGATCCACCAGGTGGTCGTGGCCCAGCTGGCCGCTGCCCGCCAGGGCACGCACTCCACCAAGACCCGTGCGGAGGTGCGCGGTGGTGGCCGCAAGCCCTACCGCCAGAAGGGCACCGGTCGCGCCCGCCAGGGCTCGATCCGCGCGCCGCAGTTCGCCGGCGGTGGCATCGTCCACGGCCCGCAGCCGCGCGACTATGCGCAGCGCACCCCCAAGAAGATGAAGGCCGCCGCCCTGCGTGGCGCCCTGTCCGACCGTGCCCGCCACGGCCGCATCCACGTGCTGAGCGCCGTCCTCGAGGGTGACGCGCCCTCGAGCAAGGCGGTCAACGCCCTGCTGCGTGGTCAGACGGAGCGTCGCAACCTGCTGGTCGTGCTGGAGCGCGGTGACGAGCTGTCGCTGCTGAGCCTGCGCAACCTGCAGCACGTGCACGCGCTGTTCGCCGACCAGTTGAACACCTACGACGTCATGTGCGCCGACGACGTGTTCTTCACCGCCGGTGCGCTGGATGCCTTCATCGCCGGTGGCCAGAAGGCCGCTGCCGACACGAACGCTGCGACGCAGGAGGTTGCCCAGTGAGCACCCCGAACAACGAGTCGAGCACCCAGGTCAACAAGGACCCGCGCGACATCCTCTTCGCGCCGGTCGTCTCCGAGAAGTCCTATGCCCTGCTGGACGAGGGCAAGTACACCTTCCTGGTTGACCCGCGTGCCAACAAGACCGAGATCAAGCTGGCCGTCGAGAAGGTCTTCGACGTCAAGGTCGACTCGGTCCACACGATGAACCGCCAGGGCAAGGCCCGCCGGACTCGCTTCGGCATCGGCCGTCGCAAGGACACCAAGCGCGCCATCGTCACGCTCAAGGAAGGCTCGATCGACATCTTCGGCGCCGGCAACTGAGCCGCCGAGAAGTCGACACGAGACACGAGTACGGAGCTAGGACCTAAACATGGCAATCCGCAAGCACAAGCCCACGACCCCGGGCCGCCGCGGCTCGAGCGCCGCGGACTTCGTCGAGGTCACGCGCAGCACCCCCGAGAAGTCGCTGGTGCGCCCGCTGACCAAGTCCGGTGGCCGCAACGCCTCCGGCCGCATCACCACCCGTCACATCGGTGGTGGCCACAAGCGCGCCTACCGTCTGATCGACTTCCGTCGGTCCGACAAGGACGGCGTGCCGGCGAAGGTCGCCCACATCGAGTACGACCCCAACCGCACCGCGCGCATCGCGCTGCTGCACTACGCCGACGGTGAGAAGCGCTACATCATCGCGCCGCGCAACCTGGCCCAGGGCGCTCAGGTGGAGTCGGGCCCCACGGCCGACATCAAGCCGGGCAACAACCTGCCGCTGCGCAACATCCCCGTCGGTACGGTGGTCCACGCGATCGAGCTCCGCCCCGGTGGCGGCGCCAAGATCGCCCGGTCCGCCGGCACCCGCGTGCAGCTCGTCGCCAAGGACGGCCCCTACGCCCAGCTGCGTATGCCGTCCGGTGAGATCCGCAACGTGGACGCCCGCTGCCGCGCCAGCATCGGCGAGGTCGGCAACGCCGAGCAGTCCAACATCAACTGGGGCAAGGCCGGCCGCATGCGCTGGAAGGGCAAGCGCCCGACCGTGCGTGGCGTGGTCATGAACCCGGTCGACCACCCGCACGGTGGTGGCGAGGGACGTACCTCGGGTGGCCGTCACCCGGTGAGCCCCTGGGGCAAGCCGGAGGGCCGCACCCGCAAGAAGGGCAAGGGCAGCGACAAGATGATCGTTCGCCGCCGCCGCACCGGCAAGAAGCGCTGATAGGAGCACCTGAGATGCCTCGTAGCCTCAAGAAGGGCCCCTTCGTCGACGACCACCTTGCCAAGAAGGTGGACGCCCAGAACGAAGCCGGCACCAAGAACGTGATCAAGACCTGGTCCCGCCGGTCGATGATCACCCCGGACATGCTCGGCCACACCCTGGCCGTGCACGACGGCCGCAAGCACGTCCCGGTCTTCGTGACCGAGTCGATGGTCGGCCACAAGCTCGGCGAGTTCGCCCCGACGAAGACCTTCCGTGGTCACGTCAAGGACGACCGCAAGGGCCGTCGCTGATCTCAGCACCGTGATCGCACCCGCGATCACACTCACTCACCACCAGAACGATTGAAGAGGGACTGACATGGAAGCCAAGGCGCAGGCGCGGTACGTCCGCGTGACGCCCATGAAGGCTCGCCGCGTCGTGGACCTGATCCGTGGCAAGCAGGCCTCTGAGGCCCTGGCCGTGCTGCAGTTCGCCCCGCAGGGTGCGAGCGAGCCGGTGATGAAGGTGCTGCAGAGCGCTATTGCGAACGCCCGGTTCATGGCCGACCGTGACGCCACGGCCTTCGACGAGAGCTCGCTGGTCATCAGCGAGGCCTACGTCGACGAGGGCCCGAGCATGAAGCGGTTCCGCCCCCGTGCTCAGGGGCGGGCCAGCAAGATCCTGAAGCGCACGAGCCACATCACCGTGCTCGTGTCGCAGAAGACCGATGAGAACGCCAAGGGAGGGACCCGCTGATGGGTCAGAAGATCAACCCGCACGGCTTCCGTCTGGGCATCACCACCGACCACAAGAGCCGCTGGTTCGCCGACTCCTCCGCCGAGGGTCAGCGTTACGCCGACTTCGTGGGCGAGGACGTCGCCATCCGCAAGCTGCTGTCCAGCGGCATGGAGCGCGCCGGCATCGCCAAGGTCGAGATCGAGCGCACCCGTGACCGCGTGCGTGTGGACATCCACACCGCTCGCCCGGGCATCGTCATCGGTCGCCGTGGCGCCGAGGCGGACCGCCTGCGCGGCCAGCTCGAGAAGCTGACCGGCAAGCAGGTCCAGCTCAACATCCTCGAGGTGAAGAACCCCGAGGCCGTCGCCCAGCTCGTGGCCCAGGGCATCGCCGAGCAGCTCTCTGCTCGTGTGTCGACCCGTCGTGCCATGAAGAAGGGCATCCAGTCCGCGCAGCGCGCCGGTGCCAAGGGCATCCGGGTGCAGTGCTCGGGTCGCCTCGGCGGCGCCGAGATGAGCCGCACGGAGTTCTACCGCGAGGGTCGTGTGCCGCTGCACACCCTGCGCGCCAACATCGACTACGGCTTCTACGAGGCCCGGACGACGTTCGGCCGCATCGGTGTGAAGGTCTGGATCTACCAGGGCGACATGACCGACAAGGAGCTCGCTCGCGAGCAGGCGAACGCGCCGCAGCAGCGTCGTGGCCGGGGCGACCGCCCGGGCCGTGGCCGCGGTGGCGAGGCCCCGCGTGGTCGCGGTCGTGGCCCGCGTCGTGACGCTCCGGACGCCGCGCCGGCTGGTGCCGGTGAGGCCAAGGCCGCCGAGGGAGGCGAGAACTGATGCTGATCCCGCGTCGTGTGAAGCACCGCAAGCAGCACCACCCCAAGCGTGGTGGCGCGTCGAAGGGCGGCACGCAGCTGGCCTTCGGTGACTACGGCATCCAGGCCCTGGGCCCCGCCTACGTCACCAACCGTCAGATCGAGTCCGCGCGTATTGCGATGACCCGCTACATCAAGCGAGGCGGAAAGGTGTGGATCAACATCTACCCCGACCGTCCGCTGACCAAGAAGCCTGCCGAGGTCCGCATGGGTTCCGGTAAGGGTTCGCCCGAGTGGTGGGTCGCCAACGTCAAGCCGGGCCGGATCATGTTCGAGCTCTCGGGTGTGACCGACGAGGTCGCCCGCGAGGCGCTCCGGCTGGCCATGCACAAGCTTCCGATGAAGTGCCGCATCGTGGCACGTGAGGGTGGTGACGTCTGATGGCGCTCGGCTCCGACGACAAGACGATGACCGACCTGCGAGGCCTGGACGACCAGGGCCTGCGTGACGCCCTGGCCGAGGCGAAGCAGGAGCTGTTCAACCTGCGTTTCCAGTCCGCCACGGGTCAGCTGTCCAACAGCAGCCGCCTCCGCGCGGTCCGCAAGGACATCGCCCGTATCTACACCGAGATGCGCGAGCGCGAGCTCAACATCGGCCGCGCCGCCCAGGAGGCCTGATGTCCGAGCAGACCACGCCCGAGGTGTCCGAGTCCGGCAAGCTGCTGGCTCCCGGTGGCCGCCAGTTCCGCAAGGAGCGTCGCGGCTACGTCGTGTCCGACAAGATGGAGAAGACCATCACCGTCGCACTCGAGGAGCACGTGAAGCACGCCCTGTACGGCAAGGTCATCCGCAAGACCAAGAAGGTCAAGGCGCACGACGAGGAGAACACCGCCGGTATCGGCGACCTCGTCCGCATCGCCGAGACCCGCCCGACCTCTGCGACCAAGCGCTGGCGCCTGGTCGAGGTCGTGGAGAAGGCCAAGTAAGACCCATCGATGGTGGGGACCCGCACCGTGGTCCCGCCCGGCCCCGCGCCAGCGGGACCCGGTGTCCGACCCCACCTTCAGCCCATCCGGTTCGGCAAGGCTCACCCCCGTACGGCGGGGTGAGAACCTGCTCGACGACAGGAGTTTGCAGTGATCCAGCAGGAGTCGCGACTGCGCGTCGCCGACAACACCGGTGCGAAGGAGATCCTTTGCATCCGTGTTCTCGGTGGTTCGGGCCGTCGCTACGCCGGCATCGGCGACACGATCGTCGCGTCGGTGAAAGACGCCATCCCCGGCGGCAACGTGAAGAAGGGTGATGTCGTGAAGGCGGTCATCGTCCGCACGACGAAGGAGCGCCGCCGTCCCGACGGCAGCTACATCCGCTTCGACGAGAACGCCGCCGTCATCCTCAAGGCCGACGGGGAGCCCCGTGGCACCCGCATCTTCGGCCCGGTCGGCCGCGAGCTGCGTGACAACCAGTTCATGCGCATCGTGTCGCTGGCCCCGGAGGTGATCTGAGCCATGGCGAAGATGAAGATCAAGAAGAACGACCTGGTCCAGGTGGTGACCGGCCGCAAGCAGGAGAACGGCGGTGACCGCGGGAAGACCGGTCGAGTGATCGAGGTCTACCCCGAGCGCAACCGCGTGCTCGTGGAGGGCATCAACCGCGTGACCAAGCACACCAAGGCTGGTGTGGGCGGTGGCGCTGGCGGCATCCAGATCGTCGAGGCCCCCATCCACGTGTCCAACGTGGCGCTGGTGGACCCGGAGACCAACACCCCGACCCGCGTGCGCACGCGTGTCGAGAACGTCGAGCGCAACGGCCGCACCAAGGCCACCCGGACCCGTGTGTCCGTGCGCTCGGGCAAGGACCTGGCATGAGTGAGACCACTGAGATGACCGAGCAGACCGCTGCTCCGGCCGAGCGTTCGGTGCCGCGTCTCAAGGAGCGTTACCGCTCCGAGATCCGCGACGCGCTCCAGGCCGAGTTCGGCTACGCCAACGTGATGCAGATCCCCGGCGTCACCAAGGTCGTCGTGAACATGGGTGTGGGCGATGCCGCCCGCGACTCCAAGCTCATCGACGGCGCGATCCGCGACCTGACCACCATCACCGGTCAGAAGCCGCGCGTGAACCGGGCCAAGAAGTCCATCGCCCAGTTCAAGCTGCGCGAGGGCATGCCCATCGGTGCGAACGTCACCCTGCGTGGGGACCGCATGTGGGAGTTCCTGGACCGTCTGGTGTCGGTGGCCCTGCCCCGTATCCGTGACTTCCGCGGTCTGTCGCCGAAGCAGTTCGACAGCAAGGGCAACTACACCTTCGGCCTCACGGAGCAGTCGATGTTCCACGAGATCGACCAGGACAAGATCGACCGCGTCCGCGGGATGGACATCACGGTCGTGACCACTGCCGAGACCGACGACGAGGGCCGTGCGCTGCTTCGCGCGCTGGGCTTCCCGTTCAAGGAGAACTGATCGTGGCGAAGACCGCTCTGAAGAACAAGGCTGCCAAGAAGCAGAAGTTCGCCGTGCGCGCCTACACGCGGTGCCAGCGATGCGGCCGTCCGCACTCGGTGTACCGCAAGTTCGGCCTGTGCCGCATCTGCCTGCGCGAGATGGCCCACGCCGGCCAGCTCCCGGGCGTCACCAAGTCCTCCTGGTGACCCAGGTTCTTTATCCACTCCACTCCATCACAGGTCCCCGGGTGCGCTGCGGCGCACAGGGAGCGGGAACCCGCTCCACCCGGCGAAACCAGGATGAGGAAGGGCGCGACTGCCCATGACCATGACTGATCCGATCGCGGACATGCTGACCCGCGTGCGCAACGCCAACTCGGCGCAGCACGACGAGGTCCGCATGCCGTTCTCGAAGCTGAAGGCCCACATCGCCGACATCCTCAAGGCCGAGGGTTACATCGGTGAGTGGACCGAGGAGGAGGCGGAGGTCGGCAAGACCCTCGTCATCTCCCTGAAGTACGGCCCGAACCGGGAGCGTTCCATCGCAGGTGTTCGCCGGGTGTCCAAGCCCGGTCTGCGTGTGTACGCCAAGTCGACCAACCTGCCCAAGGTCCTCGGTGGCCTGGGTATCGCGATCCTGTCGACCTCCTCGGGCCTTCTGACCGACAAGCAGGCTGCAGCCAAGGGCGTGGGCGGGGAAGTCCTCGCCTACGTCTGGTGAGCCCAGGACGAGGAAGGAACTAGAGAATGTCTCGTATTGGACGTCTTCCCGTCACTGTGCCCAGTGGTGTCGACGTGACCATCGATGGCCAGGACGTGAAGGTCAAGGGCCCCAAGGGTGAGCTCTCCGTCACGATCCCCGGGCCGATCACGGTGGCGAAGAACGATGAGGGGGCCGTGGAGCTCTCCCGCCCCGACGACGAGCGCGACTCCCGCGCCCGTCACGGCCTGAGCCGCAGCCTGGTGCAGAACATGGTGGTCGGTGTGACCGAGGGGTACTCCAAGACCCTCGAGATCAACGGCACCGGTTACCGCGTGGTGGCCAAGGGCTCGGACCTGGAGTTCGCGCTCGGCTACTCGCACCCGATCCTGGTGAAGGCCCCCCAGGGCATCACCTTCGCCGTCGAGAGCCCGACCCGGTTCTCCGTGAGCGGCATCGACAAGCAGCTCGTGGGCGAGGTCGCGGCCAACATCCGCAAGCTGCGCAAGCCCGACCCGTACAAGGCCAAGGGTGTGCGCTACGAAGGCGAGCACATCCGCCGCAAGGTCGGAAAGGCTGGTAAGTAAGCCATGGCAAAGATCGTGAAGCGTGCCCAGGGCAGCGTCGCCGCGCGCGGCCGTCGCCACGCCCGTCTGCGCAAGAAGGTCTCCGGCACCGCCGAGCGCCCCCGCCTGGCCGTGCACCGGTCGAGCCGCCACGTGTTCGTCCAGGTGATCGACGACGTGGAGGGCCGGACCCTCGCGTCGGCCTCCACCATGGAGACCGAGCTGCGCGGCACCGAGGGCGACAAGTCCGCCAAGGCCCGCAAGGTCGGCGAGCTCGTGGCCGAGCGCGCCAAGGCCGCCGGTGTCGAGGCCGTCGTCCTGGACCGTGGTGGCAACCGGTACGCCGGTCGCGTCGCCGCCGTCGCCGACGGTGCCCGTGAGGGTGGTCTGGCGCTGTGATGACTGACATGACCCGAGCAACTCAGGGAAAGGACCTCTGATGGCTGAGACTCAGCAGGGAGGCGAGCTCACCGGCGCAGAGGCTCAGAAGACCAGCGCTGGTGACCGCACCAACGAGCGGTCCGGCAACGACCGCAACGACCGCAACGACCGTGGTGGCCGCGGAGGCCGCGACAGCGGTCGCGGTGGTCGCGACGGCGGCCGTGGTGGTCGCGGTGGCCGTGACGGCGGTCGCGACGAGGGCAACCAGTACCTCGAGCGCGTCGTCACCATCAACCGTGTGGCCAAGGTCGTGAAGGGTGGTCGTCGCTTCAGCTTCACCGCCCTGGTCGTGGTGGGCGACGGCGACGGCAACGTCGGCGTCGGCTACGGCAAGGCCAAGGAGGTGCCGCTGGCGATCTCCAAGGGTGTCGAGGAGGCGAAGAAGAACTTCTTCCGCGTCGCCCGCATCGGCGGCACCATCCCGCACCCCACCCAGGGTGAGGACGCCGCTGGCATCGTCATGCTCCGTCCGGCCGCGCCCGGTACCGGTGTGATCGCCGGTGGTCCGGTCCGCGCCGTGCTGGAGTGCGCCGGCATCCACGACGTGCTGACCAAGTCGTTGGGTTCGGACAACCAGATCAACATCGTGCACGCCACGGTGAAGGCACTGAAGCAGCTCGAGCAGCCGGAGGCCGTGGCCGCGCGCCGTGGTCTGCCGCTCGAGGACGTGGCGCCCGCCGCCATGCTGCGCGCCCGTGCCGCGGCTGCCGGAGAGGGGGCCTGATGGCCACGCTCAAGGTGACCCAGGTCCGTTCCGCGATCGGCGCGAAGCCGCAGCACCGTGAGACGCTGCGCAGCCTCGGGCTGAAGCGGATCGGCCACTCGGTCGAGAAGCAGGACCGCCCGGAGATCCGGGGCATGGTCAAGAGCGTCACCCACCTGGTGACGATGGAGGAGGTGAACTGAGGATGGCAACCAAGGACACGAACGCCGAGACCGCACAGGCCGCGGCGGCCGAGTCGCCGCTGAAGGTCCACGACCTCCGCCCGGCCCCCGGTGCCAAGAAGGCCAAGACCCGTGTGGGTCGTGGTGAGGCCTCGAAGGGCAAGACCGCCGGTCGCGGTACCAAGGGAACGAAGGCTCGTTACCAGGTGCCCGAGCGGTTCGAGGGTGGCCAGACGCCGCTGCACATGCGTCTGCCGAAGCTGCGCGGCTTCAAGAACCCGTTCAAGGTGACCTACCAGGTCGTGAACGTGGACCAGATCGCCACGCACTTCCCCGAGGGTGGCGAGGTGAACGCCGAGACCCTGGTCGAGGCCGGCCTCGTCCGCAGGAACCAGCCCGTCAAGGTGCTCGGTTCCGGTGAGATCTCGGTCGCGGTCAACGTCACCGCCGACAAGTTCTCGGCCTCGGCCGAGCAGAAGATCTCCGCTGCGGGTGGTTCCACCACCACGCTCTGAGGTCCTCTGACCACTGCCACGCAGGGCCCCACCCGTCGCTGACGGAGTGGGGCCCTGCTGGTGTTAGGGTCACCTAGCGCCACATGCGCCATCCTGGGTCGTCCGGTACGTGCCGGACCGCCCCGTCACCCGCAGGACGTGCCCGCCCGGCACGCTCGATCGGACGCACCGCCGCGGGTCGGTCCACATGGAGGTTTCGTGCTCAGCTCATTCGGTCGGGCGTTCCTGACTCCCGATCTGCGTGGCAAGTTGCTGTTCACGCTCGCGATCATGGCGCTGTTCCGCCTCGGGTCGCACGTGCCGACCCCGGGCATCGACTACAGCCTGGTGCAGACCTGTCAGGCCCTGGGGACGGGGTCGAACTCCCTGCTGGGCCTCACCAACATGTTCTCGGGCGGGGCGCTGCTCCAGCTGTCGATCTTCGCGTTGGGGATCATGCCCTACATCACCGCGAGCATCATCGTGCAGCTGCTCACCGTGGTGATCCCGCACTTCGAGCGCCTCAAGCAGGAGGGTTCGGCCGGGCAGGCCAAGATGACGCAGTACACGCGCTACCTGACGATCGGTCTGGCCGTGCTGCAGTCCACCACCCTCATCAGCTTCGCGCGCAACCCGCACCAGCTGTTCGGCGGCACCCCGGCCGACTGCCCCACGGTCATGACCAGCGAGTCCCTGTGGACCGTTGCGCTGATGGTGCTGACCCTCACCGCCGGCACCGGCCTGGTGATGTGGCTCGGTGAGACCATCACCGAGAAGGGCATCGGCAACGGCATGTCGCTGCTGATCTTCACCGCCATCGCTGCTGGTTTCCCCGGCTCGCTGTGGGCCATCAAGGACCGCGGCTGGGACAAGTTCGTCATGGTGCTGCTGCTGGGCCTGGTGATCCTGACCATCGTCGTGTTCGTGGAGCAGTGCCAGCGCCGGGTCCCGGTGCAGTACGCCAAGCGCATGGTGGGGCGTCGCATGTACGGCGGCACCTCCACGTACATCCCGCTGAAGCTCAACATGGCGAACGTGATCCCCATCATCTTCGCCAGCTCCATCCTGATGCTGCCGATGATGGTGGCCCAGTTCCAGACGCCCAACGACGGCTCGCGCCCGCCGGGCTGGGTGGAGTGGGTCTCGCGGCACCTGCAGATGAGCACCGACCCGGTCTACGTGATCGTGTACTTCGGCCTCATCGTCTTCTTCGCCTTCTTCTACACGTCGATCACCTTCGACCCGGACGACGTCGCGGACTCCATGAAGCGCTACGGCGGTTTCGTGCCGGGCGTCCGTGCCGGGCGTCCGACGGCCCAGTACCTGCGCTACGTCCTCAACCGCATCACGGCCCCCGGTGCCCTGTACCTGGGCATCCTGGCCCTGATCCCGCTCTACGCGTTCGACCGTCTCGGCGCGATCGGTGACTTCCCCTTCGGCGGTGCCTCGCTGCTCATCGTCGTGGGTGTCGGACTGCAGACCGTGAAGCAGATCGAGTCCAAGCTGCAGCAGCACGAGTACGAAGGATTCCTCCGATGACCCGCATGATCATCCTTGGTCCCCCCGGGGCCGGCAAGGGCACCCAGGCCGCGCTCATCGCCGAGCGCTACGGCATCCCGGCCATCTCCACCGGTGACATCTTCCGCGCCAACATCAAGGCCGAGACCGACCTGGGCAAGCAGGTCAAGGAGATCACCGCCTCCGGCGCACTGGTCCCCGACGAGCTCACCAACCGCATCGTGGAGGACCGGCTGGCGCAGTCCGACGCGCAGGAGGGCTTCCTGCTGGATGGCTACCCGCGCAACCTCGGCCAGGTGGAGGCGCTCGACGCCATGCTCCGGGAGACCGGCCAGTCGCTCGACGTCGTGCTCGAGCTCGTGGTGGACACCGAGGAGGTCGTCCAGCGCCTGCTGAAGCGCGCCGAGATCGAGGGGCGGGAGGACGACACCGAGGAGGTCGTGCGTCACCGCATGGACGTCTACACCGAGCAGACCGCGCCGCTCAGTGAGGCGTACGACAAGCGTGGCCTGCTCGAGCGCGTGGACGGCCTCGGCGAGGTCGACGAGGTCACGCAGCGCATCACCGAGGTGCTCGACCCCCTCGCCGGCCCGGCCTGACGTGCTGGGGCGGGGCAAGCGGCTCACCGGCAGGAGCCGGGAGGAGCTGGGCGCGATGCGGGCCGCCGGCCTGGTCGTCGCCCGCACCCTGGAGCTGGTGCGGGAGTCCCTCGAGCCCGGTCGCAGCACCGCCGAGCTCGATGCGGTGGCCGAGGACTCGATCCGCGGCGCCGGTGCGGTCCCCAGCTTCAAGGGCTACCACGGCTTCCCGGCCTCCCTCTGTGTGAGCGTGAACGACGAGGTCGTCCACGGCATCCCGGGGGAGCGCACGCTGGCTGCCGGCGACCTCGTGAGCGTCGACTGCGGCGCCATCGTGGACGGCTGGCACGGTGACGCCGCGCGCTCGTGGGTGGTGCCGGGGGCGCCGGCGGACACGGCCACTGACGCCCTGGTGGAGGACACCCGCCTGTCGATGTGGCACGGCATCGGGGCGCTGCGCAGCGGCGGCAAGCTGTTCGCCATCGGGGAGGCCATCCAGGAGCTGCTCGAGGAGCGGGAGGAACAGCGGGGGCTGACCTACGGCATCGTCGAGGAGTACGGCGGACACGGGATCGGGCGGGAGATGCACATGGACCCGTGGATCCCCAACTATGCGGCCCGGGGATCGGGCGGCACCGTGCCCACGGGCCTGACCGTGGCCATCGAGCCGATGGTCACGCTGGGGAGTCCTGAGAGCCACACCCTGTCCGACGAATGGACGGTGGTCACCGATGACGGGTCCCTCGCCTGCCACTGGGAGAACACCGTGGCCGTGACCGACGGGGGACTGTGGGTGCTCACGGAGCTCGATGGGGGAGCTGCCGGCCTGGCCGAGGTGGGCGCCTCGTTCGCCCCGCTGGGGGACTGATCCGGCGGATCCGTGCGCGGATTCGTGCCCGGCGCCCTTGTGCGATAGGCTGACCAGTCGGGTATTCGTGTGTCCTCATCCTGCCTGCGGGCAGGAGGGCACCGGACCCGCAGTCTATGGCCGGACCCATCCGGGGCGAGGCCGACCAAGTGAGTAGCGGAGGACATGGCCAAGAAGGACGGCGTCATTGAGGTCGAGGGCACGATCGTCGAGGCTCTGCCGAACGCGATGTTCCGCGTGGAGCTGACCAACGGCCACGTGGTTCTCGCCCACATCTCGGGCAAGATGCGTCAGCACTACATCCGGATCCTCCCCGAGGACCGTGTGGTGGTGGAGCTCAGCCCGTACGACCTGTCCCGCGGACGCATCGTCTTCCGCCACCGCTGAGGGCCCCGCCCCCAGCACTCACGCACCATCCGCACCGTTCACGCCTGTGGGGTCCCCCTGCGGGCGTGCACGCACGATCCGAAGGCACTGGCACATGAAGGTTCAGCCGAGCGTCAAGAAGATCTGTGACAAGTGCAAGGTGATTCGCCGCAACGGTCGAGTCATGGTGATCTGCGACAACCTGCGCCACAAGCAGCGCCAGGGCTGACGCACTCGCCGCACGCGACACGGATCGCACGTCCCCGCACCGCCGGGGACGACTGCTTGACAACAGCACGATGACAACGCACCACCCGACCCCCGCAGAGCTGCGGGACGTCACCCCCGGCGTGGAGGCCGGGGACCGGAACCACTGGATCGATTCGAGGCAGTGGCCCCCCGGGTTGGTGGTGCACCAGACCTCCACGAACACAGGACAAGGAACACGATGGCACGTCTCATCGGTGTCGACCTCCCGCGTGACAAGCGCGTGGAGATCGGCCTCACGTACATCTTCGGTGTGGGTCGTACCCGCGCCCTGCAGGCCGTGGAGGCCTGCGGAATCGACCGCTCCACCCGGGTGAAGGACCTGAACGACGAGCAGCTCGTCGCTCTGCGTGACTTCCTCGAGGGCAACTTCCAGCTCGAGGGTGACCTCCGCCGTGAGGTGGCCGCCGACATCCGCCGCAAGGTCGAGATCGGCAGCTACCAGGGCCTGCGCCACCGCCGCGGTCTGCCCGTGCGCGGCCAGCGCACCAAGACCAACGCGCGCACGCGCAAGGGCCCCAAGAAGACGGTTTCCGGCAAGAAGAAGGCCTGAGCCCACGCTCAGCCTCCTCACCCCAAGCTCTAGTCAGGAGTAAGCATGCCCCCCAAGACTCGCGCCGCGGCCTCGCGCACGCGCCGTCGTGTCAAGAAGAACGTCGCGGCTGGCCACGCGCACATCCGCTCGACGTTCAACAACACCATCATCTCCATCACGGACCCCAGCGGCGCCGTGATCGCGTGGGCCTCCGCCGGCCAGGTCGGCTTCAAGGGCTCCCGCAAGTCGACCCCCTACGCCGCGCAGATGGCCGCCGAGGCCGCTGCCCGTCGTGCCATGGAGCACGGCATGAAGAAGGTCGACGTGTTCGTCAAGGGCCCGGGCCCCGGTCGTGAGACCGCCATCCGTTCCCTCACCGCCACCGGCCTGGAGGTCGGCTCCATCTCTGATGTGACGCCGATCGCCCACAACGGTGTTCGTCCGCCCAAGCGCCGTCGGTTCTGAGAGGAAAGGACTGAATCATGGCTCGTTACACCGGCCCCATCACCAAGAAGTCCCGCCGTCTCAAGGTCGACCTCGTCGGCGACGACAAGAGCTTCGACTCCCGCCCGTACCCGCCCGGCATGCACGGGCGTCGTCGGACGCAGGAGAAGGAGTACCTGGCCCAGCTGCAGGAGAAGCAGAAGGCCCGCTTCATGTACGGCGTCATGGAGAAGCAGTTCCGTCGCTACTACGCCGAGGCGGCCCGTCGCCCCGGCAAGACCGGTGACAACCTGCTGACCATCCTCGAGTCGCGTCTCGACAACGTCATCTACCGCGCCGGCATCGCGCCGACCCGTCGCGCCGCCCGCCAGCTGGTGACCCACGGTCACTTCCTGGTGAACGGCCAGCGCGTGGACGTCCCGTCGTACCAGGTGTCCAAGTTCGACATCATCGACGTGCGTCCGAAGTCGGTCGAGACCCAGCCGTTCGAGATCGCCCGCGAGACCTTCGGCGAGCGTCCCGTCCCGGCGTGGATGAAGGTCGTGCCCGGGTCGCTCCGGGTCCTGATCTTCGACCGCCCGATGCGGGAGCAGATCGACACCGTTCTGACCGAGCAGCTCATCGTGGAGCTCTACTCCAAGAACTGATCAGCGACTCCGGTCGCCACCGCGCCCGGCTCCGCAGGAGTCCGGCGCACCGGCACCGGTGGTCGACAGATGCCACCGGTGCCCTGGCCCGACGCGCGCGTCGGGTGTCACTGCGAGCAGCGTCATATAGCGGTCGCTGCGCGGAAAGGAAACGCACGTGCTGATTGCCCAGCGCCCCACCCTCTCCGAGGAGAAGGTCTCCGAGGCCCGTTCCCGGTTCACCATCGAGCCGCTGGAGCCGGGTTTCGGCTACACCCTCGGCAACTCGCTCCGCCGCACCCTGCTCTCGAGCATCCCCGGTGCCGCGGTCACCAGCATCCGCATCGACGGCGTGCTGCACGAGTTCTCCACCGTTCCCGGTGTGAAGGAGGACGTCACCGAGCTCATCCTCAACATCAAGTCGCTCGTCTTCTCCTCGGAGCACGACGAGCCCGTGGTGGCCTACCTGCGCAAGCAGGGTGCGGGTGAGATGACCGGTGCCGACATCAGCTGCCCGGCCGGTGTCGAGGTGCACAACCCCGACCTGTACCTGGGTGCGCTGAACGACGAGGGCGCGATCGACCTCGAGCTCACCATCGAGCGTGGCCGCGGCTACGTCTCGGCGCAGCAGAACAAGGGCGGGGAGCAGGAGATCGGCCGGATCCCGGTCGACTCCATCTACTCGCCGGTGCTGTCCGTCACCTACAAGGTGGAGGCCACCCGAGTCGAGCAGCGCACGGACTTCGACAAGCTGATCGTCGACGTCGAGACCAAGAACTCCATGTCCCCCGCCGACGCGATGGCGTCGGCCGGCAAGACGCTGGTGGAGCTCTTCGGTCTGGCGCGCGATCTCAACGTCGAGGCCGAGGGCATCGAGATGGGCACCGTGCAGACGGACGCCTCCCTGGCCGCCGACCTGGCGCTGCCGGTGGAGGAGCTCAACCTGTCCGTGCGTTCCTACAACTGCCTGAAGCGCGAGGGCATCCACACCGTGGGTGAGCTCGTGGCACGCAGCCAGGCGGACCTGCTGGACATCCGCAACTTCGGCAACAAGTCCATCGACGAGGTGCAGGTGGAGCTCCACAAGCTCGGCCTGGCCCTGAAGGACACCCCGGCCGACTTCGACCCGTCCACCATCGTGCTCGACCGCGATGAGGACGACGAGGCCGACGCCGGTGACGAGGTCCTCGAGGACGAGCAGTACTGAGGGTCCGCCCGCAGTGACATCCGGCGGCCGCGCAGCGGGCGTCGCTGACACTTGGAAAGCACAGGAGAAATCACATGCCTACCCCGAAGAAGGGCCCGCGCCTGGGCAGTGGCCCGGCGCACGAGCGGCTGCTGCTGGCCAACCTGGCCACCTCGCTGTTCGAGCACGACCGCATCACGACCACGGAGGCCAAGGCCAAGCGCCTGCGTCCCCTGGCCGAGCGCATGATCACCTTCGCCAAGAAGGGTGACCTGCACAACCGTCGCAAGGTCATGACCGTGATCCGCGACAAGTCCGTCGTGCACAAGCTGTTCACGGAGATCGCCCCGGACGTGGCCGACCGTGAGGGTGGTTACACCCGCATCGTGAAGCTGGCGCCGCGCAACGGTGACAACGCGCCGATGGCCGTCATCGAGCTCGTCCGCGAGCCGGTGGCCCGCAAGGCCGTCGTGACCGAGGCCGAGCGTGCGAACCAGAACGCCGCGCGGGCCACGGCTGCCGACACCGCCGCTGCCGAGGCCGCCCCGGCCGAGGAGACCGCTGAGGTCGACGCCGCGTCCGCCGCCGTGCCGGTGGAGGACACTGCTGCCGAGGCCCCCGCCGCCGAGGCGACGACGGACACCGTCGACGCCGCGGACGCGGCTGTGGCCGCCGACGCCGCCGTGGCCGAGGGCGACGCCATCGAGGCCGGCAAGACCCGGTCCGGCAAGGACCTCCCGGCCGGGGCCGCCAACGCCCTGGAGGACGGCGCTGCGCCGTCCGAGGAGTACACGGTCAAGGGCAACATGGACTCCGGCAAGTACCACCAGCCCGGTGGCCGCTGGTTCGAGTCCACCGTCGCCGAGGTCTGGTTCAAGTCCGAGGAGGACGCCGAGGCCGCTGGCTTCAAGAAGGCCGGCAGCTGACCCTGCCGAGCCGCCGGTGACCGACAGGTCACCCCACACGTGAGCCCCCCCACCTCCTCCGAGGTCGGGGGGCTCACGCGTGTCGTCAGTGGGCTCAGGGGGCCCCGGTCAGCCCCGTCTCGGGGGTGCTGGCGGAGATCACCGAGCCGTCGGCGCGGGCCCGCCCCACGTGGCACCCGGGCGCGAGCACCTCATCGAGCCGCTCGCCCTGCCCGTCGAGGGGGACAGTGGTCGTCTCCCCGGTGACGGCCACGGGGGTCCCGCGGACGATGAGGGCGACGGCCTCCCCGGCGGCCGCCGGCCCGGTCTCGGCGGTCAGCTCCAACGCGGTCTGGGTGAGGCGGCAGCGCACCCGGCTGCCCTGCCACTGCACGCGGAAGGTGAGCTCCTCCCAGCCCTCGGGGAGGCGGGGATCGAAGGTCATCTGGCCACCGACGGCGCGCATGCCGCCGAAGCCGCTCACCAGGGCGCTCCACACGCCGCCGGAGTTGGCGATGTGCATGCCGTCGACAGTGTTGGAGTGCGCGTCCGCGAGGTCGACGTAGAGGGAGCGCAGGAAGTAGTCCAGCGCCATGCGGTGGTAGCCCACCTCGGAGGCCATGATCGACTGCACCACGGCCGAGAGCGTGGAGTCCCCGGTGGTGATGGGGTCGTAGTACTCGAAGTCGGCCCGCTTCTGGGCGGTGGTGAACCGGTCACCCTGCAGGAACAGGGCCAGCACCACATCGGCCTGCTTGAGCACCTGGTACCGGTAGATGACCAGCGGGTGGTAGTGCAGGAGCAGGGGGTGCTTCTCCGGGGGAGTGGCCGCGAGGTCCCAGACCTCACGGTCCAGGAAGTGGTCGTCCTGGGGGTGGATCCCCAGTGCCTCGTCGAACGGGATGTGCACGGCGGCGGCGATGCGGGCCCAGGTCTCCGGCTCGTCGGGTTCCAGGCCCAGCCGCTGGACGGCCTCGGAGTGGGCCTGCGGGTCGGTCTCGGCCAGCTGCTCGACGGCCTGGGCGGCGCGTTCCAGGTTGTGGCGGGCCATGACGTTGGTGAACAGGTTGTTGTTCACCACGGTGGTGTACTCGTCCGGGCCGGTGACGCCGTGGATGTGGAAGCTGGGATCGGGGCCCTCGCGCCAGAAGCCGAGGTCGGTCCACATGCGGGCCGTGCTCACGAGGATGTCGATGCCGTCGCGGCGCGCCAGGTCCTCGTCGCCGGTGGCGTCGAGGTACTTGGTCAGGGCGTAGGCCACGTCGGCGTCGATGTGGTACTGCGCGGTGCCGGCAGCGTAGTAGGCCGAGGCCTCCTCGCCGTTGATGGTGCGCCACGGGAACAGGGCGCCGTCCAGTGCCAGGTCCGTGGCGCGCTCGCGGGCCTTCGGCAGCATCCGGGCCCGGAAGTGCAGGGCGTTGCGGGCCAGGTGCGGCATCGTGTAGGTCAGGAAGGGCACCACGTACGCCTCGGTGTCCCAGAAGTAGTGGCCCTCGTAGCCGCTGCCGGTGACGCCCTTGGCGGGGATGCCCTCCCGGTCCGCACGGCCGGCGGCCTGGGCCAGGGAGAACAGGGCGTAGCGCACGGCCTGCTGGATGGCGCCGTCGCCGGGCACCTCCACATCGGCGTTGGCCCAGAAGTCGGCCAGCCAGGCGGCCTGGGCCTCCTGCGCGGCGGCCACGCCCTCGGGGACGAGGCGGTCCAGGGTGCGGTGGCAGCGGTCCAGCAGCTCGGCCACGGGCACGCCGGTGGAGGAGTGGTAGGTGAGCCACTTGTCCACCCGGAAGCGCTGTCCCTCGGCGAGGCGGAACGAGTAGACCTGCTTGGCCTGGTCGTCGTCCACCAGCTGGCTGGTGCGCACCTCCGCATCGGTGGTCACGTGGTGCTCGGCGCCCACGCCCAGGGTCATGCGTGAGTTGGTGGTGCGCCACCCCATCAGCAGGCGCTCGCCGGTGGACTCCTGGGCCTGCGGCTGCAGCACGCGGTGGCCGAAGGAGGCGGCCTTGCGGGGGTCGAAGCCGGCCCCCATCGCCTCGGAGCCGACGGCGTACTCGTCGGTGCCGTCCTGTCGGTTGAGGATCTGGCTGGAGACGGTGAGCGCCGCATCGCCGGAGAGCATCTCCACCTCGAGGGAGAGCAGGGCGAGGTGGCGCTCGGCGAAGGAGACCATGCGCTCGGAGCGCACCCGCAACCGCTTGCCGGCGGAGGTGCGCCACACCACCTCGCGGCACAGGATGCCGGTGCGCAGGTCCAGGGTGCGCTCGTAGGACTCCACGTCTGCGGTGGCGAGGATGAACGGCTCGTCGTCCACGTACAGCTTCATGAGCTTGGCGTCCGGGGCGTTGACGATGGTCTGGCCCACCTTGGCGAAGCCGTAGGCCTCCTCGGCGTGCTTGATGCGCCAGGTCTCGTGGAAACCGTTGACGAAGGTGCCGTGGGCGTGGGCCTCGCGGCCCTCCTCGGGGTTCCCGCGCAGGCCGAGGTAGCCGTTCGCGACGGCGAAGAGCGTCTCGGTGAGGCCCTGGTCGTCGGGGCTGGGGGAGGTCTCGACCAGGCGCCACGGGTCGATGGGGAAGCGGGTGCGGTCCATCGGGTCGGTGCGGGGGGCGCCGTCGGCGCCGGTCGTGACGTGGCTGGCGGCGGTCACGGGACGAGCTCCTGGAGGTCGGTGATCACGAGGGTGGCGCCCGCATCGGTCAGGGCGGCGGCGCCGGCGCCGCGGTCCACGCCGATGACGTGGGCGAACCCGCCGTCCGCGGCAGCGCGGCACCCGGAGGTGGCGTCCTCGACCACCGCCGCGTCCGCGGGGCTCGCGCTGAGCGCCTCGGCGGCGGCGAGGAAGGTGTCGGGGGCGGGCTTGCCCGGCAGGCCCTGCTCGGCGGCGACCCGCCCGTCCACGACGACCTCGAAGTGGCGGTCCAGCCCGGCGGCACGCAGGACGGCGGGCGCGTTGGCGGAGGAGGAGACGATCGCCATCGGGGTGCCGGCGGCGGCCAGGTGCTCCACGAGGGCGACGGATCCCGGGTAGGGCGTCACCCCATCGCGGGAGAGGACGTCGGTGAAGGCGGCGTTCTTGCGGTTCCCCAGTCCCCGCACGGTGAGGGCGTCGGGTGCGTCCTCGGGCGTGCCCTCCGGCAGGGTGATGCCGCGGGAGGTCAGGAGGTCGCGGACGCCGTCGTAGCGGGGCTTGCCGTCCACGTGGTCGTAGTAGTCCTGCTCGGTGTACGGGGTGTGGTCCTCGCCGGTGCGCGCCGAGTGCTCCGCGAGGAACGCGGTGAAGAGGGCGTCCCAGGCGCGCATGTGCACCTCGGCGGTGGGGGTGAGCACCCCGTCGAGGTCGAACAGGACGGCACCCAGGCGCGTGAGATCGGGGTACTCAGGCATGGGATCGAGCGTAGGTGGTGCGCGGGCGGGGATCGAGGAGCGAGCCTGTGGGGACGCTCACGTCCGGTGGGGTGGGGAGAGGCTGAATGGGAGGGCTCCCCCGGTAGCCTGCCGCGCATGCCCCGCATCCGTCTCGACTTCGCCTACGACGGCCACGACTTCCACGGGTGGGCGCGGCAGCCGGGGCTACGCACGGTGCAGGAGGAGCTCGAGCGGGGGCTGGCCACCGTCCTGCGCACCGCCGACGTGTCCCTGACCGTGGCCGGCCGGACCGATGCGGGGGTGCACGCCACGGGCTCTGTGTGTCACCTCGACGTGGACGACGAGGCATGGCGGGCCGTCCCGGGTCGCTCCGACCGCGCGCCCGCTGCCGCGTTGGTGTCCCGGCTGGCCGGGGTGCTCCCGCCGGACCTGGTCGTGCAGCGCGCCGCGGAGGTCCCGGACGCCTTCGACGCCCGCTTCTCCGCCCTGCGCCGGCACTACCGCTATCTGCTCTGCGATCGTCGAGAGACCCTGGATCCGCGCCGCCGCGGCATGGTCGTGGCCTGGCGCCGTTCGCTGGACGTCGAGGCCATGGCTGCCGCGGCCCAGCAGCTGGTGGGTCTGAACGACTTCGCCGCCTTCTGCAAGCCGCGCGAGGGCGCCACCACCGTGCGCACGCTGGAGCGCTTCGCCTGGACGCGCACCGAGGAGGGCTGGGTGGCCGGCGAGGTGGTGGCCGACGCGTTCTGCCACTCCATGGTGCGCGCCCTCGTGGGTGCCGTCGTTCCGGTGGGGGAGGGCCGCCGCCCCATCGAGTGGCCGCGGGAGGTGCTCGAGGGCCGCCAGCGCATCGGGGCCGTGACCGTCATGCCCGCGCACGGGCTCACGCTCACTCAGGTGGACTACCCCGACGACGCTGACCTGGCCACCCGTGCAGAGGAGGCCCGGTCGATGCGGGGGCCGCTCACCTGATCCACAGGAACTCGCACAGGAGAGTGACGCATCACACGCCGTGGGTCTCGGCCTGATACGACGGGCCGTCGTAGAATTTTGCGACGTTCTCCCAGAAAGGTTCTTGCATGTCCGCACCCTCCCGTCGGTCCCTCGTCAAGGGCGCCGCGTGGTCAGCCCCAGCAGTGGTCCTCGCGTCAAGCGTCCCCGCGCTCGCAGCCTCTGTCACCTGCGACCCCACGGCCCTGCAGGCGGCGGTCGACAAGGCGTTCGCGGACGCGCGCCAGCGGTTGGTCAACCAGGCGGGACCGCTGACCATCAACTTCTATCAGGTGGTCCAGTCCGGGAACGGGTTCCTGGGCACCGCCTACACCAACCTCCGCAACGACGGCGCGACGCCGATCGAGATGGTCGACATGCAGGGGAACCCGGTCCGTTTCCGGATCGACTTCGTCCACACCTCCGGGCCGCTGGACACTCGCCGCAGCAAGAACCTCATCACCAGCTGGGGCTCCACGGCTCGCCAACCCGACTGGTACTCGACCCCGCGTGTGGGAACTCCCGGGACGGAGACGCACCTCTGGACCCCGACCGGGACCATCACGCCCACTGGTGGTTCTGGCGAGGCGGATCTCGCCATGAACTTCGGTGACGGTGCCACCTTCGGCGGCCGCATCGTCGAGAAGGTGGTTGTCACCCCGTTGGCACAGCCCACCTCGATCATCCGGTACACGAGCACGAACGCACCCGGCATCGGTGCGGTCGTGCCCCCCGCCGGATGTGCCGCGACCGACGTCCAGCCCGTCTATGACGCCGCCCTCGCGGCGTGGGTCCGGCGAGGGCAGGAGCGCGTGGCCGTTCCACTCGCAGTGGCGGGCCCCGCCGTGACGGGCACCGTGCCTCCCAACTCCGAGAACAACCAGCAGGTTGCTCCGGTCGCCGTGGACCAAGCCGTGGACTCCTTCGTGGTCAAGGACGGTCGTACGGCTGGAGCCGGTGACGGTCTCTTCTGATCGGATCTGAGTCCCGAGGGCGGGGATCTGTCGACCTGCTCGACCGGTCCCCGTCCTCTTCGTGCGGCTCGCCGGCCGCTGGTGGTCAGTCGTCGCTGACCGGGAGCAGCGCCGTCCACGCCACCACCCGCTGCGCCCCGGGGGTGCCCTGCCCGATGCGGCGGTAGCGGGCGAGCACCGCATCGAGCTCCGCGCGCAGCGCCACGGCCTGGTCGGCACTCACGAGCACCGCGTCGTCGCGCAGTCCCGTGGCTGCCTGCCAGGTGGGGTCCTCGGGTGCGGCGTCCACGTGCGTGTGGGCGCGCTTGGCCATGAGGTCCACCAGGTCGTGGTCGAGCCAGGTGGCCAGGGCCGACTCGGTCTCGTCCACCTCGGTGGTCACGGCCCACGAGTCCTGCACCGCCGACCAGACGCGCCGCCTGCCGGGTCCATTCTGTGCCGTGACGAAACCCGCCCCGCCCAGGGCGCGCAGGTGGTAGCTGGTCACCCCGGTGTTCGTGTCCAGGCGCCGCGCCAGATCCGCCGAGGTCGCCGGGCCGTGCAGCCGCAGCTCGGCGACGATGCGGGTGCGCATCGGGTGGGCGAGGGCGCGGGAGTCGGCACGGCCACCGGTGGGAGTCGACATGTGTGCACAATACCTGTGCACACAACATGTGCACACGACTGCTGCCCAACCCCGACAGCGCCCGGAATCCGCATCGTTCCGGGGAGTTGCGGCACCCCATCCGCGACTTGGAGCCACCCGGCGGAGCCCGTAGAATTGGTCGTCGGCGCTGTGCCGGATGCGCACTCCACGACGCTGTCCGCCACCTGCGGGTGTGCGGGACCCACTGTGGAACGGCCCTCCGTCAGCGCGCGACCCCCTGTACGACCCTCGAGAAAGTGCGATTCATGCGTACCCACACCCCGAAGCAGGCGGAGATCCTGGACGGCCGCACCTGGCACGTCATCGACGCCACCGACGTGGTGCTCGGCCGCCTCGCGAGCCACACCGCAGCTCTGCTGCGCGGCAAGCACAAGGCCAACTTCGCGCCCCACGTCGACACCGGCGACTTCGTCATCATCATCAACGCCGAGAAGGTCGCCCTGACCGGCGCCAAGCTCGCCCAGAAGCGTGCCTACCGCCACTCCGGTTTCCCGGGTGGTCTGCGCTCGGAGACCTACGCCGAGATGCTGGAGAAGCACCCCACCCGTGCGGTGGAGAAGGCCGTTCGCGGCATGCTCCCCAAGAACCGCCTGGGCCGTCAGCAGATCGCCAAGCTGAAGGTCTACGCCGGCGCGGAGCACCCCCACGCCGCGCAGCAGCCCCAGCCCTTCGAGATCACCCAGGTTGCGCAGTAAGGCCACGGGCCCTGCGCTGACGAGACACCAAGGAGAAACCCGTGGCTGAGAACACCACCGACTTCACCGACGTCGAGGGCGACGAGACCCCCATGACGTCCTACACCTCCGAGTCCGCCCCGGTGGCCGAGGAGCAGGGTGACGCCGAGCGTCGCCCGATGGCCTCCGGCCCCGGCGCCGGTCTGGGGCGCCGCAAGCAGGCCGTGGCCCGCGTGCGCCTGGTGCCGGGCTCCGGCACCTGGACCATCAACGGTCTGCCGCTGGAGGAGTACTTCCCCAACAAGCTGCACCAGCAGGAGGTCAACGACCCGCTGTCGCTGCTGGAGCTCAAGGACCAGTTCGACGTGATGGTCCGCGTCCACGGTGGCGGCAAGTCCGGTCAGGCCGGCGCCGTGCGCCTGGGCGTCGCCCGTGCCCTGAACGAGATCGACTCCGAGCTCAACCGCCCGGCCCTCAAGAAGGCTGGCTTCCTCACGCGTGACCCGCGTGCGATCGAGCGCAAGAAGGCCGGTCTCAAGAAGGCCCGCAAGGCCTCGCAGTTCAGCAAGCGCTGATCTCACCTGCTGTACCCGAAGGGCCCTCGCCGGTTGGCGGGGGCCCTTCGGCGTCCCCGGGGTGTGAAGGCCGCCACGCCCGGATGCGGGGGAGCAGGCCGTGTGCGTCGGTACAGTGCCCGTTATGCCTCGACTCTTTGGAACGGACGGCGCCCGTGGCCTCGCCAACGCCGACATCACGCCCGAGCTCGCCCTGGGCCTGTCGCTCTCCGCGGCGCGGGAGATCCTCAGCCAGGAGGACGGCCCGAGTCCGGCCGCGATGACCACCCACCCGTCGGAGGACCCGGAGCGCACCACGCGCCCGCACGCCATCGTGGGCCGCGACCCCCGCGCCAGTGGTGAGTTCCTCAGCGCCGCCACCGTGGCCGGCCTGGCCTCCGCGGGCCTGGATGTCTACGACGCCGGGGTGCTGCCCACGCCTGCCATCGCCTTCCTCACCAAGACCACGCACGCCTGCCTGGGGGCCATGCTCTCGGCCTCGCACAACCCCATGCCGGACAACGGCATCAAGTTCTTCGCCGAGGGCGGGTACAAGCTCCCCGACGAGCTGGAGGACCGCATCGAGGCGGGCATGGACGAGGACTGGGAGCGCCCCACCGGCGCCGAGGTCGGCCGCGTCTTCACCTACGACCGCGGGGCCGACGCCTACGTGGAGCACCTGCTCGACGCCCTGCCCAACCGCCTGGACGGCCTGCACGTCGTCATCGATGCGGCCAACGGTGCGGCCAGTGAGGTGGGCTCGCGCGCCTTCCGTGAGGCGGGCGCCAAGGTGACCGTCATCGGCAATGACCCGGACGGGCTCAACATCAACGACGGGTGCGGATCCACCCACCTCGGTCCGCTGCAGTCCGCCGTCCCGTCCTACGGGGCGGACTTCGGCGTGGCCTTCGACGGTGACGCCGATCGGTGTCTCGCCGTGGACGCCGAGGGCAACGAGGTCACCGGCGACCAGGTGATGGCGTTGCTGGCGCTCGCGCTGAAGGACCGCGGCGCCCTGGCCAACGACACGCTCGTGGCCACGGTCATGTCCAACCAGGGCCTCGTGCAGGCCATGGAGGCCGCCGGCATCACCGTGATCCGCTCGAAGGTGGGCGACCGCTACGTACTGGAGGACATGCGCGCCGGCGGCCACACCCTCGGCGGCGAGCAGTCCGGCCACGTGATCATGCTGGACCACGGCACCACGGGCGACGGCGTGCTGACCGGCCTGATGCTGGCCGCCCGCGTCGCCGAGACCGGTCGCTCCCTGGCCGAGCTCGCGCGCTGCATGGAGCTGCTGCCGCAGCAGCTGATCAACGTCAAGGACGTGGACAAGGAGCGCCTCGAGGGAGACGCTGCCGTGGCGCGCGCCGTGGCCGAGGTGGAGGCGGAGCTCGGGGACGGCGGGCGGGTGCTGCTGCGCAAGTCCGGCACCGAGCCCGTGGTGCGCGTCATGGTGGAGGCCCCCACGGCGGACATCGCGGCCGCCAAGGCGGAGCAGCTCGCCGACGTCGTGCGTCAGTCGCTCGCGCTCTGACCCGATGGGGTGAGCCACCGGGCGGGGGCGTCTCACCCCATCGAGGGGTTCTCAGAGGCCGCGGCGGGCGACCTCGCGGATGGTGCCGTTGGCCAGGTCGTAGGCGGCGCCCACGATGCCCAACGTGCCGTCCTCCAGTCGCTCGCCGATGAGGCGGGAGCGCTCCGGAAGCAGGTCGACCGTCGCCGCCACGTGGTGCTCCATCACGCCCCGGGCGTCGGTGACACCGGCACGGTGGGCCATCAGCACGCTGGGGGTCACCTTCTGCACCACGTCCGACAGGTGGCCCGGGGGCAGGGAGCCGGTGGCGTGCGCGTCCAGGGCGGAGCTGACGGCACCGCAGGAGTCGTGGCCGAGCACCACGATGAGGGGGATGCCCAGCACGTGGCTGCCGAACTCCAGGGTGCCCAGCACCGCGGAGTCCATCACCTGGCCGGCCGTCCGGGTGACGAACAGGTCGCCGATCCCGCGGTCGAAGATCATCTCGGCGGCCACGCGGGAGTCGGCGCACCCGAAGACGGTGGCGAAGGGGGCCTGGCCCTCGGTCTGGGTGGCGCGCCGCGCGGCGTCCTGGTTGGGGTGCTGCGGGGCGTCGTCCACGAAGCGGGCGTTGCCCTCCAGCATCGTGGCCCACGCCGCGGCGGGGGTGGAGGAGTCGTTCTGCATGGGGTCATCCCACCACGCCGGGGCCCCTGCAGGGTGCGCCACCGGGGCGCTCCACCGGCCATCGCGGAGGCGCCCGCGGGCGCCAGGTCTCAATTCGGTAACTGTGCGCTGGGGGAGGGGGCACCGCCCGGAGCCGTGCATAAGGTGAGGCCGAGGAGCGCGCGAGGATCATGTGACAGCGCGTGTTCCGCCCCGCGGCAGGGGTGACCCCATGGTCCGGTGCGAACACCTGACCAGCCTCGGGCCCTGCATCGAGAGGAGAGTCGCATGGGACGGCGCAGCACACAGGCGCGACTGGTCACGGGCGTCGCACTGGGCGCCCTGGTCGTCACCGGGTGCGGGGGGTCGGACGAACCCGCTGACGGGACCAAGGAACTGACCTGGTACATCAACCCCGACGGCGGCGGCAACAACCCCAACGGCGGGGGGCAGGCCCAGATCGCCCGGCAGTGCTCGGAGGCGTCCAACGGTGCCTACAGGATCCGCACCGAGCTGCTGCCGAACAGCGCCAGCGACCAGCGCGTGCAGCTGCTGCGCCGCGTGGCGGCCGCCGACCCGGGCGTCGACATCATGAGCATGGACCCGGTCTTCGTGGCCGAGTTCGCGAACGCCGGCTACCTGGCCGACGTGCCGCAGGAGCTCGAGGACGAGTTCACCGAGGACCGTGTGGAGTCCGCCATCGAGGCCTCCACCTGGCAGGGGGAGCTCGTGGCCGTTCCCTTCTGGGCCAACACGCAGGTGCTCTGGTACCGCAAGTCCGTGGCCGAGGCCGCCGGGCTGGACATGAGCAAGCCCGTCACCTGGGACCAGATCACCGAGGCCGCAGCCAGCCAGGACAAGGCCATCGGCATCCAGGCGATGCCCTACGAGGGCTACGCGGTCTGGATCAACGCGCTGATCGCCGGCGCCGGCGGTGAGATCGTGAAGAACCCCGGGGCGAACGCGGACGAGACCGAGCTCGGCATCGACAGCGAGGCCGGGCGCAAGGCCGCCGAGATCATCCAGAAGATCTCGAGCACCGGAACCGGTGGTCCCGCCATGGGCACCACGGACGAGACGGTGGCACTGAACACCTTCCAGGCCCCCGACAGCTCCGCCTTCATGGTCAACTGGCCGTACGTGTGGGCCGCCTTCCCCGCGAACGGGGTGAAGTTCATCGACGACATCGGCTGGACGCGATTCCCCGCCACGGTTGAGGGGGAGGAGAGCGCCCCGCCCTTCGGCGGCATCGAGCTGGGGGTGAACGCCGGCAGCGACGCCCCGCAGGAGTCCTACGAGGCCATCCGGTGCATCACCAACCTGGAGCACCAGACGATGTACATGAAGAACATCGGCAACCCGGCCACGCGCAACAAGGTGTTCGACGACCCGGAGATCAAGGAGCAGTTCCCGATGGCGGGTCTCATCCGCGAGTCCCTGGACTCCGCGGTTCCGCGTCCGCAGAGCCAGTTCTACAGCGACATCTCCACCGGGCTGCAGCGTTCCTTCAGCCCGCCCAACGAGGTGGACCCTGACAGCACGCCCAAGCAGGCCCAGGAATTCCTCCTGGCCGTGATCCGAGGGGAGAAGCTGCTGTGAGCACCGCACTCGACACCACCGACGAGCCACAGGGCACCACGCCCGCCGCGAAGCGACGGATCAGCGACCGGGCGCGGGGCGAGCGCAACCTGGGCTGGATGCTCAGCGCTCCCGCGTTCCTCATCATGATCGGGGTCACGCTCTTCCCCATCCTGTACGCCCTGTACAACTCGCTCTTCCGGTTCCGCCTCACGGACCCTGACAGCAAGGCGTTCGTGGGCCTGAACAACTACGTGACCGCCCTCTCGGACGGCTACTGGTGGCAGGCCACCGGCGTCACCGCCCTCATCACGGTCATCACCGTGGTGGTGGAGCTGGTGCTGGGCTTCGGCATCGCACTGCTCATGCACCGGGTGGTGCTCCCGCGGCGCACGCTGCGCACCATCGTGCTGATCCCGTACTCGATCATCACCGTGGTCTCCGCCTACGCCTGGCTGTACGCCTTCCGCGTGGACACCGGCTTCGTGAACAACTGGGCCAACACGCTCACCTTCGGGGTCCTCGGCGACGACTTCAACTGGTTCGGCTCCTTCTGGCCGGCGGTCTCCGTGATCTCGATGTCGGAGATCTGGAAGACCACCCCCTTCATGTCGCTGCTGCTGCTGGCCGGCCTGGCCCAGATCGATGGTGCGATGGAGGAGGCGGCCAAGGTGGACGGCGCCAGCTTCTGGCAGCGCCTCACCAAGGTGGTGCTCCCCAACATGAAGGCCGCGGTGATGGTGGCGCTGCTGTTCCGCACCCTCGACGCCTTCCGCATCTTCGACAACCCGTTCATCATGACCGGTGGCGCCAACGACACCTCGACCCTCTCGATGGTGGTCTATCGGCAGACCATCGAACGCATGGACATCGGACTGGGCTCGGCACTCTCGGTGCTGCTGTTCGTCTACGTGGTGATCATCGCGTTCATCTTCGTCAAGGTCTTCAACGTCAACCTGACGGAAGGGAAGTGAGCGGCCATGGCTGACCAGCCGACCTCCACCAAGGGCAAGTGGCCCCTGTTCTTCATCTCCCTGCTGGTGATCGCCTACACCGTGATCCCGCTGCTGTGGATGTTCGCCCTCTCCGTCAAGAGCGAGGCCGCGCAGTCCGACGAGAGCCTCAACACCCTCGGCAACTTCTGGCCCACGGGTGAGGGCTTCACATGGGACAATTACAAGCTGATCCTGACCGGTGACGCCCAGCCGCTGTTCGTGCCGGCGCTGATCAACTCGATCGTCATCTGCCTGCTGGCCACCGTCATCTCGGTGGCGCTGGCCACCCTGTGTGCCTACGCCATCAGCCGCCTGAAGTTCCCCGGCAAGGGCGTGATCCTGTTCACCGCCCTGACGGTCAGCTTCTTCCCGGTGGTCTCGCTGGTGACGCCGATCTTCAACGTGTGGCGCACCATCGGGCTGTTCGACACCATCCCCGGCCTGGTCATCCCCTACCTGTCGCTGACGCTGCCGCTGGCCATCTGGACCCTGACGGCCTTCTTCCAGCAGATCCCGTGGGAGATGGAGCAGGCGGCCCAGGTGGACGGCGCCACCAGTTGGCAGGCCTTCCGCAAGGTGATCGTGCCGCTGGCCCTGCCGGGCGTGTTCACCACCGCCATCATCGTGTTCTTCACCGCGTGGAACGACTTCGTGTTCGCGGTGTCGTTGACCAGTGAGCAGGCTCGCACCGTGCCCGCCGCGCTGGCCTTCTTCACCGGCGCGAGCCAGTTCCAGCAGCCGACCGGCGCCATCGCAGCGGCCTCGGTCATCGTCACCATCCCGGTGGTCATCCTGGTGTTGCTCTTCCAGCGCCAGATCGTCGCCGGCCTCACCTCGGGAGCCGTCAAGGGCTGACGCCCGCGACGTCCCACGACTGCTTCCGACGCAAGGAGAGTTCTCATGGCTCGCATCACCCTCAAGGACATCGAGAAGACCTACCCCGACGGCTTCCACGCGGTGAAGGGCGTCGACCTGGACATCGCGGACGGCGAGTTCGTGATCCTGGTGGGCCCCTCGGGTTCCGGAAAGTCCACGCTGCTGCGCATGATCGTGGGGCTGGAGGACATCACCGGCGGTGAGCTCACCATCGGCGAGAAGGTCGTGAACGACCTGGCGCCGAAGGACCGCAACCTGGCGATGGTCTTCCAGAACTACGCGCTGTACCCGCACATGTCGGTGTTCGAGAACATCGCCTTCCCGCTGCGCCTGGCGAAGGGGGCGATGTCCAACGACGAGATCACCCGCCGGGTGCACGAGGCGGCGGACATGCTGGAGCTCGGCGAGCACCTCGACCGCAAGCCCGGCAACCTCTCCGGTGGTCAGCGCCAGCGTGTCGCGATGGGGCGTGCGATCGTCCGCAACGCGGAGGCCTTCCTCTTCGACGAGCCGCTGTCCAACCTGGACGCCAAGCTGCGTGGACAGATGCGCACCGAGATCGCGCGCATGCAGCGCCGTCTGGGCATCACGACGGTCTACGTGACGCACGACCAGACCGAGGCCATGACCCTGGGCGACCGGGTGGCGGTGCTCAAGAAGGGCGTGCTGCAGCAGGTGGCCTCGCCGCGCGAGCTCTACGAGCAGCCGGTGAACCTGTTCGTGGCCGGGTTCATCGGCTCACCGCCCATGAACTTCGTGCCCGCCCGGGTGAACGGCGACAAGCTGGAGCTGCCCTTCACCACGGTGCCGATGGCGCCCGTCCTCGCCAAGCGCGTGGCCGGCAAGGACATCGTCATCTGCGGTATCCGTCCGGAGCACTTCAAGGACACCGCCGCGCCGGACGCGCCGCGGGAGGGTGCCCGCTTCACCGCACCCATCGACCAGACGGAGTGGCTGGGCAACGAGCAGTACGCCTACATCCCCTTCGAGGCCGAGCCGAGCGTGCTGGAGCACCTGGACGAGCTGGAGAAGGAGCTCGACGGCGAGGGTGCGCGCACCCAGCTGGTGGTCAACCTCTCCACGCAGAGCCGCATCGTGGAGGGCGACGACGCCGAACTCATCTTCGACCCGCGGAAGATGCACGTCTTCGACCCCGAGAGCGGCGAGAACTACACCCGCGACGACCAGGTGGCCGCGCAGATCGCCCAGGAGCAGGAGGAGCTGCGCCGCCGGGCCCTGGAGCGCGCTCGGGCCCGCGAAGGCCTCTCGGACCGCGAGGGCGTCTCGGACCGCGAGGGCGCCACCTCCTGAGCCCCCCGCACCGCCTGGCCCCGTCCCCGGGTCAGGCGGTGCGCAGCTCGGCGCGGCTGGGACCGCCGGCGCCGGCGCGCTGCACGGTCCAGGCGCCCGTGGTGAGCCCCCGGGCCACGGCCTCGTGGACGGTGTCCAGACTGTGCCATCCGGGGTGGGAACGTGCGGCCGCAGCACCGGCTCCCGTGCCGAGCAGCCCCGCATCGAGCAGGGCGGAGAGCAGGCCGGCCATGAACGAGTCACCGGCGCCCACGGTGTCGGCCACCGGGACTGCTGCAGGTTTGGTTGACACTTCAGGTTTGGTGTTTCAGGCCGCTTGTGCGGGCCAGTAGATGGTCTCAAACTCGGTCGGGGTGGTCTTGCCCAGGGCTCGCTGGCGCCGCCGGCGGTGGTAGGCCCGCTCGATCCACGTGAAGATGGCTAGCCGCAGTTGCTCCCGGGTGTCCCAGCGACGGCTGTTCAAGACGTTCTTCTGCAACAGCGCGAAGAAGGATTCCATCGCAGCGTTGTCCGCCGAGGAGGCCACACGCCCCATGGACCCGATCAGGCCGTGCCGGTGCAGTGCCGCGACGAAGCGGCGGGAGCGGAACTGGCTGCCCCTGTCGGCGTGGACCACGCACCCGGCGGTGGTGTCGCGGCCCCGGCGGGCGATGGCCATCTCCAGGGCGTCGACGGCCAGCTGGGAGGTCATCCGGTCATTGATGGAGTACCCCACGATCCGCCTGGACCAGACGTCCTTGACAGCGCACAGGTACAACGTGCCCTCACTGGTGGGATGCTCGGTAATGTCGGTCAGCCACAACCGGTTCGGACCCTGAGCGGTGAACTCACGCCGGACCAGGTCGTCGTGGACCGGCGGGCCGGGCTTCTTCCACCGGCCCCGGGTGACCGAGTGCGCTGAGGCGATCTGCCCCTGGTGGCAGATCTTCCACACGCGTCGCTCAGACAGGGCATGGCCGGCCGCGGCGAGTTCGTCAGCGATGAACCGATACCCCAGACCGGGGTCATCGGCGTGGATCTCATAGGCGGCGTTCATCGCGTAGGCATCCACCAGATCCCGGTCGCTGACCGGGTGGGCACACCAGGCGTAGAACGCCTGGGGGGAGAACTTCAACACCCGGCAGGCCACCGTGACGGGGATTCCGTCATCGGCAAGGTCACGGACCAGCGGGAAGGTCATTTTGGGGACTGGCCCAGCTTCAGGTTCGCCTGAGACAGGTACGCCGCTGCTCGGCGTAGGACCTCGTTCTCCTGCTCCAACAGGCGGTTGCGACGCTTCAGGGCACGCACCTCCTCGGACTCGGCCACCGTCACGCCCGGACGGGCGCCGTCCTCGATGTCGGCCTGGCGGAGCCAGTTGCGCAGGGTTGATTCCGAGATCCCGAAGTCTTTCGCCGTCTGCGCGATCGACGCCTCGCCACGACGGGCGACACCGACCACGTCGTCACGGAACTCCTTGGGGTGAGGTGCAGGCATGGCGACATCCTTCCAGCAGGGACCCACGTCCCCACAGATCAGGTGTCAACCAAACCCTCAGCAGTCCCCCTCCACCCGCGGGGCCTCGAGGTCGAGCCACGAGGGGCTGCCCGCCGCATCGCGCCACAGGGCCGAGGCGCCGTGGCCGCCACGGGTGACCACCACCAGCTGCGGCCCCAGGTCCGCCAGGTGTCGGGCGGCGTCCTGCCAGGTCGCCCCGGGGTGGAGCCAGGCCAGGTCCTCGTCGCTGCACTTCACCACGTCCGCCAGGCGCGCGAAGCGCTCGGCCTGGGCGCGCGCGTGCTGCGCCGACCCCATCACGCCGGGGCGGGCGTTGGGGTCGTAGGAGACGGTCTGTGTGCGGCGCAGCTCCTGCAGGTGGTCGTGCAGCGCGTCGGCGCCGGGGGCGAGGACCGCGGCGAGGCTGCCGGTGTGCACGTGGCCCACCGGGCCGTCCGATGCGGGGGAGCCGCCCAGCGTGCGTGCCACGGCTGCCGCGTCGTACTCCCAGGTCAGGTCGAACGTGTACTGCGCTGCCCCGTCTGCATCGAGCCGGGCCTCCGCCGTGGAGGTGCGCTCGGCGGACCAGCTGCTGGGGTCCACGGTCGCGCCCGCGGCCCCGACGGCGGCGGCGATGCGCTCACCGCGTGCGTCGTGCGCGAGGTGGGCCACCAGGGTCGTGGGGTGCCCGAGGCGGGCCAGCCCCATCGCCACGTTGGCGGGGGAGCCACCCACGTGCTCCGCGGGGGCGGACCCGTCGGCGGGGTGCACCACATCGATCAGTGCCTCCCCGACCACCAGCACGCCGCCGGTGGGGGTCACGGGACCTCGGTGACCTTCTGCAGCTGGTGGTGGCCGATGACCTCACGGATGGTGCCCGAGGCCGAGCGCATCACCAGCGAGTGGGTCTCCGCGCCCCCGCCGTGGTAGCGCACGCCGTCGAGCAGCTCGCCGTCGGTGATGCCGGTGGCCACGAAGTAGCAGTCCCCGGTCACGAGCTCCTCGGTGGTGAGCACGCGGCTGAGGTCGTGTCCGGCCTCCTCGGCCTTGGCGCGCTCGGCGTCGTCCTGCGGCCACAGGCGTCCCTGGATGGCGCCGCCCATGCACTTCATGGCACACGCCGCGATGATGCCCTCGGGGGTGCCACCGATGCCCATGAGCATGTCGATGCCGGAGGTGGGGCGGGCGGCCATGATGGCGCCGGCCACGTCACCGTCGGAGATGAAGCGGATGCGGGCGCCTGCCTCGCGGATCTCGGAGACCAGCTGGTCGTGGCGGGGGCGGTCGAGCACCACCACCGTGAGGTCCTCGACCTCCTTGCCCAGCGCCTTGGCCACGTTGCGGACGTTGTCGCCCGTGGAGGCCGCGATGTCGATGGCGTCCTTGGCCTGTGGGCCGACGGCGATCTTCTCCATGTAGAACACGGCGCTGGGGTCGTACATCGCCCCGCGCTGGGCGACGGCCATCACCGAGACGGCGTTCGGCATGCCCTTGGCGGTGAGCGTGGTGCCGTCGATGGGGTCCACGGCCACGTCCACCTCGGCGCCGGCCCCGTCGCCCACGCGCTCACCGTTGTAGAGCATGGGGGCGTTGTCCTTCTCGCCCTCGCCGATGACGACCACGCCGTTCATGGCGACGGTGGAGATCATCTCGCGCATGGCGGCCACGGCCGCACCGTCGGCGGTGTTCTTGTCACCGCGACCCACCCAGCGCCCCGCGGCGATCGAGGCCGACTCGGTGACGCGCACCAGCTCCATGGCCAGGTTGCGGTCAGCGCGCAGGGGGGACGTGGACGTGGTGGTCATGAACTCTCCTGGGACGTCGTCGACCGCGAGTCGGCGGTGACTCGGGGCACGGTGAGCCTAGCGCGTCGACGATGGGAGAATGCGCGGCATGACCGACCCCACCCCCCAGCAGCCTGCCCCCCAGCGACGCCGTGGGATGGGGTCGTGGCGCAGCATGTTCTGGTCGACCGTGATCGTCGTGGGCATCGTGCTGATCTGGGTGGCCATGGTGGCCCGTCCCGACCAGCTCCCCGAGCGCAGCGTGGACGCCGCCGGGCAGACCGTGGCGACCCAGCGTGAGACCCGGCGCGACCTCGTGGAGGCCGTGGACCTGCCGGCCGAGTGGAACGCCACCCACGCCGAGCTGCGCGACGAGGGCCGGGACAAGGTCTGGCACGTCACCTACAGCACCCCGCAGGGCAAGCACCTGAGCCTGGACCAGCGGATCGTGGACGATGAGGGGGAGCGGGGCGGCATCGACGCGTGGGTGGGCGTGAAGACCGGTGAGGCCGAGGACGCGGGCACCCTGGAGACCGACGGCCGCACCTGGGACCTGCGGCTGCGACCGGACCCGGAGCGCCGCTCGGCGGTGCTGACCGAGGCGCCGGACGACACGGCCGTGGTGGTCAGCGGTGACGCGCCCGAGGACGAGCTGCGCACCCTGGTGGAGGCCCTGCGCTTCGACGGCGCCCCGGAGCAGGACGCCGACGGCAGCAGCGCCCCCGCCTCAGCCGGCTGACTGGCCGTCCTCGTCCGAGGCCGCCTCGCCGGTGGTCCCCTGCCGGGCCTCGACCCGCTCGGTGATGCGCTGCTGGGCGGTGTCGAGCCACGTGGCGCAGTGGTCGGCCAACGCCTCGCCGCGCTCCCACAGCTCCATGGACTCCTCCAGCGGGCGCTCGCCCCTCTCGAGCGTGGCCACGATGCCGACCAGCTCCTCGCGGGCCTCCTCGTAGCTCATGTCGGCCACGTCGGCGTTCGCGGCAGGGGCCGGGGTGTCAGTGGCGCTCTCGGCGTCCGGTGCCTGGGTGGTGGCCTCGTCGTCGGCGGGTTGGTCGGTCATGGTCGTCCTCTCTGGGGATGGTCGGTGCGTCGGGATCGTCTGCTGGTTCGGGGTGTGCGCCCAGCGGGTGCCGGGTGGCCGGTCAGCCGCCCACGACGCGGGTGGCGAAGTCACCGTCGGCCACGGTCACGCGGAGCAGCTGGTCGGCCTCCACCTCCTCGCGGGAGGTCACCACGTGCCCCTCGGGCGTGCGCAGCACGGAGTACCCGCGCTCCAGGGTGCCCAGGGGACTGAGGGCCCGCAGGTGGCCGCGGGTGGCGGTGACGCGCTGGTGCTCGGAGACCAGCCGCCGGGTCAGGGCCCGCTCGCCGGCCTCGCGGGCGCGGTCGAGCTCGGCGCGGGGGCGGGTCACCATCACCGTGGGGTCCGCCATCACCGGGCGCTGCACGACCGCCGTCAGGCCCTGCCGCTCCGAGGCCAGGCGTCCGGTCAGGGCACGGCGCAGGCGCTCCCGGCCCTGGGCGACCCCGCGCTCCTCGGCGGCGGCGTCCGGCACCACGAGCTTGGCGGCATCCGTGGGGGTGGAGGCGCGCACGTCGGCCACCAGGTCCAGCAGCGGGGTGTCCACGTCGTGCCCGATGGCGCTCACGGTGGGCACCGGGCAGGCAGCCACGGCCCGGACCATGGCCTCGTTGCTGAAGGGCAGCAGGTCCTCGAAGCTGCCACCGCCGCGGGCGACGACGATGACGTCCACCTGCGGGGTGCGCTGCAGCTCCTCCACCGCAGCGATCACGGCCGTCACCGCCCCGGGACCCTGCACCACCACGTTCTGGATGACGAACTCGGTGGCCGGCCACCGGCGCCGCGCGTTCTCCACCACGTCCTTCTCCGCCGCCGAGTTGCGTCCGCACACCAGACCCACGCGGCGGGGGAGGAAGGGCAGCGCGCGCTTGCGCCCCGCATCGAACACGCCCTCGGCGGCCAGCTGCTTCTTGAGCTGCTCCACGCGGGCGAGCAGTTCGCCCACCCCCACGTGGCGGATGGCACGGCAGGACAAGCTGAGCGACCCGTTCTTGGTGTAGAAGCGCGGTTTGGCCTGCAGGACCACGCGGGCGCCCTGCTGCAACGGGGGCTGGACCCCATCGACCACGCCCAGGGGCGCCATCACCCGCATCGAGAAGTCGGCGTCGGTGTCGCGCAGGGTCATCCAGACCCACCGTGCGCCCTCGCGGCGGGAGATCTCGACCAGCTGGCCCTCCACCCACAGGGCGGACATGCGGTCCACGTACTCGTCGATCTTGCGGGCCAGGGTGCGCAGCGGCCACGGTGCCTCGGCGGTGGTCTGCGCCGCCTTCTGGGGCAGGGAGGTGCTGGGCTGGCTCATGCCCGGAACTCTAGGCGCCCGGGGCCGCCCGGCCAGGGAGGGCCGACCGAGGTGGTGGATGGTCGCCCGTTCAGGGTGGGCACCTAGAATCGAGGTGTGGATACCCAGACGACCCAAGAGACCAAGCGCGTCCTGCTGGCCGCCCCCCGCGGCTACTGCGCCGGCGTCGACCGGGCCGTCGTCACGGTCGAGAAGGCCCTCGAGCTGTACGGCGCACCGGTCTACGTCCGCAAGGAGATCGTGCACAACAAGCACGTGGTGGACACCCTGCGCCGCCGGGGTGCGGTGTTCGTGGACGAGACCGACGAGGTGCCCGAGGGCGCCACGGTCATCTTCTCCGCCCACGGCGTGGCCCCGATCGTGCACGAGGAGGCCAGGGCCCGCAGCCTGAAGTCCATCGACGCGACCTGCCCGCTGGTCACCAAGGTGCACCGCGAGGCCGTGCGCTTCGCCGACGACGACTACGACATCCTGCTGATCGGCCACGAGGGGCACGAGGAGGTCGTCGGAACCACCGGTGAGGCCCCCGAGCACGTGATCCTCGTCGACGGCCCCGAGGGTGTGAAGGACGTGGAGGTGCGCGACCCGGAGAAGGTCGTGTGGCTCTCGCAGACCACCCTGAGCGTGGACGAGACGATGGAGACCGTCCGTCTGCTCCGCGAGAAGTTCCCCTCCCTGCAGGACCCGCCGAGCGACGACATCTGCTACGCGACACAGAACCGCCAGCTGGCCGTGAAGCAGATGGCCCCCGAGCTGGACCTGATGCTCGTGGTGGGCTCGCGCAACTCCTCGAACTCGGTCCGCCTCGTGGAGGTGGCGCTGGAGCACGGGGCCCGGGACGGGTACCTGGTGGACTACGCCGCCGAGCTGCAGGACGAGTGGTTCGAGGGCGTGGAGACCATCGGTGTCTCCTCGGGCGCCTCGGTGCCGGAGATCTTGGTGCGCGACGTGCTGGACGACCTCGCCGCCCGCGGCTACCTCGACGTGGACGTGTTCACCGCGGCCGAGGAGAAGATGCTCTTCCAGCTGCCCGGTGAGCTGCGCCGCGACCTGCGCGCCTCGGGTCTGGACGACACCTCGACCGAGATCCGTCACGATGCGGGGGCTCTTCCCTGAGCCTTTGAGCACCACGAGGGCCGGCAGCGGACATGTCCGCTGCCGGCCCTCTGGCGTGGTGGTCCACGGTAGTTGCCCCGCCACCGGGGGCGGCCTCAGGACGCCGGGTCGCCCTGCACGGGACCCTCGGTGTTGGGCTTCCAGCCCAGGGCCGGGGCCACGTGCTGGGCGAAGCTCTCCAGGATGTGCAGGTTGAGGTCCACCCCGGCCTGTGAGGGGATGGTCAGCATGAGCGTGTCCGCTGCCTGCACCGCCGCATCGGCCTGGAGCTGCTCGATGAGCTCGTCCGGCTCCCCAGCGTAGGTCCGCCCGAAGGTCGACCGGTGGCCGTCGATGATGCCGATCTGGTCCCCGTCCTGGCCGCCGCGCACCCCGAACAGCATCTTGTCCTGCTGCGTGACGATGGGGAAGACGCTCCGGGAAACCGAGACCCGCGGGGTGTGCGTGTGCCCGGCCTCGCGGAACGCAGCGCGGTAGCGCTCGATCTGCTCGGCCTGCAGGTCACCGAAGGACGCGCCCGTGGCCTCGGTGAGCAGGGTGGAGCTCATGAGGTTCAGCCCCTGGCGGCCGGTGCTCTCCGCGGTCTCGCGGGAACCGGCGCCCCACCAGATGCGGCGCACGAGGTCCTCGGAGTGCGGCTCGACCCGCAGGCCCTGGCCCGGGCGCACCGGGGCGCCGTAGGGCTGCTCGGCTGCACGGGCCATGGGCTGGCCGGAGATGGCCTTGAGGAACAGCTCGAACTTGGCGCGAGCGATGTCTGCCCCGCGCGGGTCGGTGGACCCGGTGTACCCGAAGGCTTCCCATCCGCGGTCCGCCGGCTCGGGGCTGCCTCGGGAGACGCCCAGGGCCACGCGGCCGTCGGCCAGGAGGTCCAGCGCGGCTGCTTCCTCGGCGAGGTAGAGCGGGTTCTCGTAGCGCATGTCGGAGTCGTGACACTGGCGGAACCGCGGAGGCCCCAGAAGCAGAGCTCCGGGGGCCTCCTCCGTCATCCTCTCGTGGGAATCAGTCGTCGTCCTCGTCCTCGAGGTCCTCCAGCACCTCGAACGGCGACTCGACGTCGCCGCGCCATGCCTCCAGGCCCTCGCGCACCGCGAGCACCGCCACGACCAGCGCCGCGACGGAGTCGGCCCACCACCAGCCGAACAGGCTGTTCAGGATGAGGCCGACGAACACCGCGCCGGAGAGGTAGACGCAGAGGATGAGCTGCTTGGCGTCGGCCATCACGCTCTTGGAGCCCAGCTCTCGCCCGGTCCGGACCTCGATCCACGCCAGCAGCGGCATGATGACCAGGCTCAGCGCTGTGATGCCGAGGCCCAGCGGGCTGTGATCGGGACCCTCTTGGCCGACCAGGGCCAGCACCGCATCGACCGAGACGTAGGCCGCCAGAGCGAAGAAGGCGACGGCGATCACCTTGACCGTGACCTTCTCCCACCGCTCCGGGTCCTTGCGGGTGAACTGCCAGGCGATGGCAGCGGCCGAGAGCACCTCGACCACCGAGTCGAGCCCGAAGCCGATCAGCGCCGCGGACGACGCGAGGACGCCCGCCCAGACGGCGACGATGGCCTCGATGACGTTGTAGGTGATCGTGAACCCGACGATGAAGCGGACGCGGCGGTGCAGGGTCGCGCGGCGCGCGGTGGTCAGAGTCTCGCTCATGCGTCCACCGCCGTCCCGCAGCATCCCGACACCGAGCACGCCGGGTCGATGCACGGCGCGTCCTCGTCCACCGCGAGCGTGACGTCGATCAGGGACATCAGCGCCGCGGCGAGGTGCGGGTCGGCGATCTCGTAGCGGGTTTGCCGCCCCTCGGGCTCGGCGACGACGATCCCGCAGTCGCGCAGGCAGGTCAGGTGGTTGGACACGTTCGAGCGGGTCAGCTCCAGCTCGCGCGACAGCACAGCCGGGTAGCTCGGACCGCCGAGCAGGGTCATGAGGATCCTGGAGCGCGTCGGGTCCGCCATGGCCCGGCCGAGCCGGTTCATGACGTCGAGGCGCGAAACAATAGTCAGCACGGACTGAACTATACAGTGTTCACTGACTAATCGTCCAGTTGTACGGGCTGCCGCACCCGCCGGTCGAGCGACGTCGGTGCCGCGGCAGTCGCCGGAGGACGATCGCCGCTGTGACGGCCACCCCGACTGCGATCCCGGCACCGATGAGCCAAGGGTTGCCGAGGAAACCTCCGATACCTGCAAGGGCTCCGCCCGCGGCGAGGAGAGGCAGGCCGCAGCAGATCAGCAGCGGAAGCGCGCAGCATGCCAACAGGAGCAAGCCCGTCCCAGCACCGACAAGCACGCCCGCGCGATGCGAGTCGTGGCCCTTATCGCCGCTCATCGTCTGTTCCTCTCCCAGCTGAGCGTTCCCCCCGATTGTCTGCGTGCGCGTTCACGCGCAGCACGACAGGAGCGACGGATCGGTGGTGAAGGCCTTGGCGGCGATCCGGATGCCCTCGGCCATGGTCAGGTAGGGGGCCCAGGCGTCGGCGACCTCGGCGACGGTCTTGCCGAGCACGTGGACCCCGGCGGCGGCGAGCTCGCCGGCGTCCTTGGCGACGGCGGTGATGCCGAGGATCTTCCCCGTGTCGGCGTCCACGACGATCTTGACGAAGCCGCGGGTGTCGCGGTTGACCAGGGCGCGGGGCACGTGGTGCAGGGGCAGGACGCGGCAGTCGCAGCGGATCCCGGCGGCGACGACGTCCTTCTCGGTCATCCCGACCGCGCCGATCGCCGGGCCGGTGAACGTGACCCTCGGCAGCCGGGCGTAGTCCACGGCCCGGTCGGCGTCGGTGAACGCGTTCTCGGCGACGAGGGTGCCGTGCTGGGCGGCGACGTAGACGAATTCGGGGTGGCCGGTCACGTCGCCCGCGGCCCAGATCCGCGGGTGGGAGGACTGCATCCGGTCGGAGACGACCACCTCGCCGAGGTCCCCGGTCTTGACCCCGACCGCGTCGAGGCCGAGCCCGTCGGTGGCCGGTCGTCGTCCGAGGGCGAGGAGCACCTGGTCGGCGCGGAACTCCTCCCGGCCGCCGGCGACGTCCGCGGTGACGACGGCCTGCCCGGTCGCGGCGTCGCGGGACACCCGCGTCGGCAGCGCGCGGCGGACCACCCGGATGCCCTCGTCGGCGAACACCTCCTGCAGCGTCCTGGACACCTCCGGCTCCTCCTTCGACGCGAGCCGGGACCGGGCCAGCACGGTGACCTGGGAGCCGAGCCGGGCGAACAGCTGCGCCTGCTCCAGGGCGACGTAGCCGCCGCCGAGCACGAGCAGGGACTCAGGGAGTTCGGTCAGCTCCATCGCCGTGGTCGAGGTCAGGTACCCGGTCTCGTCCAGGCCGTCGATCGGCGGGGCCCACGGCCGAGAGCCAGTCGCGACCAGGTAGTGCGCGGCCTCGATCGTCTCGGTGCTGCCGTCGTCCTCGGCGACCTGGAGGACCGGTGCGTCGGGGGTGCCGGCGAACGCGGCGTCCCCGCGGCGGACGGCCCACCCGTAGGAGTCGGCGACGTCGGCGTACTTCTCGCCCCGCAGCGACTCGACCAGCGCCTGCTTCCCGGCGATCAGGGCGGGCATGTCCACCGGCCCCGCCGTCGTCTCGATCCCCGGGAACCGGTCGGCGGCGTCGGCCGCGGAGTGCCATGCGTCGGCCGCGGCGATCAGGGCCTTCGACGGCACGCAGCCGGTGTTCACGCAGGTGCCGCCGAGCGTCCCGCGCTCGATCATCACCACCGACTTGCCGAGCGTGGTCGCGCGGATCGCGGCGGCGAACGCACCGCCGCCCGATCCGATGATGGCGAGGTCGTACTTCGTGGACATCGCAGCTCCTGTCAATACTTGGACTTCCGGTCTATCTCAGCCATACTGGACCTTCCAGTGCAGGGGAAGGTCAAGAGGACTTCTGCCGAAAGAACAGGGGGCCTGCGATGCGCATCGGGGAACTCGCCGAGCGGGCGGGAACGACGGCGAAGACGCTGCGGTTCTACGAGGAGCAGGGCCTGCTGCCCCCGGCCGAGCGCACGCCGTCCGGATACCGCGACTACGCGCCCGAGACGGCCGCCCGGATCGACTTCGTCCACCGCGGCCAGGCCGCGGGCCTCACCCTCGCCCAGATCCGCCAGATCCTCGAAATCCGCGACGGCGGCGCTGCTCCCTGCGAGCACGTGCGCGACCTCCTCGACGCGCGCCTCGCCGAGATCGAGCAGCAGATCGCCCAGCTCACAGCGCTCCGAGACACCATCGCCGAGCTCAGGCACGACGCCGCGCAGCCCGACCCCGACTCGTGCAGCGCGGACCAGGTCTGCCGATACCTGTAAACGGCAGAGCCGTTCGCGCCAACGCCGCAACCCCGACATGCGCTAGCGCATGTCGATCACGCCGGTGCCCACCTCGATCCGCTGCGTGCGCGCTGCGGCCGCGGCCAGCAGGGGGAAGGGAGCGGCGGACTGGGGGGCGAAGTGGTGTACGCGGAAGGAGGCGTTGTTCACGCCCAGCTCATCCGCGCCGACGGCGATGTCGACCGCGTCGTGCAACATCTGCCGGGCACTCAGCCCGCCGCGTGAGGGGTCGCCGCCATAGTGGCCGAAACTCAGGAATCCGAATGCCTTCATGCCTCCAGCCTAATCATGTGACGCATCACCCAGTGCCGAGGGGGGTGGAGTCCCGCGGCCGGAGGGGTTGTGCGGTGGAGAGGTCCGGGTGGCCGTGACGTCGGTCGTCTTATTCGTTCGGACGGTCAGTTCGGGCGGTCAATTCGGGCGCCGTCAGCGGGCGCGCTGCGGCGGTGACCCCCGGCGCGTGCGGCAGCTCCTCACCCGGGAGCCCGAGGTCGGTGAACCGCCGGGCGCTGACCAGGACCCGCGACTCGAGGCCGCCCACCAGCTGGTTGTAGCTCTCGACGGTGCGGGTGAGCTGGCGGCCCATCTGGTCCAGGTGCCCGGCGGTGGTGGCCAGCCGTTCGTGGAGCTGGCGGCCGAGCAGCAGCACCTCCTCGGCGTTGCGCTCGACGGTGTCGTGCTGCCAGGTGACCGCCACCGTCCGCAGCAGCGCCATGGTGGTCGATGGCGAGGCCAGCACGACGTTGTGGCGCAGGGCGTCGTCGAACAGGGCGGGGTCCTGCTGCAACGCGGCTGCGAGGGTCGCGTCCGTGGGCACGAAGCACACGACGAACTGCGGGGACCGGGTGAAGGCCGACCAGTAGGCCTTGCCGGCCAGCGCCTCGACGTGCTGCCGCAGGGCCTTCGCGTGGCGCGCGAGCAGTGGGGGTCGGTCGGCGTCGTCCACCTCCTGGGCGGCGAGGAAGGCGGTCATGGGCGCCTTGGCGTCCAGCACCACCACCCTCTCGCCCGGCAGGTGCACCACCATGTCCGGCCGCACGGCCTGCTCGTGGTCGCTCACCGCACGCACCTGCTCGTCGAAGTCCACCTGCCGCACCATGCCGGCGTGCTCCACCAGCCGCCGCAGCTGCGTCTCACCCCAGGTGCCGCGGACGCCACTGGCCGCCAGTGAGCCCGCCAAGGACGCGGTGGAGGCGTCGAGCCGCTGGGTGGAGGCCGCCACCTGCAGCAGCCGCTCGCCCACCTCCCCGAACTGCTCCACCCGGTCGCGCTCCAGTGCGGTGACCTGCTTCTCCACGCGTTCCAGGGAGGCCCGCAGCGGCGCCAGGGAGCTGGTGCGGTCCGACTCCAGGGCCAGGCGCTCGCGGGACTCGGCGCGCACCCCATCGAGCTCGGTGCGGGCGCGGTCCAGCGCCTCCTCGGCGCGGTCGGAACGCTCCTGCAGGGCACGCTCCCGCTCGCGGGCGGTCGCGAGCTGCACCCCGCCCCGGGAGCGGCCGGCGAGCCACCCCAGCGCGGCGCCCACCAGGAGCAGGAGCACCCCGAGGGTGACGGTGAGCCACGGGTCGACGCCCGCGGACTGCATCGAGGAATCCATGGCGCGCACCCTGCCACCGGCCCCCGACAACCTCCCCGAGGACCCTCCGGGGAGGGGAAGGGGAGAGGTCACCAGCACGCCGGCGGAGCAGGGATACTGGAGCCCATGCCGAGCCGTGCCGTCGCCCTGGAGTCCGCACCCGAGGGCCGCGACTACGTGAAGCTCGTGCTGGTGCTGGGCAGCCTGATCGCCATCGGTCCGTTGACGATCGACACCTACCTGCCGGCCTTCCCCGCCATCGAGGCCGACCTGCTGGCCACCGAGTCGCAGGTGCAGCTCACCCTCACCGGCATGCTGCTCGGCCTCTCGCTGGGGCAGTTGGTGAACGGCCCCGCATCGGACGCGCTGGGGCGCCGCCGTCCGCTGATGATGGGGCTCGCGGTGCACATCGTGGCCTCGGTGCTGTGCGCGCTGGCGCCCACGGCGGGGACGCTGGCGCTGGCCCGCGTGCTGCAGGGGGTGGCCGGCTCGGCCATCTCGGTCTCGTGCATGGCCATCGTGCGCGACCTGTTCTCCGGGATGGGCGCGGCCAAGCTGCTGAGCCACCTGATGCTGGTCAACGGTGTGGCGCCGATCCTCGCCCCCACGTTGGGTGGCCTGATCCTGCAGTTCACCTCGTGGCGTGGGGTGTTCGTGGTGCTGGGGTGCATCGCGGCGGTGCAGATCGCCATCGCGTGGTTCCTGCTGCCGGAGACCCTGCCGCCCTCACGGCGCCGCTCGGCCCGGCCGCGGCAGATCCTGGCCACCTACCGGTCGATCCTGACCGATGCGGAGTTCATCCTGCTCGTGTGCACGGCCGGGCTGATGTTCGCCACCATGTTCAGCTACATCTCCGGCGCCTCGTTCGTGCTGCAGGGCACCTACGGGCTGAGCGAGCAGGAGTTCGGCATCGCCTTCGGGGTGAACGCGCTGGGCCTGATCCTGATGACGCAGGCGAACCCCCTCCTGCTGCGGCGCTTCTCGCCGTTGCGGATCCTCTCGGTGGGCGTCGGCATCGCGGCGACGGCTGCGGTGGTGATGCTGGGCATCGCCCTGGCGGGCGGCGCCGGTCTGATGGGGGTGCTGTTGCCCTTGACGGTGATCGTGGCCAGCTGTGGGCTGTGCTTCCCCAACGCGCCGGCGCTCGCGCTCACCCGGCACGGGGAGGCGGCCGGATCCGCGGCGGCGCTGCTGGGAGCCTTCCAGTTCGGCATCGGTGGCCTCATGGCGCCGGTGGTGGGCTTCATCCCCGGGACCGGGGCGGTGCCGATGGCGGTCGTCATGGCGGCGACCACGTGCACGGCGGTGCTGCTGGTGCTGGTCATCCGAGGGCGACGTGCCCGGCATCGGGCGCTTGCACGGGGCGCCCGGGGCGGTCTGGCGACCGCGTAGACTCCCGGCCCGTGGCACTCACCATCGGAATCGTCGGTCTCCCCAACGTCGGCAAGTCGACCATGTTCAACGCGCTGACCAAGAACAACGTGCTCGCCGCGAACTACCCGTTCGCGACGATCGAGCCGAACGTCGGGGTGGTCCCGCTGCCCGACGAGCGGCTGGCGCGGCTGGCAGAGATCTACGGGTCGGCCCGCATCCTGCCGGCGACCGTGAGTTTCGTGGACATCGCCGGCATCGTGCGCGGCGCCTCCGAGGGGGAGGGGCTGGGCAACAAGTTCTTGGCCAACATCCGGGAGGCGGACGCGATCTGCCAGGTGGTGCGTGCCTTCGAGGACGACGACGTGCACCACGTGGACGGCCGCATCGACCCCGCCAGCGACCTGGAGACGATCAACACCGAGCTGGTGCTCGCTGACCTGCAGACCCTCGAGAACGCCATCCCGCGCCTCGAGAAGGAGGTCAAGGGCAAGAAGATCGACAAGTCCGTGCTGGACACGGCGCTCAAGGCGCGCGGCGTGCTGGAGGAGGGCCACACCCTCTTCGCCCGCGGTGAGGCCGCCGGGGTGGACATGGAGGAGGCCGCGCAGCTGGGCCTGCTCACCACCAAGCCGTTCATCTACGTGATCAACGTGGACGAGAACCAGGTGACCGACGAGGACTTCCGCGCCCGCATGAGCGAGATGGTGGCCCCGGCGGACGCGATCTTCCTGAACGCGCAGCTGGAGTCCGAGCTGGCCGAGCTGGACGAGGAGGAGGCCGCGGAGCTGCTGGAGAGCGTCGGCATCGACGAGCCCGGCCTGCACCAGCTGGCGCGCAAGGGGTTCAACACCCTGGGGCTGCAGACCTACCTGACCGCTGGGCCCAAGGAGACGCGTGCCTGGACCATCCACAAGGGCTGGACCGCCCCGAAGGCTGCCGGTGTGATCCACACGGACTTCGAGAAGGGCTTCATCAAGGCCGAGGTCGTGAGCTTCGAGGACCTGGACGCGCTGGGCTCGATGAACGCGGCCAAGGAGGCCGGAAAGGTCCGCATGGAGGGCAAGGACTACGTCATGGCCGATGGCGACGTGGTCGAGTTCCGCTTCAACGTCTGAGCGCTCAGCCCGCAGGTCTCCAGCAGTGCTCAGCGGAGGACGCTCATCGCTGAGCACAGTGCACTCTGTGACGCGGAGTCGGGCATTGCTGCGTGGTCGCCGGTCACAGCGGCACCGCCGAGAGGCTCACCTCATGCCCGTCGCGCAACGAGCGGCTCGTGACCAGATCGACCGGAACGCCCAGCATCTGCTCGAGTCTTGACGCCGCGTCGATGAGGTCGAGCAGGTCCAGTTGGGGCCCGCATCGACGAGCAGGTCGAGGTCGCTACCGGGCCCGTCGTCACCCCGGGCGGCGGAGCCGAAGATGCGGGGGTTGGTCACGTGGTGCTCGGCCAAGGTGCGCACTATCGCCTCGGGGTGAGTGCGAACCGCCTCCCGGGGCAGTGACCACATTCTGGGATGCAGACGGGTTCATCGCCTTGGCCGATGCCGTGGCGTATGAGGGGTTCATCGGCCAGGACTGGCAGCTGCCGGAGGTGGTCGACCTCTTCCAGGCCAGGGTCGATGAGGGGAGGTTGGCCGTCATGTACGTGGGGCAGGAGCTCGCGCAAGGGCGTTTCGAGCTGGTCGACGCACCATCCGCTGCCCCCGCCGAGTTCGAGTGGACCCAGCCGTTGCAGGTCGTCTCCGGCCAGCTGAGCTTCGTGACGTACACGGCGCTGACCATGGTGGCCCTGTTCGATGACGAACGTCTGGCAGACCAGGGGTCGGAGCTCGAGGCCGCCTGGGCCGTGGATCCGGGCGCGTACTCGTTGACCTTCCGGCGACTGGCGGTCGACGCTCCGCTCGGTGAGGACGAGTTCCCGCCCTGGGAGGTGGTGCTGGCTCCGGGAGCGGGGAACGCGCCCGGCCCCTTCCCGGGCTCGGAGGAGCTGCGGGCCTGACCGATCGCGTCGGTCAGGTGGGGGGTGCGAGGCCACCCGCGGTCGGTGGGGGCGGACCAACTGCAGCCGTCGTACCCGCCCGCTACCGTCGATGGGGTGAGAACCTTCGAGCACAACGGCATGGTCTTCGACGTCCGCGACGGGGGGCCGCAAGGTGGCGAGGTCGTGGTGCTCCTCCACGGCTTCCCGCAGGACGCCTCCTCCTGGCAGGACGTCGAGCCCCTGCTGCACGGGGCCGGGCTGCGCACCCTGGCGCCGGATCAGCGGGGCTACTCGCCCGGGGCCTCGCCCACCGCCACGGGGGCGTACCGCCTCGAGGAACTCGTCGGGGACGTGGTGGCGGTCATCGATGCCGCGGGCGCCGACCGGGTGCACCTCGTGGGGCACGACTGGGGAGGTGCAGCGGCGTGGGCGGTGGCCACCCGTCATCCGGCCAGGGTCGCCTCGCTCACCGTGCTCTCAACCCCTCACCCGGCAGCCTTCGCGCGGGCGCTGCGGACACTTGGCCAGCTCCGCAAGAGCTGGTACATGGGGGCGTTCCAGGTGCCGCGGCTGCCCGAACTCCTCCTCGCCGGGCGAGTCGGCGCACTGCTTCGACGCCAGGGGGTGCCCGCGGCCGAGCGCTACGGCCGCCGGTTCGCCACGGCGGATAGCCTGCGTGGCCCGATCGGCTGGTACCGGGCCAACGCCGGGCTGGGAGGAGCGATCTTCCGCGACCCGGTGGTCGTGCCGACGACCTACGTGTGGGGCTCGCGCGATGCCGCGCTGGGGCGCACCGGGGCCGAGCTCACCGCCCACCACGTCGAGGGCGACTACCGCTTCGTCGAGCTCGACGCCGACCACTGGCTGCCCGAGAAGGAGGCCCAGCGGGTGGCAGACGAGGTCATCCGCCGCGCGCGCTGACGGTGCAACGCCCCGGTCTCAGGCGGCGGCGCGCCCGCGGCGCGAGATCACCACCACCACGAGGCAGACCAGCGCGGCCAGGGCGAGCTGCGCCGCCAGCTCCTGCATGCCGGCGGCCACGTCCGACTGCCCGCCGATCAGGTCGTCCTCGCGCAGCACCCCCACCGCGAGGGAGACCACGTTGTTCGCCACGTGCACCCCGATGGCCGCCTCGATACCGGCGAAACGCCAGGCCAGCCATGCGAACAGCAGCGCGAACAGCAGGTAGGACACGCCGGTCGCCACATCGGACGTCGCGTGCGCCGCGGCGAAGCCGGCGGAGAAGAGGAACGCCACGATCCAGAACCTCGACGTGGACCACCCGATCTTCCCCAGCACCGTCTGCAGGGCGAACCCGCGGAACACGACCTCCTCCGCGGAGGCCTGCAGTGGCACCAGCAGCACGATGAGGGCGAGCGCCATCAGCACGGGCCCGGTGAGGTCACCGAGGGACTGTCCCTTCATCATCGTGATGATCGCCGCCGAGATGCTGAACCCGATGAGGCCGACGATCAGCGAGGTGACGAGCAGCCCCCATCGGATCCGGCGGGTGTGGGAGATGAGGTCCCCGAGGCGCATCCTGAACACTCCCGCGCCACCAGGACGACTGCGATCCACCAGGAGGCGACCGGGAGGGCCAGGTGGAGGATCTGTCCGGCGGGCGATCCTGCCCGGCCCGCCGCGTCGATGGGGGCGATCATGCCGGCCACCAGCCCCGCCACCACCGTCACCACAGCGATGGCCACCGCGAGCAGGGCAAAGGCGGCGAGGACGCGCCCCCAGCCGTACCCCGGACGTGTCTCAGCGGGGCGGGTGAAGTACCGCATCCGTGCGGTGTCGTCGATGCGGTGGGGGTGGGGTGCGTCCATCCCGTCAGCGTAGAGGGTGGGCGCACGCCTCGATGCGGGTTCTCTCCCAGTCGATCTCGTCGGGGTCGATGATGAGCTCGCTCTCGTCGCCGAGCAGGAGAAGGGCGATCACCGCGGAGGTGTCCACCTCGGCGATGCAGAGGCGAGCTTCGGCATCGATGCCCTCCTCGTAGCGGACGGCGAAGTCCTCGGCCATGTCCCGCTCGAGCGTCCACGACCACCCGCGCGCACCCTCGCCGCCGAACCCGCGGTAGGCGGTGACGACCGGCGGCAGGGCGGCGAGTGCGCGGCGCTCGCGGCGGGACATGACGCGGGCGGGATCCGCCGTGGCGACGGCGCGCCAGATGGTGGCCCACGCCTCCGGGCAGCGCGAGGGAAGCTCGGCCTCCACCCATGCGCGGCGAATGCGGGGCACCAGGGCCTCGACCCCCTCGACCTCGATGCGGGCCGCGAGCGTCTCGGCCAGACCGCAGCTGGCGCGGACGTGCTGCCCGAAGAAGTCGTCGGGTTCGTGGTCCGACCGTCCCTGCGCCGCGGGAGTGTCCATGCGGGCGACCGTAGCGCCCGGCCCAAGGGGTTGGTGGTGCCCGGGTTGGATCTGTAGCAGGCTGCCGGTGGGAGGTCACATCGTGCTGACAGATTTCGCGAGGGACCACGCGTTCACGATTGCGTGGTTCGGACTCATGGCGTTGGTGTGGTTCGGCTGGGGGCAGGAGGGCCCTCCGCGGAGCTGGCGGGCCTGGCTGGGGGCGGGCTCCGGCATCGGCCTCGTGCTGGCCGGGGTGTTCGGGTTCGGGGTCTTCACCCGGTGGGACGCCGGGACGGCCATGAGGGGAAGTACGCCTGGTTCGGCGTCCTGGTGGCTGCCGAACTGGTGCTGGCAGGGGTGGGCTGCCTCGTGCTCGCCCGCCGGGGGCGTGCGGACTGGATGGCCTGGTGGGTGGCGCTCGTGGTGGCGCTGCACTTCATCCCCCTCGCGTTCATCCTGGACGACCTCTCGTTGGTTCTGCTCGGTGCCGTGCAGGCCATCGGGCTGTTCGCGCTGGTCCCGCGCCTGCGGGGTGCCGGCGGGCCGACGAGCCGGCTCGTGGGGCCGTGGATGGGGCCCAGCCTCCTGGCCTTCGCGGTGCTGTCCATGGTCGTGTTCCTCAGCCGGACCGGTACGCCTTGGTGAGTGGGGTCAGCCGATCATGTAGGCGAGCCCTTCGCCCGTCTGCCGCAAGGTCGCCACGAACTCTCGGGATCGGCCGAGAAACTCCTTGACGCGTTGGGGCCAGGCCTGTGGACGAGCCCCCGGCCACGGTCCGGGCACACCCTTGACTCTTCCCATAACTGGAAGATATCTTCCTGTTTTGTGAAGACTCTTGCGCCGGCTCTCTCGCCGTTCGTCCGGTCGGACGCGGCGGGAGCCATCCTGGCCGAGACGCTGGGGCACCCCGAGCGGGAGCTGTCGCTGGCCGAGCTCGGGCGCCGCACGGGCGTGAGCGGGCCGGTGGTGCACCGTGAGGTCAACCGCTTGGTGGAGGGCGATGTGCTCCGCGACCGGCAGGAGGGGCGCAACCGTCTGGTCCGCGCGAACGTGGACCACCCCCTCTTCGGACCGATGCGGGACCTCGTTGCGGCGGCCTACGGCCCCGTTCCGGTGCTGCGCGAGCTCTTCGAGGGTGTGGACGGTGTGGAGCGCCTGCTCATCCACGGGTCGTGGGCCGCTCGTCGGGCGGGCCAGGCCGGCGCCTTCCCCGGTGACATCGACGTCCTTGTGATCGGGTCCGTAGCCCGTCGCACCCTCGCGGAGATCGCCACGGAGGCAAGCGCGCGACTCGACCTGCCTGTCCATGCCACTCGCCTGGAGATGGACGAATGGCAGGCGGAGGAGCCGTCGCCCTTCATTGCGACCGTGCGCTCGCGGCCCTACGTCGACGTGCTGACGGGTGAGGTGCATGCCTGACGTCATTGCCTCGATGCTGGCCAACAGGCGACTCGAGCAGGTGCAGCCGAACCCCGACCACGCGCTGAGTGTCCTGGACATGGCCCGCCGGCACGTCCGTACCGCGGAGATGCTCGCTGACACGGCTGACGTCGAGATGGCCTTCACGGCTGCCTACGACGGGGCGCGCAAGGCCCTCACCGCTGTCCTCGCCCTGGAGGGTCTGCGTGTCCGGCCGGTGGGGGGTGCGCATCGAAACACGGGCATTGCGGCCGCCCAGTTCGTCACCGATGAGGCCCTGGGGGAGTTCGACTGGATGCGGCAGGTGCGCAACGCGACGGAGTACCCGGATGACACCCGGCCTCCGGCCTCCCGCGCGGATGTCAGGGAAGGGATCGGTGCGGCAGGTGCCATCGTGGACGCCTGCGCCGCCCACGTTCGGGCGCGCGCGTGAGTGAGCCGGCGGGTGCGCGCGCACTCCTCAGCGCTGCTCGCCGTCGACGTAGAACCAGCGCCCCGCGCGCACAGCGAAACGCGACCGCTCCCGCATCGATCCCGAGGTCCCGTCCGGCTCACGGAAGTGGGCGGTGAACTCCACGACGCCCTCGTCCTGGCCGGGCTGACCGTCCACCACGTCCAGCACCTCGAGCCCGGCCCACTCCACGTCGCCCGGGCTGACCGATGCGGGGCGCGTGCGCGGGTGCCACGTGCGCCACAGGTGGTCCGCGTCGGCCAGGGCGAAGGCGCTGTAGCGCGAGCGCATGAGCGCCTCGGCGGTGGGTGGCAGGGCCTCCGCGGACAGGTAGGGGCCGCAGCAGTCGCGGAACACCGGGGACCCGCAGGGGCAGGGCTGGGAGGTCATGCCCCCATCGTGCCTGCCAGCTGGTGCACGCGGCGCGCGGTGACCTGCCCCAGGAGGTGCTCGGCGCCTCGGCCGGTCGGGGAGTGGGCGTTTCTCCACCATGTCGCCAAGAAGTGGTGGAGTGCCCGCTCAGCGGTAGTTCGGGCACTCCTTGTGGACGTAGTGGTGAACTGCCCGCCAGGTGGAGCAGGAAGTGGTGAAATGCCCGCTCAGCGCTAGTTCCGGCACCATTTGAGTGCGCGGCGGTGAGTGGGTGGCCGTGATGACGCGGAGGTGCCGAGGTCGCGCCGGTCAGCGGCGCGGGAGGGGTTTGGTCCACTCGAGCGTGTGCCGGAAGCCCAGGTGCCGCCGCACCACCACTCCGGGGAGAGCCTCCTGGGCCGCAGTCTGGATCTCGCCAAGCGTCAGTTCGGGCTCCTTCGTGGGGAACGGGTCCGGCCCCGGCGGCATGCGCGCCACCCACGGGTGCCGCACCATCCCGATGAGGGGGTTGGTCACCATCGAGGCCACCTCCCAAGCGTGGTCGACGGGTGATGCGGGGCGGGCGAGCCCCACGCAGAGGAACCGCCCACCAGGATTGAGCACCCGACGCACCTCCTGCAGAGCGTGCTCGAGGTCGAGGTGGTGCAGCACGGCCACCATGGTCACCAGGTCCACCCCGGGCGGGTGGTCCTCCAGAGGCCCCGCGCCCACGGTGACGTGGGGGAGTCCTGCACACCGCCGCTCACTGGCCCGCCGCATGTCCTCATCGGCATCGATGCCGTGTGCCCGCTCGAAGTGGTCCGCCAGCCGTGCGAGCAGTTCACCGCGGCCACAGCCGACGTCCAGGGCCAGGCCGCGGCGGGCTGGAAGGCGCGACAGAACCCAGGAGTGGAACGCGTCGTTGTGGCTCCACGGGTGGCGGTCGTTGAGCGCCCGGAGTGCGTGGGAGGCCCGGCTGCCAAGCCCGCCACGAGCAGACCCCCAGAGACCGGCACGCACGGTGTCAGCCGCCGGTGGAGACCAGGGCCGACAGGGTGGCACCGAGCTCGTACCCGGCCTCCTGCTCCTGCGCTCCCACGTCACCCAGCACCTCCAGCACGGGCGCAGCCCGCCGCCAGGGGAGCGCGCCGGCGATGGACTCCACGGCCCGCACGGCGCCGGTGGTGTCGTACCGGCCGTGCACGTACAGGCCCCACGGGATGGTTCCCCCGCTCTCAGCCGCTCCACCGCCGCCCGCGCCACCGTCCGCGTCGAGCCCGCCGCCGATCTGCAGGAAGGTGCTGTCGAAGAAGTGCTTCAGCGCGCCGGACATGTACCCGAAGTTCGCGGTGGTCCCCAGCACGATGCCGTCCGCGTCCAGCACGTCCTGCGCGGTGGCCTCCAGCGCGGCACGCAGGGCGACGTCCACCCCATCGATGGCGTCGTCGTGCGCCCCGTCGACCACCGCCCGGGTCAGCGCCTCGGCGTGACGGGAGGGCGAGTGGTGGACCACCAGCAGACGAGCCATGGCCCCATCGTGGCAGTCAGCGCCCTCAGGCGCAGCCGAGCGCACCCTTGATGACGAACCCACCACCGTGGTAGCTCTCGCCGATGTGGTGGCCCCACACGTTCAGGTCGCGGACGGTGCCGGTACCCGTGTTGACCAGGACCGCGCCGGTACGGCCGGGGTTGTCGGTGTTGCCGCCCACGGCGTAGACCTTGCCGTCCGCCGTGAGCAGCAGGTAGGTGCCGTCGGAGGAGTAGGACTGGACCACGTTGGCCAGGGGCGTCGTGGAGCCCGCGACCCGGATGACCTCCGGTGCCCGCCACCCACCGGTGGCACTGGAGAACATGCGGTAGGCGCGGCCTGCGGCGTCGATGTACACCCCGCCGACGTAGTTCGTGTTGGTGCGGAAGCCCCACATCGAGAAGTCCGCGATGTTGCTGGCCCGCAGGGTCCAGCCCGAGGCGTCGCGGGTGCCCGTTCCCCGGGTGTACAGGTCGCCCCCGCGGGTCATGAGCATCAGCCCCGAGTCACTGGTGACGACCTTCTCCACCTGGGCCGACACGACCCCCGGGGGGAGGGCGACCGTCGTGGGGGTGGTGCTGTCGCGCCAGATGGCGATGCTGTTGCTGCCGTACACGGCCGCGCCGCCGTAGGTGAGGGTGCCGGTGGCTCCGTGTGACCACGTGTGGAAGGCCGTGATGCTGGAGCTGTTCACGATGCGGTTGGCCGTCGTGAGGGTGACCGTCGTGCCCGAGGTCGCCGTCGGCCAGGCCCAGATCCCCGTGGTCGTGTGCAGGTAGTTGCGGCCGTTGTCGCTGGTGACGCCCACGATCGTCCCGGTGAAGCCGGTGACGCGGGCCACCTGCAGGGTGCCGGCGGACCCGCTGCGGTACCACTGGTAGGCCGTTGACCCGTTGGCGACCACGCCCCCGGTGGCGTTGTCGTTGGCCGCGATGGAGGTCCAGTTGTCGGCCATGGTCATGCCCGTGACCGGCTGGCCGCCGTAGGTCAGCGTGCCGGGGGTGGCTCGGGTTCCGCCGGAGTCCCGACCCCAGTACCGCACGACTCCGGTGGCCGTGAGGATGGCCGAGTTGGCCCCAGCGCCCGGCGAGCTCGTGGAGTACTGGTCGCCGTAGATGGAGCCGCTCACCGCATCTTCGATGGGCACGTCGGTGGTGGTGAAGGTGGCACCGGTGGACGAGGTGGTGATCGTCCGGTTGATGGCGGTGACCGAACCCGGCTGCGGGGTCACGGTCAGGTTCTGCGTGGCGGTCTGCTGCTGGTAGGTGGCGGTGAGGGTGTAGGTGCCGGCCGCGCCGTAGGGGGTGATTGCCGGGACGTCCACCACGCCCCCGGCGCCTGTCCGGACGGTGGCGCTGGTCGTTCCGTCGGCGAAGCGGAGACCGAGCGGCAGGGTGATGGTGACCTCTTCGCCGCTGGGGGCGGCTTGACCATCGATCGTCGCGAGGAACTGGAGGGTGGACCCCGGCACCGTGCTGCACGCCTGGACGGAGGGCGTCCCACCGGGGGACGCGATGGGGGTGATCCCGTAGACGCGCGGCGGGGAGGCCGCAGCCGCGGGTGCAGCGCCAGCTGCCACCACGACCGGCGCGGTCCAGGCGCTCGTGCGGAGCAGCGTCCGGCGGCGGACGCCCGACGTCGGCGTGGGGTCGGTCTGGGACTGCATGGGCCCTCCAAGGGTGTCAGCGGTGCACCGTCGAGGGTAGACCCGTCACGGGCCTCGCGTGACCACTGCAGGCCACCCGCTGCTCACCCCGCCCCGTGCCGAATCACCGACACGTGCTGCTGCGCCAGCCGCCGCAGGGCCGCCAGCACCGGGTCCACCAGCACGGTGCCCAGCACCACCTGCCGCACTGCCGCGTGGGGCTCGGCCGGCACGGACTCGACGTCGACCACCGCCACCTGCTCCACCGCATCGGCATAGGCGTCCATCCGCTCCTCGTCCAGCCCCAGGCCGGCGTCGTCGCACGCCTGCCACGCCGCATCGAGGTGGTCCAGGACGGGGTCACCGGGGTCCACGCGCCAGCCACGCGCCCGCACGAACTCCCGGGCCCGACTCGCCGGCGCCGCCGACCGCTCCGCCTCGGGCGGGAGCGTCACCAGGTCCGGCCCCAGCAGCGACCGCTGCGCCGCGCCCAGCACGCCCAGCCGCTCCACCTCCGGCTCCTCCAGGGCCTCCAGCACCCGCCCGACCGTGGCCAGGCTCAGCCCACCCACCTCGCTGAGGGCACGCACCAGCCGCACCCGCTCCACGTGCGACTCGTCGTAGGTCGCCTGCGTGCGGGAGGTTGCCGTGCCCGGGTGCAACAGGCCGGCGCGCAGGTAGTACTTCACCGTGGCGACCGGCAGGTCGGTCCGCTCGGCCAGCGCCGAGATCCTCATGTGTCCTCCTCGATGCGGTGACTCCCGCGGTCGTGACCCGCGGGCTTGACGCCGGGCAGCACCCTCGCCATATTGGAGAGTGACACTATCCAATGCAAGGAGTCACCGTGCTGACACGACACACCCACGCCCACGAAGGCGGTCTCGTCGTCTTCCACATCGGGATGACCATCCAGCGTCCCCACCGCCCCGACCTCTGGATGCCGGTCTTCCTGGCCATGCCCCCGATGCTCACCGAGCTGCACCGCAACCGCGACGCCGCCGCCCGCGGCGAGGCGGAGGACCTCGGCTTCCTGGGTGCCTCCACCCTGCTCGGCGGCAAGGGTCCGTGGGTGGTGCAGTACTGGCGCACCGTGGACCACCTCTACGCCTACGCGAAGAACCAGGACCTCGCCCACGTGCCCGCCTGGCGCCGGTTCAACCAGGCCGCCCGCCGCCACCCGGGCGCCGTGGGCATCTGGCACGAGACCTACGTGGTGCCCGAGGGCGGGGTGGAGACCTTCTACGGCAACGGCGCCAGTGTGGGGCTCGCCGAGGCCACGGGCATGGTCGATGCGGGGAGCGGCACGGGGGATGCGCGCCAGCGCCTCAGTGCGCGCCCCCGCGGGAACGCTGCGTGCAGACCACGGGCGATGAGGTACACCCACAACGGGCAGCCGAAGACCAGCACGTGGACCAGCGGGGAGACGTCCGTCTCGCCCGCCCCGAACAGCAGGATCTGACCGAACGCCGCCGCGCTCTGCAGCGAGTGCGAGACCATCGCGGCCGTCAACGACCCGGTCAGCACGTAGACCAGGCCGAACCCGATGCCGGTCACCACGTACGCCAGGGCCTGCCGCGGTTCGATCTCCCCCAGGTGCGGCATGGCGAACAGCAGCGCCCCGGCCAGGATGCCCACCGATGCGGCGACCCACGGCCGCGTACCGCGTCGCGCCAGGCTGTCGTGCACCGGCCGCACCACCAGCCCGCGGTAGAGGATCTCCTCGCACACCGGCGCCAGGAGGACGCTGGCCACCACCGTCCCCAGGACTCCCAGCAGCGGCCCGTCCAGCCCCATCTGCGCAAAGTGGTCCGCGGCGCCGGGCTGGTTGCCGCCGCCCTGTTCCAGCAGCCAGAAGATGACGTGGGTGACCACGAACACCACCAGCAGCACCACCAGGTCCCGCGCGGTCAGGCCGCGCCGCAGGGCCAGCTCGTCCCGGGTGGGCCACCGCCGCGAGACCAGGGCCACCAGCAGCAGGGCGATCACCGTGAACGCGATGAACGACACCGGTGACAGCAGCCCCAGCAGTGCGGAGGACTCGTCCTCGCCCAGCAGCGTGCCCACGAGCAGCACCTGCGATCCCAGGATGAGGGCGGGCACGGTCAGCAGCGCGTACCACCACTTCCAGGTGGTGAGGTGGTCGGCCAGACGGTTGGTCACAGGGGGTCTCCTGCTCGGTGGGTGGTCACGCACCGGGCGCGTCAGGCGCCTCGAAGCGGGCGTGGACGACGGCCGAGATGCGTTGCGGCGCAGGCTCCGCCGCCGGGCCGCCCGAATCGCTGCCCTGTGCGGCCATCATCCGCGCCTCGGCGTGGCCCCCACCGCCCTCCGATGCGGTGGCGCCCCCCAGCAGCCCCGGGTCCGCCAGCTCCACCAGCCGCGGCTCACCCACCCCCGCGGCACGGGCGAAGGCGCCGGCCCGCTGGCGGGCCCGGTCCACCGCGCCGGCGATGGCCTCGGCCTCCCGGGCCGCCCGCGTCTGCTCGGCGAGCCCCCAGCTGACCCCTTCGACCTGCACGTCGGCGAGCTCACCCCATCGGTCCACGGGACCGGACAGGGCGTCGGGCTGATCGAAGCGCACGGTCACCCAGGTGACGGCCGTGTGGTGCTCGCGGCGGGCGCCGTCGGGCAGCTGCTCGGACCAGTGGTGGGTCACCGGCGGGTCGATCGTGCGCCGCCCGATGGGGGAGGCCTCACCCTGCCCGAGCTCGTCGAGCTCCGCCACCAGGACCGCCAGGGCCTGCCGCATCGCGGTCAGGGAGGTGGCCTTGGCGTCGCTCTCGTGCTCCACACGCAGGCGCACGGTGGCCTGCTCGGGCGCGAGTTCCAGGGAGTGCTCGCCGTGGACGGTGATCTGCATGCCGGCAATCTATCCGCGGTGGCGCGCAGCGGCCCCGTACCGCAGGCTGAGGAATCCACCGCGGGCGCACCGGCGTTGACGCCCCCGTACGCCCGCGGCCCGACCACCCGGTCCGTGACGTCCCCACCCCTGCCGGAGGAAGCCCCATGACCGACACCCACCACCCGCCCGCGGACGCCACTGACCCCGCTGCGGCCGCCGCCCGGGAGTTCGACCTCGTGCTCTTCGGGGCCACCGGCTTCGTGGGGCGCCTCGTGGCCGCGCACCTCGCCGAGCACGCGCCGGCCGACCTGCGCATCGCCCTGGCCGGCCGGGACCGCGACCGGCTGGAGTCCGCCCGGTCCGACCTGCCGCCCACCGCGGCCGCCTGGCCCCTGGTGGTGGCCGACGCCTCCGACGAGGCCTCGATGCGGCAGCTCGCCCGCCGTACGCGGGTGGTCGTGACCACCGTGGGCCCCTACGCCCGCCACGGCCGGCTGCTGGTGGCCGCCTGCGCCGAGGCCGGCACGCACTCCTGCGACCTGACCGGTGAGGTGCTCTTCGTGCGGGAGGCGATCGACGCCCACCACGAGCGCGCCCGGGAGACCGGCGCCCGCATCGTCACCTCCTGCGGATTCGACTCGGTGCCCTCCGACCTGGGCGTACTGCTCACCGCCGCACAGGCGGAGGCCGACGGTCAGGGCACGCTGGGGCGGGCCACCCTCCACGTGCGCTCCCTCCGTGGCGGATTCAGCGGCGGCACCATCGACTCGATGCGGGAACAGCTCGCCCAGATGGCGTCCGACCCCCGCGCCCGCCGGGTGGCGCTGGACCCCTACGCGCTCTCGCCCGACCGGGCCTCCGAGCCGGACCGGGACGGTGAGCCGGCCCTGGGTGCCGAGTCCCCGCAGCGTTCCCGGGCCCTCGCCCGCCGCGCGGCCGACCGGCTCCCCATCGAGCGCGATGCCGCTACCGGCCGCTGGTCGGCGCCCTTCCTGATGGCGCCGTACAACACCCGCATCGTGCGGCGCAGCAACGCGCTGCTCGGCTGGCGCCACGGCCGCGGGCTGCGCTACCGCGAGGTGCACGACACCGGTCGCGGCCCGCGGGGTGCGGTGCGGGCGGCCGCCCTCGCGGCCGGGCTCGGCGTGGTGGCCGCGGGCATGGCCTGGGCGCCCACCCGCGCCCTGCTCGGCCGGGTGCTGCCCGCGCCCGGTGAGGGCCCCTCGGCCGAGGCGATGGCCAGCGGACGCTTCGTGATGGAGCTCGATGCGGAGACCACCACCGGGGCGCGCTATCTCACGACCGTCGCCGCCGAGCGGGACCCCGGGTACACCGGGACCGCGGTGATGCTGGGGGAGTCGGCGCTCGCCCTGGCCATGGCTGATGACTCGCTGCCCTCGCGCACCGGGGTGCTCACTCCTGCGACGGCCCTGGGCCCGGCGCTGGTGCATCGTCTGCGGGAGCGTGGCTTCACCCTCGAGACCCGACGGGTGGGCTGACATGACCGCACACACCTCCATCCCGTCGGCAGTGGTCGGTGCCACAACGACGGCGTGGGTCGAGGCGCTCATCACCGGGGGGCTCCTCGCCGGTGCAGGGCTGCTGCTGGGACTGCTGTGCCTGTGGTGGCGGTGGGGGCGCTCCCGCGCCGCCCGGTGGTGGGTGCGCACCACACCGGTCGACCGCATGCGCAGCCTGCCGCTGGGCGAGGCGATGGCCCTGGTGCTCCTCCCGGCGACGGCGGTGTCGCTGGCGGTCCTGGGCGGCGTGGTGGCACTGTCCCCGGCCATCCGGGAGGGCGGATCGACGGCCACGCTGTGGCTGGCGGTCGCCCTGGTCGGCGGCCTGTGCGCCCTGCTGGTGGTCGCCCGCTTCTCCATCTGGTTCCGCTGGGTCCTCCCGCTGTGGATGTACCCGGCCTGGCTGCGCCCGCAGCGCCGGGCCGATGCGGAGTGGTTGCGGCAGGTGCGCGGCCGATGAGGGGATGCTGACCTCATCGGATGCTGTACCCCATCGATGCTGTGCCCTCCCCGAAAGGCCTGACATGACCGCGCAGGGTTCCCCCATCTGGACCGACCTCGGCACCACCGACCTCGACGCCTCCCGCGCCTTCTACCGCGATCTGTTCGGGTGGGATTACACCTCCACCGGTCCCGAGTTCGGCGACTACCAGATGATCCACGACGGCCAGGTGGGCGGCATGGCGCTGAACATGGGCATGGACGGCGAGCTCGACCCCTCGATGCCGGTGTGGTGGACGGTGTACCTCGCGGTGGACGACCTCGACGCGATCCTGCCGGCCGTCACCGAGCATGGCGGCACCGTGCACGTCCCGCCCATGGACGTGGGCAGCATGGGGCGGATGGCGATCGTCGCCGCTCCGTCCGGGGCCGCGTTCGGCCTCTGGCAGGCCAAGGACTTCGGGGGCTTCGACACCTCCGGCGCGCCGGGGCGGACCACCTGGTTCGAGTCGCTGACCCGTGAGTACGACGCGGACGCCGCGTTCTACCGGTCCGTCCTCGGGTGGGACAACGCCCCGATGGGCGATGAGGGCGAGGGTGCCGAGATGCGCTACCTCACCGACCGCGCCGGCCAGGCCGCCACCGCCGGTCTGTGCGAGGCCACCGCCTGGCTGGCCGAGGACGTCCCCTCCTTCTGGCGGGTGTACTTCCGCGTGGAGGACACCGACGAGACCGTCGCCACCGTCCAGCGGCTGGGCGGCGCGCTGCTCGACGGCCCAGTGGACTCGCCCTTCGGCCGGGTGGCCACCGTGGCGGACAACCTGGGCGGGCAGTTCCAGGTCATCGCCTGAGACTGCCCGCCGGTTCCCCCCGCTTCCCTGGAGTCCCCCCGGTTCCCGCGCCTCAGGGCAGCGGGGGCAGCTCGCCGGACTGCACCACCTTGCCGGCCTCGGCGTCCCAGGTGAACGTGGCGACCGCGCGACCGCTGGCCTCAGCCGTCGCCTCGTCCTCCTTCGCGTAGGTGTAGGTCACCTGGATGGACCCATCGTCGAGGCGCTTCACCTCGGGCATGAACCCGGGCGCCTTCTTGAGCGTGGTGCCGATGTAGTGGCCGTGGTGGAAGAGCATGATCTGGTACGGCGACGATGCCGTGCCACGGATGCCCAGCACCGCCCACGACAGCGCGGCGCACTCGTCGTACTCGGAGGAGTCGGGCTCCAGGTACCACTCGTAGCCCTCCAGCTCCTCGGCCTGGGGCACCTTGCCGATGTTCTTCTCCACGGCCTGCTCCAGGGTCAGCCCCGTGCAGTCCGCCTGCTCGTCACCCGGGGGCAGCTCGCCGGCCTGCACCACCTTCTTGGCCCGCGGGTCCCAGGTGAAGGTCGCCGTGGCCCGGCCGCTCGCCTCGCCGGAGGACTCGTCACCCTTGACGTAGGTGTACGTGACGGCGATGGCGTCCTTGCCCGTGCGCTTCACCTCCGGGATGAAGGTCTGCGGGTCCTTGAGCGTCGTGCCCAGGTACTCACCGTCGTGGAAGAGCATGATCTGCGACGGGACAGCGCCCATGCCGTCGGTGATGAGCACCGCCCAGGACAGGCCCTCGCACGTGAACTGCGAGGACGACTCCTCCAGGTGCCACGCGTCCCGCGGGTCGTCGGAGTGGGTCGGCACCTTGTCGATGTTGGCGTCCACCGCCTTCTTCAGGTCACCGTCGGTGCACCCGGCGGTGGCGCTCGACGAGGCAGCGGGAGCGGTCGACTCCGCGGGAGTCGAGGGGTTCGGCCCCGGCTCGGTGGTGGGCGAGGGCGCCGGCTTCGGTGCCGTGGTGGTCTCCTCGTTCGAGGGCTCGGGCGACTCCTCCGACTCGCTGGCCGACTCGGCCGACTCACTGGGCGACTCCGCCGACTCGCTCGACGACTCGGCCGACGCGTCCGTCTCCTCCGGCGAGCTGGCCGGGGCGCTGGTGGTGGAGCTGGTCTCGGTGGACCCGCCCTCATCGCCACCGCACCCGCTGAGCATCAGCACGGCGGCCAGGCCTGCGCCGGCCACCCGGGTGGTCCACCCACGGTTCGTGTTGATCGTTCGCATGTCCTTCTCCCCTCGTGCTCTGCGTGCGGGTCTCTCCCGCACTCGGGGACCGGTCTCCCGATCCGTCACCTCGAACGTAGAGCGACCCGGTTGTGAGCAACCAGAGGAATCCGGTCTCAGGTCGCTCTCATCCGCACCCCGGACAGCGCGATGCCGTGAGGCGTGTGTGAGGTGGACGCTGCACGCGAAGGGTCTGACACACCGGTGCCGCGCCGCGGGCATGACGGAGAATCGGCGCATGCACCCCATCGACCAGCTGCTGTGGGACGAGGCGCCGCGGGAGGCCCGCGCCGTCGCCGTGCTCGACGCCCCGGACCTCGTGGGGTCCGCCCGCGCCCTCAGCCAGGACGTGCGGGTCTGGTGTGACGACTGGCGCGACGCCCACCGTGTGCCGGAGGACCTGCGGGTCGAGCCCGGAGAGCTGGCGGGGGTCGACCTCGCCCTGGGCCACCTGCCCAAGTCCCTCGACGCGCTGGACGAGCAGCTCGCGGCCCTCGGGGACGACCCCGGGTTGACCTACCTGGGCGGCGCCCGCATCAGGCACCTCAACCGGTCCATGAACGACGTGCTCGCCCGCCACTTCGGCGAGGTGACGGCCAGCCTGGGCCGCCAGAAGTGTCGCGTGCTCCGCGCCCGTCGCCCCCTCGATGGGGTGAGCTCGCCAGCGTGGCCGCGCACCCGCATCGACGAGGGGCTGGGGCTGACCCTCGCCGCTCACGGTGCGACCTTCGGTGGCGCCCGGGTGGACCGTGGAACACGCCTGCTGCTGCAGTACCTGGACGTGGCGGGGCAGGACGTGCTCGACCTCGGTTGCGGCAACGGGGTGATCGCCGCGGCGCTGGCACGGTCCGGTCACCGGGTGCAGGCCCGCGACGTCTCCTGGTCCGCCGTCGCCGCCACCCGAGCCACCGCGGCGGCCAACGGGCTCGAGGTGGACGTCAGCTGGGGCGACGGGCTGGCCGGGCTCCCCGCATCGAGCCTGGACGCCATCGTCACCAACCCGCCCTTCCACCGGGGCTTCGCCAAGGAGTCGGCGGACACGCTGGCGATGTTCACCGATGCGGCACGGGTGCTCCGGCCGGGAGGACAGCTGTGGTGCGTGTTCAACTCCCACCTGCCGTGGCGCAGCGAGCTCCAGCGGCGCCTCGGACCCACCCGGCTGGTGACGCAGGACCGGCACTACACGGTCACACTGACCACCCGGGGCTGACGCGCCTGCCGTGCGGTGGGACCAGAATGGGCGGTATGACCCGATCTGTCACGACCTCTGGCCGCGTGGATCGCCGCACCCTGCTGCTCGGGGTGCCGGGAGTCCTGACCCTGACCGCGTGCGGAGGGGACGGTTTCGACGACGCGCTGAACGCCGCCGCGGTGGACGTGGAGGGGGTGTACACCGCCAGCCTCACCTCGGGACGGGACGCCGGGTTCGGGCACTACGTCAGCGGTCAGCTGTCCACCTCCGGCGAGGGGCCCTCGGCCGCCGCGGCCATCTTCGAGAAGGCCCTGCAGGCCGTGGCCCGGGTCTGCGTGGAGGAGAAGGGGGAGGAGGTCGGCCGGAACCACGTGGTGGGTGGGATCGTCGCTCGCGCCGAGGACGGCGACAGCCTGGACATCTGGGACGTGCGCCCGTCCCTCAGGACCAGCCGGGAGCGGCTGGACAACGTGACCGCCGGGGACTTCCTGCCCTGAGGGTGGGTGCTCAGGCCGCCTGGCGCACCTGTTCCAGCCGCTCCACCTGTCGCTGGATCTGCTGCTCGAAGATCTCTGCCCGCGGGTGGCCCTCCAGGGCTGCCCGGCGGCGGGGGTAGCGACTGATCAGCTGGGCGTGGGCCAGGGCCAGCTCCTCCGCGGGGGAGTAGGTGCCCGGGCCGCTCAGCCGCCCACTGCCCGAGGGAGCGTCGGAGAAGCCGTGGAGGGCCTCCTGGAGCGTGCGTTCGGGGTCCGGTGAGAACAGGTGGAGCTTCGCGGCATCGTTCATCAGGGGCGCCACCTGGGAGTGCTCCCAGTCGATGAGGGCGACCCCCTTCGGTGTGCTCATGGCGTTGGACGCCACGAGGTCGCCGTGCACCCAGGAGCGGCGCAGCCTGCCCTCGCGCCGCAGGAGACTGTCGATCCAGGTGCGCAGTCGGTCGGGGACGATGCCGGTCGCCACCGTCTCCTCCCAGCGCCCCAGCAGGTGCTCCCAGTGGGTGGCCAGCGGGACGCCGTCCACCCCGAGCCCACGGTGCACCGCAGCCAGGTGCTGCAGGATCTCCGGGGTGGCATCCGCCAGCCTCCGGCCCGTCACCAGCGGCTCGCCCTCGAGCCAGGACTCCACCAGGTAGGGCATGCCCGAGGCGAGGTGGCCGTGCCCCAGCAGCGCGGGCATGAACCCCGGTGCGTGACGGGCCACGGCCTGGTGCGCCGCCACCGCGCGTGCGATGCCGTCGAGGCCCGAGGGGGAGGGAGGCTGGATGGCCAGCGTGAGGCCCTCCCCATAGGCCACGCGCAGCTTGATGCCTGCGTTGACGTCGAACTTCGCCAGCACCACCAGATCGGCGGCCACGGGCGACTCCCGCACGGTCACGTCCGGCTCGTGGGGGCCCCAGTCCTCACGCTCGGCGTGCGGAAGCAGGGCCACGAGCTGCTCGGGGAGTGCGGGGCGCCGAACGACCCGGCCCCGGGCCCAGACGCTGCTCGGGTCACCGGTCGGCAGCGACTGCTCACGCTGTTCGGCCTCGATGACCAGGTCCAGCGCTGCCGCCAGGCGCTCGCCGGGGGTGGAGGGTGCGGCGGCCACAGGTGACCCGTCCCCAGCAGGTGTCGGCGCGGCCGGCGGGTGGGCGCGGAGTCGTGAGCGCAGGCGGTGGGGGTGGGCGTGTCGCAGCAGCGCGCGTGCGCCACGTCGTAACCGGTCCATGTGGTGCCTCCAGGGCTCGGGGCACCAAGTTTACCTGCTGTTCACCCTTCTTACAGGGTGTGTTCAGGTGTGACGGGATCAGGCCGGATCGATGAAGTAGCTCTCGTCCATGGCCGGGTGCGGCTGCACGGGAACCACCTGGAGCCGCACGCGCTCCTCGGCCCAGCGCCGGTCCTCGATGGCCTCGCGGGCGGTGTTGAGCGCCTCGCACTGCTCGTGCGTCAGGTAGAACTCCAGCTTCTGGCAGGAGCGGTCCAGCCGGGCGAGCTTCTCGTAGTCCTCCTCGTCCTGGACCGCTTCGAGGAACTGGTCCACCCGCGCCTGCACGGTCTGACGGCGCACCCGACGCATCAGTGTGGGCAGCAGGTCGATCTTCCCGTCCTCGCTGACGATGATGACCATGGAGCCACGGCCCTCCCCGGCCAGGTACCGGATGGCGGAGTTGTACCGGGCACCCCGACTGCCGTCCCCGGTGCCGGTGGCGGCCCCATCGAGGATCACGCCCACCGCGTGGCAGGCGCCGTGGGGGTCCACCAGCACCGCGCCGTCGATCCTCGTGAGCGAGCGGAAGGCCCGCTCACCCAGCACGGTGGGGGTGATGGTGAACGCCTGGGGCAGGAGCCGCTTGCCCTCCGCGGCCGGGTCGGGGTGCACCACCAGCATGGTGCCGTGCTGCTGGCCGGCGCAGGCCTGGGCCATGGCCCACAGCACGTCCGCGTCACCCTCCTGCCCGAAGACGCGCCGCACCGTGTCCCCGAAGGTGTCGGGGTCCATCGCCTCGGTGGGCACCGACGGCTGACCGTGGTCCATGCGCAGCAGCGCCGTCCCACCGTGCCAGAGCTCCCACGCCCCGTTGCCCACCACGTCGACGACGAAGCACTCCTCGGTGGTCAGGTCGTAGTCCGCGGAGAGCGAGCCCAGCCCGAAGGCCACGCGCCCGTCGGTGAGCAGCCGCAGGCCCCGCCCGGACATCTCCAGCATCTTGCGGAAGAGGCTCGGTGCCGAGAGTGCCGTCTCGTGGTCGAAGTGGATGTCGGCGGTCACGGCCGGGTGCTCCCGGGCCGCGAGCACCATCGAGCCCAGGCTGGCGCGGCCCTCATAGGTCTCGGCGGAGACCGCGTCGAGGGCGTCGCGCAGGCCGTGTGAGAAGTCCTGACCCGTGCGGGAGACGACGCTGTTGACGAAGCTGTCGGCGGCCGAACGGAGGATGGCCCCCGCATCGACCCCCATGAGGGTGGTGGGCACCACGCGGTCGAGCTCGCGCGAGACGGCGCGCAGCACGTCGGTGATGATCGCCTCGGGGAAGGACTCGTCCACCGGCAGTCCCCCCACCTGGTGACGGTGCAGCCGGGGCAGGGCCTCGAGCGCGCCCTTGCGCACCGCCAGCACCGGGAAGACCCGGTAGTTGCCCACCACGACGCTCAGCCCGACGCGCAGCGTGCGGTCGGCGAAACGCGCCCCCGTGGTCAGTGCCTCGGCCACCACCTGTCGCCGGCAGCCCTCCATGCGTGCGGCGTCGTAGTGCTCCGATGCGGTGAACTCGTCCTGCTCCTCCGGCTCCGGCAGGGCCTCGAACTGGCGCTGAGCGGCCGCCATGAGGCCGTCGAGACCCTCCACGTCGAACGCGCGGCGCGACGGCTCGATGACCACCCGGCCGGCGGGGTCGTCAACCGGCAGCCCCACCAGGAAACCGCGGGCGTCGAGGTCGACCCCTGCCCGGTCGAGGGCCTCGTCGGCCAGCTGCTCCATCGACCACCGCAGGTCTGCCTGTCCATCCCACATCGCACGCCCAGTCACCCAAGGATTGTCCCAGCCCCCGGACGGTGCCCCGGCCTCGTGCCTCCTCGATGCGGCGTCAGCGCCGCCGGAGCTCGCGCCACAGCAGGAGCAGACCGCCGATGCCGAAGAAGCCCACCGTCAGCAGACCCACCGGGAGTGCGGCGGGCTGGCGCCACCCCATCGGGGCGCCCTCCATGAAGTGGGTGGCCACCATCACCGCCCCCGCGGCCGCGAACAGGAGGGAGCCCGTGATGAGCAGCCAGCGGCCGGCCGTGGAGTCCGTGCCCAGGCGCAGGGCGATGCCCGTGATGACGGCCATCAGGCCGAAGCAGATGCCCATCACGCCCACCACCGGGTCGCCCACCACGGTGAGCAGCACCCCAACAGCCGTGAAAACCAGCCCGATGAGGACGAGCTTCACCGCATCACCGCGGTCGTTCATGGTTCTCCTTCACCTCAGCAACGACAGGAGGGCGAAGCCGCCCAGGAGGAGCACTGGCACCAGGGCGGCGGCCCCGGCGCCCACCATGATCCAGGTCCTCGGCCCGTTGAGGTGCAGCGCATTGTTCCGGCCCGTCGCCTGGCCCCGGCCCGTCGCCTGGCCCCGGCTGGTCGCCTGGCCCCGGCTCGCGGGGTGCACGAGCTCCAGGAAGCGGGCGAACTCCCCCTGGCTGGTGCCCCGCATGCGGGCGATGCGGACGGAGGTCACACGGGGCGTGCCGAACACCCGGGGGCGGGCGTTGTCGTTCAGCACGCCGCGCAGCTCGGGGTCCAACTGGTCGGCGCGCTGCTGTCCTGCCGGGGTGAACGGCATCACCACGGCGAGCTGCAGCCCCTCGTCGCGCGGGTTCGACTCCATGCGCTGGGTCGGTGGCTCCAGGTCTGCCCAGGCGATGGGACCCACCCCGCCGACGGTGACGCCCTGTCGGCTCACGATCCACTCCCGGCCGGGGCCCCTGGACGCCCCGCGGCCGGTGATCCACGCCAGCACCAGGAAGAGCAGGGAGAGGGGGAGGCTCATGGCGACCAGCCACGCGGCACGGCCCGGATCCCCCTGTGCCAGGGAGACGGCGCCGAGCACCAGTCCCAGCAGGATCCCCAGCAGTCCCAGTGTGCGAACGATGACCGGGACGAGGTGGTACGGCGCATGGATGGCCGTGGCCTCGACCTGCCCCCGCTGCTGGAACTCGGCGTGCAACTGCTCAGCGGTGCGGCGGCCGCTGGGCGCCTGGCTCGTGGGCGCCTGGCTCGTGGGGTGCGCGGTCATGGCCCTCCCTGGGTGTGTGTCGGGGTCGGGTGTGCGGCGGGGGCGGTTCAGGCGCTCTTGCGGGAGCTGCTGGACTTCTTGGACCCGCCCGAGGACTTCTTGGCCGTGGAGGACGACTTCTTCGTGGTGCTCTTCTTGGCGGTGCTCTTCTTCGAGCTCGACGAGCTGCCGCTCGACTTCTTGGCGGGCGCCTTCTTGGAGGAGCTCGCCGTCGCCGAACTGCTGGCCTTCCCGCCGCCGGCCTTGCGGTCCAGCGACGACTTGAGGGCCTCCATCAGGTCGATCACCTCGGCGTCGTCCGCCTCGTCGTCCTCGTCGCTGTCGCTGGCCGGCTTGCCCTCGGTGGCGTCGGTGTCGAGCGTGTCCCCGGCCTCGAGCTTGGCGTCGATGAGCTCGCGCAGCTCGACCTGGTACTCGTCCTCGAACTCCTCGGGGGTGAAGTCCGAGGCGTACTGCTCCACCAGGGCTGCCGAGAGCTCCAGCTCCTTGTCGCCGATCTTCGCCCGGGACCTCGTGCCGGCGAACTCCACCTCGCGCACCTCGTCGGCCCACAGCATCCCCTGCAGCAGGAGCACCTTGTCGCGCACCCGCAGGGCGCCCAGCCGGGTCTTGTTGCGCAGCGAGAACTTCACCACTGCGATGCGGTCGGTGTCCTGCAGCGTCTGCCGCAGCAGCAGGTACGACTTGGGGGACTTCTCCTCGGGCTCCAGGAAGTAGCTGCGCTCGAACATGATCGGGTCCACCTGGTCGGCGGGCACGAACTGCAGCACCTCGATCTCCTTGTCCTCCGCCGCGGGCAGCTCCTTGAGCTCCTCAGGCGAGACGATGATGGTGTCGTCACCCTCGGAGTAGGCCTTGTCGATGTTCTCGTAGTCGACCTTCTTGCCGCACACCTCGCAGGTCCGCTGGTACCGGATGCGGCCCCCATCGGCGTCGTGCACCTGGTGGAAGGAGATGTCGTGGTCCTCCACGGCGCTGTAGGCCTTGACCGGCACGTTGACCAGCCCGAACGAGATGGCACCGCTCCACACTGCGCGCATGGGGCCAGCCTAGGCCGAACGCACGCTTCCCGCTCAATGCTGAGGGAGCCCGGGACCGACCGCGCGGAGGCAGGCCTGGACGGGCTCGTGGTCCGAGGCCGCCGCACCGGCACGGCGCACGGCGTTGATCCCCACGGCGTGCACCCTGAACCCCCCACCCACGAGGATCCAGTCGATGCGGCGCCCCGGACGGGGCGCCCGGTGGTTGGGCACCGTGGTCCAAGCCGGAGTACGGCGGTGCCCGACCTCCCAGGAGTCCACCAGCAGACCACCGCGGGTGAGCTCGGAGTGGGTCGTGGATCCGGCATCCGCGTTCGCGTCCCCCATCACCACCGCGGGGCGGGCGCCCTCGACCACCAGCTCGCGCACCCGCTGCGCCGAGGCGACCCGGGACCTGACGGAGAGGTGGTCCAGGTGCATGTTCACGACCCGGAAGGACGTCCCAGTGGCCCGGTCCCGCAGGTCGGCGACCACCACGATGCGGGGGACGAGGTTGCCCCAGCCCCGGGAGCCGGGCACGTCCGGGGTGTCGGAGAGGGCCTGCTGGAACCAGCCCTCCACCGCCACCCGGCGGGAGTCGAGGAACAGTGGGGTCCCCTCGTCGCCACCACGGCCGTCCCGCCCGCGGCCGACCATGCCGTACCCCGGGCCGAGGGAGTCCAGCACCCACTGGGCCTGGTCGGGCAGGGCCTCCTGCACCGCGAGTACCGTCGGCGACTCGGCGGCCAGCGCCTGCCGCAGGATCCCCCTCCGGCGCGCCCATGCGTCGCGCGAGCGGGGCAGGCGGGGCAGCCGACGTCGGATGTTCCAGGTCATGACGTGCATCCCCGGCGCCCCGACGGGGCCGATCATCGGCTCGTCCCGCATCGTCGCCCCTCCTGTCGGCCGGGAGTGTCGCCATCAGGTCGATGCGATGTCGACACGATGTGCCGGAATGCCCGCCGAGGGGTCATTCCAGCACTCTGTCATGGCGTGCAGCAGGACCGGGGCGGTCTACTGTCGAGGCACCGACGCAGGAGGACCGAGATGGCGCGCAGCGACCGCAAGGTCTTCACCGTGGGCAAGCGGCGCCTGTCGGTCTCCAGCCTGGACAAGGTGCTCTACCCCGAGACCGGCACGACCAAGGCCGACGTCATGCACTACTACCTCAGCGTCGCCGAGGTCCTGCTGCCACAGCTGGCCGGCCGCCCGGTCACCCGCAAGCGCTGGGTGGACGGGGTGGGCACCCAGGAGGACCCCGGCGAGGTCTTCTTCCGCAAGGACCTCGAGGACTCGGCGCCCGACTGGATCACCACCGGCCGCATCGTCCACTCCCACCGCGCCAACAACTATCCGCTGGCCACCGAACCGGCCGTCCTGGCCTGGTTCGCCCAGGTTGCCGCGCTGGAGCTGCACACCCCGCAGTGGCGCTTCGGGCGCAACGGCCAGCCCCGCAATCCCGACCGGATGGTGCTCGACCTCGACCCCGGCGAGGGGGTGGGCCTGGCTGAGTGCGCGGAGGTGGCCCGCTGGTGCCACGAGGTGCTCGACGGCATGGGGCTGGAGGCCCACCCGGTGACCTCGGGGTCCAAGGGCATCCACCTGTACGCGGCGCTGGACGGCACCCACAACTCCGAGCAGGTCTCCGCGGTGGCGCGCGAGCTGGCCCGGGCACTGGAGGCCGACCACCCGGACCTGGTCATCTCGACCATGAAGCGCGCGAGCCGTGCGGGCAGGGTGTTCCTGGACTGGAGCCAGAACAACGCCTCGAAGACCACCGTCGCCCCCTACTCCCTGCGGGGCCGCGTCCGTCCGACGGTGGCCGCGCCCCGCAGCTGGGAGGAGCTGGCCGACCCCGACCTGGCGCAGCTCGATCTCCACCAGGTGCTCGAGCGAGTGGCCGAGGGCATCGACCCGCTGGCCGCCCTCGGCCTCGATGCGGGGGAGCAGGCCGATGCGGGCGCCTCACCCGCCGCTGTCGACCGGCTGGAGACCTACCGCTCCATGCGCGACCCGGAGAGGACGGCCGAACCGGTGCCCGCCGAGGCTCCGGTCGAGCGGGACCTGGGCGCGGACGAGCTGCCGAGCTTCGTCATCCAGGAGCACCATGCGAGCAGCCTGCACTGGGACTTCCGGCTGGAGCACTCCGGCGTGCTGGTCTCGTGGGCCGTGCCCAAGGGTCCACCGCTGGAGCACGACACCAACCGCCTGGCCGTCATGACCGAGGACCACCCGTTGGAGTACGGCACCTTCGAGGGCACGATCGCGAAGGGCGAGTACGGCGCGGGGGAAGTGTCGATCTGGGACGCGGGTGTCTACGAGCGCGAGAAGTGGCGCGAGGGCAAGGAGGTGATCGCTGTCCTCCACGGCCGCCCCGATGGGGGGCTCGGAGGCGTGCCGCGGCGCTTCGCCCTGATCCAGGCCACGGGCATGGGCAGTGAGCGGAACTGGCTGGTGCGGCTCACCGACGAGCAGCCGGATGCCGACCAGGCACCGGGTGCTGATGACACACCCGGCCCCGACCCAGCGCCTAAGCCCGCTGCCGAGAAGGCCCCCTCGACGCGCAGCGGCACGCGGCGGGCGGGACGCCGGAAGGCCACTCCCGGGTTCACCGTCGCCGATCTGCCCGCGGCCATGCTCGCCACCTCCGGTACCCCGGAGCAGGTCAGGCAGTCCGTGGCGGCAGGAGAGGACTGGGCCTTCGAGATGAAGTGGGACGGCTACCGGGTGGTGGCCGGGGTGCGCACGGCCGGCGGAGGCGAGGAGGACCACGTGCCGGACGAGGACCAGCCGGGCCAGGGCGCTGCGGTCGTGCTGGCCAGCCGCAACGGCAAGGAGCTCACCGCCGCCTTCCCCGCGGCCCTCGAGCTGGCGGACCTGCTCACCGGGGAGGCCGCCGAGCGGGGTGGCGCGGTGCTCGATGGGGAGCTCGTCGCCCTGGACGCCCGCGGCCGCCCCGACTTCGGGCTGCTGCAGGCCGCGCTGGGTGACGGTCCGAACACGGACGAGGAGGGGCACCCCATCGAGCTGCGGTACATCGTGTTCGACCTGCTGCAGCTGGGGCCGCCGGGCGGCCCCGAGTCGGCCCAGCGCTCCCTGCTGCGCACCCCCTGGGCCGAGCGGCGCGCGCTGCTCACCGAGGTGCTGGGCGACGGCGGCGAGGCGGTCTCGGTCCCGCCGGCCCACACCGGGACGCTCGCCCAGGCCGAACGCGCCAGTCGGGAGCTGGGGCTGGAGGGCGTGGTGGCCAAGCGGGCCGATGCGGTGTACCTCCCCGGGCAGCGGGGCCAGGCCTGGGTGAAGCTCAAGACCCAGCGCCACCAGGAGGTCGTGGTGATCGGGGCGCGGGAGGGCCGCGGCGGCCGGTCCGGCGGCATCGGGTCGCTGCTCGTGGCGGTGCCGGACGAGGACGGCCAGCTGCGGTACGCCGGCCGGGTGGGCACGGGTTTCAGCGCGGCCCAGCTGCGCGACATCGAGAAGACGCTGCGCCGCATCGAGCGCAGGACCCCGCCGGTCGACGACGTGCCGGCCGCCGACCGGTCGGACGCCTGGTGGGTGACGGCGAAGCGGGTGGGCGAGGTGGCCCTGGCGGGTCGCACCCGGGACGGAAGGCTCCGGCAGGCGGCGTGGCGGGGCTGGCGGCCGGACAAGGCGCCGGGGGAGGTCCGCTGGGAGCTGTGAGGCCCCGTCACGACGGAGCCGGGCCGCCCCGTGGGGGACGGCCCGGCCAGGTGTCGGGAGCGGTCAGTCGGCGACCTTGGCGACCAGACGGCCCTGGGCGGTGCCGTCGATCAGCTGCTGGATGCCGTCGCCGATCTCCTCGAAGTCGATCTCGGTGATCAGCGGGGTGAGGTCCCCGGAGGCCATGTACTTCATGGTCTCCTCGATGTCCTGCTTGCTGCCGCCCTGGGAGCCGACGAGCTCCTTGCGACCGATGATCATGGTGTAGGTGTCGATGGTGGCCTCGAGCTTGCCCATGCCCACCTGCACCACGCGCCCGCCGCCGGACATCTTCACCGCGGTGATCGCGTCGGCGGTGGTCACGCCGAAGCCGGCGTAGTCGATGATGACGTCGAGCTCGTCCTCCTGGAAGTCCAGGATGGAGGCGGCCACCTTCTTGGCGCCGGCCTCCTTGGCGCGGTCCCAGGCGGCCTCGTTGATCTCGGCCACGTACACCTCGGCGCCGCGCAGGTGGGCGACACGCGCACCGATCTGGCCCAGGCCGCCGAAGCCGATGATGCCGACCTTCATGCCGGCCTCCACACCGGCGGTGGTCAGGGCGCCCACGGAGGTCATGCCTGCGTCGGTGGCGGCGGCCGCCTGGGCGAAGCTCACGCCCTCGGGGATGCGGATGAGGGCCTCGGCGTCCACCTCGGCGCGGTCCTCCCAGGCGCCGTTGACCATGTAGCCCATGAGCTCGACCATCGGGGTGACGGCGACCTTGTCACCGACCTTCCAGTCGGTCACGCCCTCGCCGACCTCGCTGATCACGCCGGCGGTCTCGTGGCCGGGGACGACCGGCAGCTCCTTCATGGTGGCGAGCCACTTCTCGTCCTCGAGGATGCCGACGTCCGAGTGGCACAGGCCGGCGGCCTTGACGTCGACGACGACCTTGCCGGGACCGGCGGTCGGCTCCTCGATGTCAACCCGCTCGAAGGGCTTGTGGGTTCCGACGAAGTGCCATGCGCGCATTGCTGCCTCCATGTGATTGATGTGTCACTTACAGTGTACTACAGGGGGTAGTTGACGAGGGTGGGTGGGGTCACTCCTGGCCGAGCGAGCGCAGGATCTCGCCGAAGTCACCGCTGGTTCCGCTGGCCCGGCCCAGGGTCCGCCGGGCCTCGGTCAGGGGGTCGTCCGAGGCGCTCGACACCGCGCTCAGCGAGCGCTCGCGGTCGGCGGGGCCCACCAGTGCGGCCAGCTCGGTGGCTGCCCGGTCGATGCGGCGGTCGAGCGCCAGGGTGTCCGCTCCGAAGTCCGCGGTGGCGGCGTAGACGCCGGTGGGCACCGTGGAGGCGCCGAGGTAGGAGAACAGGGGGCGCAGGGCGTGCTCGATCACCAGCGAGTGGCGCTCGGACCCGCCGGTGGCGGCCAGGAGCACGGGGGTGCCGCGCAGGGTGTCGGCGGCCACCAGGTCCACGAACGACTTGAACAGCCCGGCGTAGGAGGCCTGGAAGGTGGGGGTCACCACGATCACGGCGTCGGCCCCCTGCACGGCGGTCAGCGCGGTCTCCAGGTCCCCGCTGGGGAAGCCCGTGAGCAGTGCGTCGGCGATGCCGTGGGCGTGCTCACGGACCTCCACCACGGTGGTCTCCACCGGCCCGGGCAGGGCGCGCTCGCTCGCCGCGGCGAGGCGGTCGGCGAGGGTGCGGGTCGACGAGGGGGAGCGCAGTCCTGCGCTCACGACGGCCAGGCGGGTCATCGGCGGTCCCCCAGGGTGTTGTGGTCCTCCGCGCGGGTGCCGGTCCAGTGGTCCGCGGCGGGCGTGGCCTCGGCGTGGACCCCGCGGCCCGCGGCCAGGGCGGCGGCGTGGGTGGGCGCGTCGGGCACACCGGGGGCGCGCACCGCATCGAACTCCTTGCGGAGGGTGGGCAGGATCTCGCCCAGCAGGTCCAGCTGCTCCAGCACGACCTTCTGGGGGAGCCCGGCGTGGTCGATGAGGAAGAGCTGACGCTGGTAGTCGCCCACGTACTCGCGGAAGGACAGGGTGCGCTCGATGACCTCCTGCGGGCTGCCCACGGTCAGCGGGGTGTTGCGGCTGAACTCCTCCAGGCTCGGGCCACCGCCGTAGACCGGCGCGTTGTCGAAGTACGGGCGGAACTCGCGCACGGCGTCCTGGCTGTTGCGGCGCATGAAGAACTGGCCGCCCAGGCCGACGATGGCCTGCTCGGGGGTGCCGTGGCCGTAGTGGGCCCAGCGCTGGCGGTACAGCTCCACCATCTGCTGGGTGTGCTGGGGCGGCCAGAAGATGTGGTTGGCGAAGAAGCCGTTGCCGTAGTAGGCGGCCTGCTCGGCGATCTCCGGGGAGCGGATGGAGCCGTGCCACACGAAGGGCGGGATGCCGTCCAGCGGGCGGGGGGTGGCGGTGAAGCTGTGCAGCGGGGTGCGGAAGCGGCCCTGCCAGGTGACCTCCTCCTCGCGCCAGAGCTTGTGCAGCAGGGCGTAGTTCTCGATGGCGAGGTTCACGCCCTCGCGGATGTCCTTGCCGAACCAGGGGTAGACGGGGCCGGTGTTGCCGCGACCCAGCATCAGGTCCACGCGGCCGCCGGAGAGGTGCTGCACGTAGGCGTAGTCCTCGGCCAGGCGCACCGGGTCGTTGGTGGTGATCAGGGTGGTGGCGGTCGTGAGCTGCAGGCGCTCGGTCTGCGCGGCGATGGCCGCCATGAGGATGGGCGGGTTGGCCGGCGCGATGAACGGCGGGTTGTGGTGCTCGCCGGTGGCGAAGACGTCCAGACCGATCTCCTCGGCCTTGAGGGCGATCTCCACCGTGTTGCGGATCCGCTCGTTCTCGGTGGGGGTGTGCCCCGTGGTGGGGTCGGTGGTGACGTCCCCGATGGTGAAGATGCCGAACTGCATGACGCTCCTGGTGGCTGTGTCGCGAGTAGGTGACATGTCAGTCAACAGGAGGGGTGGCGGTTCTGTTCCCGAGTTCGTGAATCGGTGGCGACGGTGGAGGGGAGGCGCCACCGGCGTGCCAGGGCGCGTGCCGCGAACAGGGCCAGGACGGCGACCGCCAGGGCGGCCCAGAGCTCCCAGGAGAGCGCCGCCCGGCGCACCAGCAGGGCCCAGGCGGTGAGCCCGATGGTGCTGTAGATGCCCGCCCAGGCCAGCACTCCCGGCAGCTGGGCCAGGGTGAAGAGCGCCCACCGCATGCGCACGACACCGGCGGCCGAGAGGATCACCGTCTGCACACCGATGGTGAGGTAGCACAGCGGGATCAGTGGCCAGCCGATGCGCTCCAGGAGACGTCGGGCGCGTCCCACGGTGGGGCCGTCCAGCCAGGCGTGGAGGCGGGAGGTCGAGTTCCCGGCCGTTCCGCGCAGGGCTCCTTCGGTGACGGCCCGGGCCAGCCAGTAGATGGCCTGGCCGCGCAGCAGGCCGACCAGGAAGAAGCCCGCGTAGACCAGCGCGAAGGGGAAGCCCTCCGGCAGGTGGTATGCGCTGGTGAACGGCGTTCCCATCACCCTCCTCGTCGGAACTGAGGTGAACCTTACTCCCGGTGTCATGTGCTGGTGACGGGCGGGTGGGTGCAGGTGTGGCTGCGGTTGTGCAGCGGGCGGCCACCCGGTAGGACGGGAGCTGAGGCGGTGCACCCGGCTCCGCCTGCGGAGGAGGACGACATGGCAGACCAGACGACGTACGCAGGCTTCGACGGCAAGGTGGCCCTGGTCACCGGTGGTGGCTCCGGCATCGGCGAGGCGTGCTGCCTCGAGCTCGCCCGCCAGGGGTGCAAGGTCGTGGTGGCCGACATCGACCAGGCCGCGGCCGCCCGGGTCGCGGAGCAGATCACCGCGGCCGGTGGCGAGGCCGCACCGTTCCAGCAGGACGCCTCCGACCCGGAGGCCAACCGGGCTGCCGTGGACTTCGCCGTCCAGACCTTCGGCGGGCTGCACCACGCCGTGAACAACGCCGGCATCGGCGGGACCACGGACCCCGCGGGTGAGCTGGCGCCGGAGGACTGGCTGAAGGTCATCAACGTCAACCTCAACGGCGTGCTCTACGGCATGCGCTACCAGCTGCCCGCCATCGAGGCTGCCGGCGGTGGGTCCATCGTCAACATGGCCTCCATCCACGGCACGGTCGCCACCGGCATGGGCAACTCGGCCTACACCGCCTCCAAGCACGGCGTGGTGGGCCTCACCAAGCAGGCCGGCGTGGACTACGGCAAGCGCGGCGTGCGCATCAACGCCGTGGGGCCGGCGTACATCGACACCCCGCTGCTCAAGGGCCTGGACGACGCCACCCGTGAGGGACTCATCGGTGTGCACCCCATCGGGCGGCTCGGCCGGGCGGAGGAGGTCTCCCACCTGGTGACCTTCCTGCTCTCCGGTGAGGCGTCCTTCATCACCGGCAGCTACCACCTGGTGGACGGCGGCTACACGGCCCCGTGAGTTGCTACCCTCGTCCGTGAGCCCAACCGGCTCCCGGACGAGGGTGGTCGTACCCGGACACGCGACAAGACGACCACGAGGAGAATCGTCATGTCGTGGATCGTGTTGGTGCTCTCGGGGATGTTCGAGGCCGTGTGGGCCACCGCCCTGGGGAGGATCGAGGGGCCGCAGAGCGTGGGGGCGATCGCCGCCTTCGTGTTCGGCAGCATCGTGTCCCTGGGGGGTCTGTGGTGGGCCATGAAGGACCTGCCCACCGGGACGGCCTATGCGGTGTGGGTGGCCATCGGCGCCTCCACCACGGTGGCCTATGCGGTGGCCACGGGGGAGGAGCCCTTCAGCATCGCCAAGGTGCTGCTGCTGCTGGGCCTCATCGGCTGTGTGATCGGGCTGAAGGTCGTCGACGGCTGATCCCCAGGTCGCACGGTTGGGCCCGCCCTGGCCCGGGTCAGTTCTGGCACCATGCCACGAGACTGACTTGAGGAGGACGGATGCTGGACTTCGCCGGTTACGAGCCGTACCAGATGCTGCACCCGGGGCTGCCGGAGAACCTCTCGCGCCGTGAGGCGACCGCTGAGTACGAACACCTCATGGCAGAGAAGGAGGAGCGCAAGAGTCAGATCTTGGGTCTGATGCAGCGCAACGGCCTGGACTTCACCTGCGACCACGACTCCTACATCGCGCTCACCGAGTGGATCCTGCAGCATGCTGAGCCCAACCCCCAGGACCCGGAGCGGCTCCGCAACCTCTGGTACGCCGTGGTGAACGACCTCGGGCTGCTGCTGGGTGACTGCGCGATCCAGGAGCACCCGAACCTGCGGTGGGAGATGTGGACCCGTGCCAAGCGGGACGCCTTCTACCACCGTCACGTCATCACGGGTCGCCCCGGACCGAAGCGGGCGCCCGTGGACTTCGACGGGTTGGTGGCCGTGGTGGCCCACCGTGCCATCGCGGGGATGCCCGTGGAACGCGACGACCTGGCTGCGGCCATGGCGGCAATGGGCCACTGAGATGGGAGCGACAGCGGCGGGACCGGACAGCGGGCGGGTCCCGCCCTCCGCCGGCGAGGGTGAACCCCATGACCTCTTCGCCTCGGCGGTAAGCCGGCTGGGGGGAGTGGGCAGGGCCTGGGCGGAGCGCTACCCGGGACTCTTCCGTGTGCTGGGATGGGCTCGTTGGGCGCTGCTGGTCGTGGGAACGATCTGGGTGCTGGCCCTCATGGTCTGGCGGCCCGAGTTGCGCGAGGGTGTCCAGGCCTACGCGGGATGCCTGTGGATCGCGCTGTGCTGGTTCGCACTGGGTGTCACACGCACGCTTCGGCTGCGCACCTTCCTCGTTCTGTTCTCTGTGGGGCTCACCTGGGCCCTCGTCATCGCCGGAACCAGCGTCCTCATCTCCGACGTGGCCCTTGAGTCACCGATGGAACGTCTGGGCGACCTCCTCGGTGACCGGACGGGCGACAGTCCGCTCGATACAGGGGGCGAGGTCGGGACGGTGGCCGCGACGGTCGGGGTGGCCGGCATCGTCGAGGAGAGTCTCAAGGTCCTGCCCCTCGCCCTGATCGCCCTGGCGGCCCCTCGCCGCACCGCGAGGTTCGGCGCGGTCGACTGGGGCCTGTTGGGAGTCCTCTTCGGTGCTGCCTTCCTCGCGGTGGAGGAGTTCATCCGCCGCGTCGCGATCATGGGCACGGAGATGGCTCCTCTCCAGAAGTTGATGTGCGCCTTGAAGGGGACCCCGGAGGATCCCCTCTCGTGCGCCTCGGTCCACCGGTTCGGGCTGTGGCCCTTCGGGGGCACACCGGCCGAGGAGGGGCTGTCTCACTTCGCGGGGCACCACGTGACGACGGGTCTGATCGGCGTTTCCGTTGGCCTGGGAGTCGCGCTCTGGCGGTCGGCGGTACCCGGGGTGGCCGCATGGAGGGCACGGCAGGCCCTCGCGCTGCTCCTGCCGATCGCTCTGTGGATCGTCGTGGTGGTGGACCACATGGTGCGGAACACCACGGCAAGCCACCCTCAGTGGCTGGCCGACGGTGGTGAACCCGGTCCGTGGTGGCTGTGGTGGTCCTTCGTCCTGACTGGGAGAGGCGAGGGGCGTGAGCTGCTGCTCGTGGCGCTCATGGCCGTCGCGGTTCTGGTGGACGCCGACCGGTACGCCCGCCACGATCTCCCTCTGGGCCGGGCGCTTCTGGGGTGGGCGACCCCCCAGGCCGCTCGAGGAGGGCGCGACGGTACAGGCGGCGTCGTGTCTCGTGTGGTCCACCGCCTCGATGCCGGGGTGCGTGCGCTCGCCGCGGATGTCGTGCTCGGCGTCCTGGCCTTCAGCCGCGAGGGGGTCTTGAGCCGCGCCGAGGCGGTCTCATCCGGTCGGGCGTATCTCGTCGCGCGGCGGGAGGGGCGGTTCGCCGCCAATGTGGCTGACGAGGACCGCGTGGCCGGCACGTGGGTCTTCCGGCGGTGGCTGACGCGAATCGTGGCGGGAGCGGCGCTGGTGGGCCTGCTCGTGGCGGTGTGGGTGCTCACACCAGCGGTGGTTCGGGCGCTTGATGCCTCCGACGGGTTCGACATGTTCTGGCTCGCTGGACTGCTCGCCTCCTTCGCCGAGTGGTGGGACTCGCTGGGACCGGTCGGCCAGCTGGCGGTCACCATTGGGCTGACCGCTCTCCTGGCCGGTCCGTTCGGCCTCGGGTGGGCGCTGTTCGCAGCCGGCTTGGTGGACTTCATCGGGCGCAAGGGGGATGGGCTGGCGGCCCTTCTGCTCGACCCGGGACAGACCTGGGACGACTACCTGGCCAGTCGCACGCCGGCCGAGGTCGCTCTGGACCTGTTGGACCTGGGGCTGACCTTCTGGCCACCGGGCAGGGCCCAGAAGGTGCTCCCGGAACTACGCAAGGACCTCGAGATCCAGGCCCACCGCGAGAGGTTCACGCGGGAGGCCTGGGAAGGCCGGGTGGGCGACGAGCGGGGACCCCAGATCAACAAGCTCATCGGCGACGAAGCCGCTGACAGCATCGCCAGCCGCTACACGGTGGCGGCCCGGGAGGAGTACTTCCCCGTGGACGGTCTGGGTGGGCGACGCGTCGACATCCTGACCAAGGAGGGCGTGGCCATTGAGTCGAAGGTGGGGCGTGTCGGCTTGAAGACGACCCCCAAGGGCCACTCGATCGTCGACCAGATCGCCAAGGACAAGGCACTCCTCGACGACCCGACCAGCCCTGTGAAGTCGGTGGAGTGGCACTTCACCAAGAGTCCGATCACCGGCAGGGGTGGGCCGACCGAGCCGCTGAGGCGGGCGCTCGAGGAGGCGGGCATCACGATCGTGGAGTACTGACCCCCGGTCAGGCGGACGCGCCCCCACCGGGCCACTCGACCTCCGCCGCCACCTGGCGCCACTTGGCCGCGAGGGTGTCGATGTTCTCGTGCGCGTTCAGCCCGCTCGGCTGGGGCACCACCCACAGCGGGGCACCGGCGACGTCCCCCTCCTGACGACCCAGCTGCGCGTGCCGGTCACCCCAGGCCGTCCGGAAGGCCGTGATGCCGGCGACCGCCACCACCGGCAACCGTCCGCTGCCCGCGTGCAGCCCCTGCACCAGACCCTCCAGCCGCTGGTGGCCCTCGCGCAGCTCGGCGGCACCCAGCTCGTCGGCGCGCACCGTCGCCCGGGCCACCAGGTTGGTGATGCCGATGCCGCGCTCCCGCAGGTGGGCCGCATCTGCATCGGACAGGCCGCTGGTCACGTCGAGCTCGTGATCCGTCAGTCCCGCGCGGTGCAGAGACGGCCAGAAGCGGTTGCCGGGGCGCGCGAAGGGGGCGTTGACCGCGGCCGTCCACAGTCCGGGGTTCACGCCCACGATGAGCAGGTGCACCGCATCGTGCAGCACGTCGTCCACGGTGCCCTCGGCGAACTGTGCCAGCTCGTCACGGTGCGGGCGGCGTCCACCGAGCGGGGAGGGGCGGCGCGGGACGATGGGGGGAGGCACCGGGGCGTCAGTCCGACCCGGCGCGGGTGGCACCGTCGGCGGAGGCCTCGTCGTCCGTGAGCTGCTGGCCGGTGGGGGCCGAGGCGTGCGCCGGCTCGCCGCGGGAGTCGTCCGCGGAGCTCTTCTCCGAGTGCGCGTACCCGCTGCCGTGCTTGCCGTGCTCCACCTCGTGGGAGAACGGGCCGAAGGGCAGCATGTGCAGCACCGCGACGATGACGCCACCCCAGACCAGACCCAGCACCATCGCCACCGCGGTGTCGGCCAGCCAGGCCAGCAGGCCACCGACCACCGGGACACCCTCCACCAGGTGCGCCAGGTGGTGGGCGAGGTCGTAGGGCGCGCTCAGGCCGTACTCGTCGATGCCCACCATGATGATGTGGCCACCCACCCAGAGCATGGCCAGCATGCCGACGTAGCCGATGACGTCCAGGACGGTGGGCATCGCCTTGACCATGCCGCGGCCCAGCTTGTGCCCCGCCGAGCCCTCCTCGTTCTTCTTGGCCAGGTGCAGGCCCATGTCGTCCATCTTCACGATGAGGGCGACGGCGCCGTAGACCACCACGGTCATCAGCAGGGCCACGACCACCAGGATGAGCGACCGGTTGAGCAGGGGCTGGTCGGCCACCTCGTTGAGGGAGATCACCAGGATCTCGCACGACAGGACGAAGTCGGTGGTGATGGCGCTCTTGACCACCTGGTCCTCGTCCTGCTCGGACCGTTCGTCGGCGGCCTTGCCGTCGTCACCGTGGCCGGAGATCTTCTCCCAGACCTTCTCAGCGCCCTCGAAGCAGAGATAGGTGCCACCCAGCATCAGCAACGGCGTCAACAGCCACGGCAGGAACTGGCTGATCAGCAGGATCACCGGGACGATGATCGCCTTGTTCTTCAGGGAGCCGGTGGCGATCCGCTTGATCATGGGCAGCTCGCGGTTCGGCTCGGCGCCCTCCAGGTACTGGGGGGTCACCGCGGCGTCATCGACCACGACGCCGGCAGCCTTGGTGCTCGCCTTGGCGGCGCCCGCGGCCACGTCGTCCACGCTGGTTGCGGCCAGGCGCGCCATGGCGGCGATGTCGTCGAGCAGGGCAGCGAGTCCGCCGGCCATGGGAACCTCCGGGCTGGGTGTGAGGGGGCCGGGACAGCCTAGCCCTGTGAGGGCGTCGCTGACTGCCTGACGCGGGGGTCTGCGGGGCGTACGGTCGTGACATGGCGCACCCCATCATGTTCCGGCAGGACGACCCGGTGTTGATCCGGCTGCGGGAGATCACGCTCGCGCTGCCCGGGGCCACCGAGAAGGTCTCACACGGCCGCCCCTGGTTCTCGACGAAGACGGGTTTCGCGGTGTTCGGCGGCAGTGAGCGGGGGTCGACCACCGACCGCATCGACCATGCGCTGCTGGTGAAGGTGCCGCCGGAGGAGGCGGATGCGCTGCGCCAGGACGGTCGCTTCTGGGAGCCGGCCTACCTGTGGAGCTCCGGCTGGTTGGGCATCGACCTCGACCTCGTCGATGAGGGGGAGCTGACCTGGCAGGAGGTCGCGGAGCTCGTGGAGGACAGCTTTCGCCTCACCGCCCCGGCCTCGTGGGTGAAGGAGCTCGACGCCCGCTGACCCGGCCCCGTGGGCCCGGCCCCGACCGCTAGGGTGTGTGACGTACCCCACGGGAGCTCGGGCACGAGCTGAGAGCGGACTGTTGCCGTCCGGACCGTTCGAACCTGTCCGGTTAGCACCGGCGGAGGAAGCGAGGACGACGATGTCGTGCACCCATGAGTCCAGCCCCAGCGCCATCCACCACCCCGAGAACCACCCCCAGCACCGGTTGGTGACCGTCACGGACGGGGAGGTGACCGTGCCGATGACCGCCATCAGCCAGCACGACTCCCCGGACGGCACACCCAACGAGGACTTCGTGGTCTACCGGACCATGGGGCCGGGCTCCGACCCCCAGGTGGGTCTGGAGCCGGTGCGTCAGCGGTGGATCGAGGAGCGTGGCGACACCCGGACCCACGAGGGCCGGCGCCCCACCCTGGCCGATGACGGACGCGCGGCCGAGCGCCGCGGCGGCGCCTCCGCGGCGTGGCGGGGTCGCGTGCAGACCCCGCGGCGTGCCGTGGACGGCCGCACGGTGACCCAGCTCCACTACGCCCGCCGCGGCGAGGTCACCCCGGAGATGCGCTACGTGGCGCTGCGGGAGGGCTGCGACGTGGAGCTGGTGCGCTCGGAGGTGGCGGCCGGGCGGGCCATCATCCCGGCGAACGTGAACCACCCCGAGTCCGAGCCGATGATCATCGGTCGCGCCTTCCTCACCAAGGTGAACGCCAACATCGGCAACTCGGCGGTCACCTCATCGATCGCCGAGGAGGTGGAGAAGATGTCCTGGGCGACCCGATGGGGTGCGGACACCGTCATGGACCTCTCCACCGGCGACGACATCCACACCACGCGCGAGTGGATCCTGCGCAACTCACCGGTGCCCATCGGCACGGTGCCGATCTACCAGGCGCTGGAGAAGGTCGACGGGGTGGCCGAGGACCTGAGCTGGGAGGTCTTCCGCGACACCGTCATCGAGCAGGCCGAACAGGGCGTGGACTACATGACCGTGCACGCCGGGGTGCTGCGTCGCCACGTGCCGCTCACGGCGGGGCGCGTCACCGGCATCGTGAGCCGGGGCGGATCGATCATGGCCGGATGGTGCATGGCCCACCGGCGGGAGTCGTTCCTGTACGAGCACTTCGACGAGCTCTGCGAGATCTTCGCCGCGCACGACGTGGCCTTCTCGCTGGGTGACGGGCTGCGCCCCGGCTCGCTGGCGGACGCGAACGACGCCGCCCAGCTGGCCGAGCTGCGCACCCTCGGCGAGCTCACGCAGCGGGCCTGGGAGCACGACGTGCAGGTGATGGTGGAGGGGCCCGGCCACGTGCCGCTGCACCTCGTGAAGGAGAACGTGGACCTGGAGCAGGAGTGGTGCCACGGGGCGCCCTTCTACACGCTCGGCCCGCTGGCCACGGACATCGCGCCGGGCTACGACCACATCACCAGCGCCATCGGTGCCGCCCCCATCGCCCAGCACGGCACGGCGATGCTCTGCTACGTGACACCCAAGGAGCACCTGGGCCTGCCGAACCGCGACGACGTGAAGACCGGGGTGATCACCTACAAGATCGCCGCGCACGCCGCCGACGTGGCCAAGGGCCACCCGCGGGCACGGGACTGGGACGACGCCATGAGCAAGGCGCGTTTCGAGTTCCGCTGGCACGACCAGTTCGCCCTGGCACTGGACCCGGTGACCGCCCAGGAGTTCCACGACGAGACGCTGCCGGCCGAACCCGCCAAGAACGCGCAGTTCTGCTCCATGTGTGGGCCGAAGTTCTGCTCCATGCGGATCAGCCGGGACATCAACGACGCCTACGGCGGGCAGCTGGCCGCCGAGGCGGCTGCGGCAGGTGAGGCGCCTGCGCCGGGCCCGGTGTTCGTCGAGCTCAGCCCCACGAGGTGAGCACCCTGACCGCCGCCGCCCCGGGCCGTTCCGGGGCGGCGGCCCCGGCGTGCCCGCCGGCGGCCGACCCCGCATCGGACTCCCCGCGCCCACCGGCGGCCGGGCGGGCGGCCCTGCGGGCCGGTGTGTTCGGCAACTTCGTCGACCAGATCCACATCTTCCTGCCGCTGGTCGCCCTGGCGCCGGCGCTGCCCACCATCGCCGGGGAGCACGCGCTCGCGGTGGTGGGTTCCTGGGTGGTCGTCGCGACCCTGCTGGGGCGGCCGGTGGGGGCGATGGTGTTCGGCCCCGTCGCCGACCGGGTGGGGCGCACGGCGACCACCCGCATCGCCATCCTCGGGACGGCGGCCTGCACCGCCGGCATCGCGGTCGTGCCCTCGCACGCCAGCATCGGCATCGCGTCACTCGTGGTCATCCTGGTGCTGCGCTTCGCCGGAGGGGCCTTCCTGGCCGGGGAGTACACCGCGGCCATCCCGTTGGCCATGGAGTGGAGCCCGCCCCGACGGCGCGGGCTCGCCTCCGGGCTGATCATGGCGATGGCGCCGTGGGCCCAGGCGGCGATCGCCGGCAGCACGGCCGGGCTGCTGTGGCTGCTGGGGCCGCACGAGTACGCGGTGTGGGGCTGGCGGGTGGTGTTCGCCGCGGGGGCGCTGGCCTCGGTGGGGGTGTACCTCTACTACTCGGCGCACGTGGCGGACGAGCCGACGGCTGCGCGGCGGCGGGAGGCGGTGGCTGGTGGGCCGGAGGTCCGGGCAGGGCGGGGCCCGTCCGGGGCCGTTGAGCGGCGGCGGCCGGGGCTGCTCGACCTGCTGGTGGGTCACCACGCGCGGTCCTTCTGGCAGGTGTTCGGCCTGATGACCGGTCTCTGGTGCCTGACGAACATGGTGGTCATCGCCATGACCGGGCTGCTGGCTGCCGAGGTGGGCCTGGGTGCCGGGGAGGTCTCCCTGGTGATGGCGACCGCTGCCGTGGCGCAGGCACTGGTGATGTCGGTGACCGGGCACCTGTCCACACTCACCGGGCGGCGGGTGTTCTTCGTCGGCACCGGGGCACTGGCGGCCGTGGTGGCCCCGGCGCTGTGGTGGGTCACGCTCACGGCCACCGGCGCCTGGGCTGCTGCCGCCGGCGTGGTGGCGCTGCAGGTGCTCACGGTGACGGCCTACGGCCCGGTGGGTGCCTACCTCAGCGAACGGTGGCCCGCCGAGGTGCGCTCCACGGGCTACGGGACGGCGTACTCGCTGTCCATCGTGGTGCCGGCGCTGTGGCCGGTGTGGCTGCCGTGGGTGCAGGACATGGTGGGAGCCCGGGCGGCCGAGGCGGGCCTGCTGGTGCTCGGTGGTCTGCTGGTGGCCGGCTGCGGGTGGCTCGGACCCGCGCTGCGGCCCGCGGAGCTGTCCGGCACGGTGGAGGAGCTCTCGACCGCGCAGACGCGCGGCTGAGCCGCAGACCGGGCGCGGCCACCCGGGCGGGGCTCACCCCATCGGGCCCGGGAACGACACTGGCCGCGCCCCCTGCGAGGGAGCGCGGCCAGTGGTGTCGCCGGATCAGGCCTTCGCGAACTCGTCGATGATCGCGTTGAAGGTCTTCGACGGGCGCATGACGGCCGAGGTCTTGGCGTCGTCCGGGTGGTAGTAGCCACCCAGGTCGGCTGGCTCGCCCTGTGCCGCGAGCAGCTCCTCGGCGATGGTGTCCTCCTGCGCGCCCAGCTTCTCGGCCAGCTCGCCGAAGGTCTTCGCCAGCTCGGCGTCGTCGGACTGTGCCGCCAGCTCCTTGGCCCAGTACAGGGCCAGGTAGAAGTGGCTGCCGCGGTTGTCGATCTCGCCGACCTTGCGGCTGGGGGAGCGGCCCTCATCGAGCAGCGTCTCCGTGGCGCGACCCAGGGCGTCGGCCATCACGCGGGCCTTCGGGTTGTCCTCGTGCTCGGCCACGTGGTCCAGGCTCTCGGCCAGGGCCAGGAACTCACCCAGGGAGTCCCAGCGCAGGTGGTTCTCCTCGGTGAGCTGGTCCACGTGCTTGGGGGCGGAGCCGCCGGCGCCGGTCTCGAACAGGCCGCCACCGTTCATCAGCGGCACCACCGACAGCATCTTGGCGCTGGTGCCCAGCTCCAGGATGGGGAAGAGATCGGTGTTGTAGTCACGCAGCACGTTGCCGGTGACGCTGATGGTGTCCTCGCCGGAGCGGATGCGGTCCAGCGAGAACTGGGTCGCCTCCTCCGGGGCCATGATGCGGATGTCGAGGCCCTCGGTGTCGTGCTCGCCGAGGTACTTCTCCACCTTCTTGATGAGCTGCGCGTCGTGGGCGCGCTCGGCGTCCAGCCAGAACACGGCCGGGGTCTGCGAGGCGCGGGCGCGGTTGACGGCCAGCTTCACCCAGTCGCGGATGGGGGCGTCCTTGGTCTGGCAGGCGCGCCAGATGTCACCGGCGGCGACCTTGTGCTGCATGAGCACCTCGCCGGAGGAGTCGACGACCTGCATGGTGCCCGCGGACGGCACCTCGAAGGTCTTGTCGTGCGAGCCGTACTCCTCGGCCTTCTGCGCCATCAGGCCGACGTTCGGCACCGAGCCCATGGTGGTGGGGTCGAAGGCACCGTTCTCCTGGCAGTCCTCGATGACGGTCTGGTAGACGCCGGCGTAGGAGCTGTCGGGGATGACGGCGAGGGTGTCCTGCTGCTCGTCGTTCTTGTTCCACATCTGGCCGCTGGTGCGGATCATGGCCGGCATGGAGGCGTCGATGATGACGTCGCTCGGCACGTGGAGGTTGGTGATGCCCTTGCGGGAGTCGACCATGGCCAGGTCCGGACCGTCGGTGAGGCCCTTGTCGATGCTGGCCCGCACCGCATCGGCGGTCTCGGCCGGGAGGGAGTCCAGGCCGGAGAGGATGGCGGCCAGGCCGTCGTTGGGGGAGAGGCCGGCGGCGCGCAGCTCCTCGCCGTGCTCGGCGAAGACCTCGGGGAGGAAGGCGCGCACGACGTGCCCGAAGATGATCGGGTCGGAGACCTTCATCATCGTGGCCTTGAGGTGGATGGAGAAGAGCAGGTCCTCGGCCTTGGCGAGCTCCACCTGCTCCTTGAGGAAGGTGTTGAGGGCCTTGACGTCCAGGAAGGTGGCGTCGACGACCTCGCCGTCGAGGACGGTGATGCCGTCCTTGAGCACGGTGGTCTTGCCGGACTCGTCGACGAGCTGGATGGTGAGGGTGTCGTCGCCGGTGATGACCACGGACTTCTCGTGGGAGGCGAAGTCGTCCTCGCCCATGGTGGCCACGCGGGTGCGGGAGTCGGAGGACCACTCGCCCATGGAGTGGGGGTGCTTGCGGGCGAAGTTCTTGACCGCCTGAGGGGCGCGGCGGTCGGAGTTGCCCTCGCGCAGAACGGGGTTGACCGCAGAGCCCTTCACGGCGTCGTACTTGGCGCGGACGGCGCGCTCCTCGTCGGTCTGCGGGTCCTCGGGGTAGTTCGGGATGTCGTATCCCTGACCCTGCAGCTCGGTGATGGCCTCCTTGAGCTGGGGCACCGAGGCGGAGATGTTGGGCAGCTTGATGATGTTCGCCTCGGGCGTCTTGGCGAGGTCGCCGAGGTTGCCCAGGGCGTCCTCGACGCGCTGCTCCTCGGTGAGCTGCTCGGGGAACTGGGCCAGGATGCGGCCGGCCAACGAGATGTCCCGGGTCTCGACGTCGATGCCGGCGGCGGTCGCGAACGACTCGACGATCGGCTTGAGCGAGTAGGTCGCCAGCAGGGGCGCCTCATCGGTGCGGGTCCAACTGATCTTGGCCATCTGGGGTGTTCTCCCTCGTGTCTGGTGGGTGCCCACGCGTCAGCGCCCTCGCGCTGGGAGGTGGGTGCCGTGTGCCTCCAGCCTAAGTGGTGGGGGGTGGGCAGCGCGAAGCCTGTGGAGGCGGCGGGGGCGCGCGGTGGGGTGGCGGGGCGGTCGGCGGGGCTTGGTCGGCCGGCCGGCTTGCTTGGGAGTCGGCCGGTCGCTTCGCTTCACTGAAGCAGAAAGACCACTCAGCGGGCACTCTGCTTCAGTGAAGCAAAACGACCGCTGAGCGGTTGGTTCACCACTTCTTGTTCGGGAGTTTCACCACCATGTCGCCGGGGCTCAGCCGGGTGGCTGGACGAGCTCGGTCGTCAGCTCTGACGGGGTGAGAGTGGCCGGGTCGCTCTCGACCTCCACGTAGATCCCGAGCGGTCGCCAGTCGCCGCCGTCCAGGGAGTACTTGCCGGTGTACTCCGCGGTGATCTTCGGTTGCACGGGGTCCGTTGTCTCGTAGGTGTGCGTGATCTCCCCGTCGGGGTACTCCGCGCCCTTGTCGGTGGTGGGGCCCTTGGTGGTGCCGTCCCCGAAGTCGTAGGTGACGCTCTTGAGCTCGGGCATGATCCGCAGCTCGTGGCCGAGCATCTCCCCCGGTGGGATGGTGCGGATCTCGCCGGACTCGTACCCGGCCTCGGCGAAATCGGTCATGAAGTACACCGGCTTGTTCACCAGCGGGTCGGTCCGCGGCGGGTCCCAGGCCGGGACCGGCAGGGCGAACTTCGTGACCTTGAACGCCTTGGCGATCCGCTCATCAGCAACCTGTCCCGAACGGCCGGGGATGGCCTCCGGGAAGCACGTGGTGGCGATCTCCCGCCACCCAGATTGAGGTGAGTCGTCCTCGGTCAGGAACTCTCGGCGGGCGATGACCATCCACGGACCATCGCCTGCGCGGGTGTCGCACTCATTGCGGGCGGGGGTGCACATGTTCCCCTCCGCGCTGCCCGGGGTCCTGCTCGAACACATCGGCTGGGAGGAGTACTCGTAGTAGGAGACCGGCGGGTCCTCCGGCCGGGGCGGATCACTGTGCGGAGGAAACTGGCTCTTCGCAGTTGAGGGTGTAGGTGGGGCGGGACCCGCGAATCGCTGCGACGAGGCTCTAAGTGCGGGAGAGGACTTCGACCAGCTGATCCACCGTGGGGGAGCCACCGACGCCTTGCGGTGTCCGATAGAGCCGGCACGAGAGCCCGACCGGCGTGCCCGGCTGGGCGAAGGGGTCCTCGCCGTCGATGTGGACTGACGGGGAGCCGTGGAAGCTCCAGTGCTCGGCTTGCTCGGGGGTGGACACGAGGACCTTCTCCACCTCGATGGGGCGGCCGAGGGCTTCAAGCGCTTCGCGGAGGCGCGTGTCGGCTAGCTGCCAGTTGGGGCACTCGTCGAAGTAGAGCAGTTGGACGCGCATGCCTCCATCTTGCGCTATCGCGGCACCGCCACAGACATCCCAGGGCGCGTTTCTTCGTCACAGCGCGACCCAGGGGCGGCGGGTCGGTTCCCAGGTGGAGGTCGAGGTCTCCCGAGGATGGGAGTTCTCACACCGTCCATCCGGAAGACCTCGACGTGCCTGACGCTACCTTTGCCTGCCCCGACCTGACCACGTTCGCCCGCCTGGACGAGCTCGGCTTGGAGGTCGTCGGGCAGCGCCTCGAGCCGGACCGAGCGGTGCTGGCCTGCAGGGTCACCGCGCCGGACCAGTGGTGCCGGCGTTGCGGCTGCGAGGGCGCCGCTCGGGACACGGTCACCCGCGAACTGGCCCACGAGCCGCTGGGCTGGCGACCGACGACCCTGCTGGTCACGGTCCGTCGCTACCGGTGCACCGGGTGCGGGCACGTCTGGCGCCAGGACACCACGGCGGCTGCCGAGCCACGAGCCAAGCTGTCCCGTCGCGCGCTGCGCTGGGCGCTGGAAGGGCTGGTGGTCGGGCACCTGACCATCGCCCGGATCGCCGAAGCGTTGGCGGTCTCGTGGAACACCGCCAACGACGCGGTCCTTGCCGAGGGCCGGCGGGCCCTGATCAACGACGCCGCGCGCTTCGACGGCGTCGCGGTGATCGGGGTCGACGAGCACGTGTGGCGGCACACCCGCCGCGGGGACAAGTACGTGACCGTGGTCATCGACCTGACCCCGATCCGTGACGGCACCGGGCACTGCCGCCTGCTGGACATGGTCCCGGGCCGCTCCAAGAGTGCGTTCAAGTCCTGGCTCGCTGCCCGCCCGAAGACCTGGCGCGACGGCGTCGAGGTCGTCGCGATGGACGGGTTCACCGGGTTCAAGACCGCCACCACCGAGGAACTGCCCGACGCGACCGCGGTCATGGACCCGTTCCACGTCGTCCGCCTGGCCGGCGACGCCCTGGACCGCTGCCGTCGCCGCGTCCAGCAAGGTCTCCACGGTCACCGCGGCCGAGCCGGCGACCCGCTATACCGCGCCCGCCGGACCCTGCACACCGGCGCCGACCTACTCACCGACCGACAGCGCCAACGGCTGACCACCCTGTTCGACGCCGACGAGCACGTCCAGGTCGAGGCCACTTGGGGCATCTACCAGCGCATGATCGACGCCTACCGTGAACCCGACCGCGCCAAGGGCAAGCAGCTCATGAGCAACCTCATCGACGCGCTCAGCCACGGCGTCCCCACTGACCTCACCGAACTCATCACCCTGGGCCGGACCCTGAAGAAGCGCGCGGCCGACATCCTGGCCTACTTCGACCGACCCGGCACCAGCAACGGCCCGACCGAGGCGATCAACGGCCGCCTGGAACACCTACGCGGCTCCGCCCTCGGGTTCCGCAACCTCACCAACTACATCGCCCGAAGCCTGCTCGAATCCGGCGGCTTCAGACCCCGACTACACCCTCGTTCGTGATGAGCCAGGAAACTCTTCAGCGAGCGCACTCACCTGGGTGTCGCTCATTTCCACGAGAATGCCATCATTCGCCTTGTCGCATGAATCGAAGTCTCCACAGGGGTCGAAGGAATTCATGAGCATCAGGGCGCTGAGGAGCATCATTCCCGTTCGATCCAGTCGCCCGCGGTCGGGTCGGTCGGAATCTTATCGATTACCCAACCGTCTTCGTAGTGCATATTCAGCCTCAGGCCCAGCCCGTCTGTGCCGTCGGACGATTGAGAGACCTTCCCGTTAGCATCGACGGTCTGGTTGGGGCCTTGGTCGATCACAACGATGGCTTCGACCGTGGAGGGCTTTGCAGCAGGTGTCATGCGGAAGCCGACGATCTCTGCCAAGGGGCCCACTTGTCGAAGTCCTTGCTCCTCGAGTCCAGAAAACGCCTCTTCGTAGGTTCCGCATTGACCACACTCAGGTCCCGAGAACTCCTCGATGACTCCCGCCTGAGGGGATTGGAACAAGGCGCTCAGGGTCTCGACGTACCAGCGGGCGAAGGCTTCGGCGCCCTCTTCGGAGTTCTCCTTGGCGGCGGCGGGCATCGGTGGGAGGCCGGTGGCTTCCTCGGAGCCGCCCTGGTCGGAGGGTTCGGACGGGGACTCGGAGGGGGTCGGGGACTCGTCCTCAGCAGGGCCTGACTGCGACGGCTCGGGGGACGGCGAGTCACCATCTCCGGACTCGGACTCAGTCGGCTCGGTCGGTGATGCAGACCCGTCGCCGGACTCGGTCGGCTCGGATTCGGTGGGGCTCTCGCCGGTCGGGGCGGACTCGCTCGGGGACGCCTCCGTCTCCTCAGCACTCGTGCTCTGCGACACCGGCGGCGGCGACTCGTCACCACCACCGTTGTCATCGGACGAACACGCGCCCACCCACATCACGCCAGCCAGCGCCAGCACAGGAAGCTTCAACCGGGAACGAGAAGACATCAGCAGAATCCAGGAACTCGGGAACAGTGCCCAAGCACCATGCCACGACCCCACAGGCCCCAGGCCGGTTATCCACAGGCCCCAGGTAAAGACTTCCCCAAGATCTGCAGTCCCGGCCCGCGGAGAGGGGGCTCGAGCACCCGAGCGCTGGCCCCCGGACCGACCGCCCTTGCGCACAACGCTTCACTGAAGCAGAACGACCGCTCAGTGGGCCGTTTGCTTCAGTGAGCATCCCGAGGCCACGACAAGGAGTGGCGTTCCACCCGCTCAGCGGTCAGAACACCACTCCGTGCGCGAACGGCACGCCCACCCCACTCGCCAACATGACACGTCACCCAAGGGCCACGTATCGTGGGCCACCGTCCACCCCCCGACCCACTTCAGGAGTACACATGCGCATCGGCGTGATCATCGGCAGCACCCGCCCCGGCCGCAAGGGCGAGCAGGTCGCCGCCTGGTTCATGGACCAGGTCGCGAAGCACCAGGAGGGCTCGGACTCCCAGGAGGTCACCTACGAGCTGGTCGACCTGGCCGACTTCGACCTCCCGCTCCTCAGCGAGCCGACGGTCCCCGGTGCGGCCAACGGCCAGTACGAGAACCCCGCCACCACGCGGTGGGCCGAGAAGATCGCCACCTTCGACGGCTACGTCTTCATCACCGCCGAGTACAACCACTCCGTCCCGGCCGCGCTGAAGAACGCCTTCGACGTGCTCTACGTCGAGTGGGTGAAGAAGTCCATCGCGTTCGTCAGCTACGGCGCCCTGTCGGGTGCCCGCGCGGTGGAGCACTGGCGCGGCATCGTGGCCAACGCCAACATGCTCCAGGCCCGCAGCCAGGTCTCCCTGCCGCTGTTCGACTCCGTGCAGGAGGACGGCACCATCAAGCCCCCGCAGCCCGTGGCCGATGGGGTGAGCGGCATGCTCAGCGAGCTCGAGGACCTCACCCGCCTCTCCGGCACCCACCGGGGCTGATCCGCCGCCCCACCCGGAGGACGGCCAGCACGCACCACGAAGCCCCCCACCGCACAGCAGCGATGGGGGGCTTCGTCGCCTGCCGCCGGGCTCACGCCCAGCGGTCCGCCGGTCTCACGCCCCGCGGACCGGCTCCATCAGCCCTTGGGCGTGTCCAGACGGTTGCCCTCGGCGTCCAGCAGCGGGTAGACGCCGTGCTCGTCGTGGACCTCACGGCCGGTCACCGGCGGGTTGAACACGCAGGTGCAGTGGACGTCCTCATCGGCGATGAGGGTGTGCTTGTCCGCGTCGTTCAGGAGGTACATCGTGCCGGGGCGCAGCTCGTGCTCCTCCCCGGTGTCGCGGTTCACCAGCGTGCCGGAGCCCTGGTAGACGTACACGCACTCCACGTGGTTGGCGTACCACATGTCCGTGCTCGTGCCGGCCTTCAGAACCGTCACGTGGAAGCTGAAGCCGACGCCCTCGTCGGCCAGGAAGAACCGGCGGGAGCGCCAGTTGCCGTGCTCCACGTCGTTCTCGGTGCCGTTCAGCTCGTCCAGGTGCATGACCTTCATGTGTGTCTCCTTCTGCAGCTCTCGGGGTCGGGGGGTGTGGGCTCTCAGGCGCCCACGGCGGCCACGGACTCGGTGAGAATGCGCAGCGCCTCGTCGATCTCGTCGTCGGTCACCGTCAGCGGCGGCAGCAGCTTGACCACCTCGTCGGACGGGCCGGAGGTCTCCACCATCAGGTGGCGGTCGAACGCCGCGGCGGCGATCCGGCCGGCGGCCTCGGGGTCCTCGAACGCGATGCCGCACATCAGGCCACGGCCGCGCACCTCGGCGCTGCCGGAGGCTCCCTCCACAATGCGGGCGAGCCCCTCGTGCAGGCGCTCCGCCTTGGCGCGGACCTCGGCCCCGAAGGCGTCGTCGGCCCAGTAGGTCTCGATGGCGGTGGCCGCCGTGACGAAGGCGGGAGTGAACCCGCGGAAGGTGCCGTTGTGCTCACCGGGCGCCCACTGGTCCAGCTCGGGACGGATCAGCGTGATGGCGAACGGCAGGCCCAGCCCGGACAGGGACTTGCTCAGGCAGACCACGTCCGGGGTGATGCCGGCCGGCTCGAACGAGAAGAAGGTGCCGGTGCGCCCGCATCCGGCCTGCACGTCGTCCACGATCAGCTTCACGCCGTGCTTGGCGCACAGGTCGGCCAGCGTGCGGACCCACTTCATGGAGGCCGCGTTCAGGCCACCCTCGCCCTGCACGAGCTCCACGATGGCGCCCGCGGGCAGGTCCTCGGTGCTGGCCGCGCCCCACTGCTCGTCGAGCTGGTCGAGGTCCACCACCTCCTCGGAGCCGGCGGGGGCGTGGGCGTCGTAGGCCACCTGCTGGGTGTCCGTCAGCGGCACACCGGCACCGGCACGCTTCATCTTGTTGGCGGTCACGGACAGCGAACCCAGGGTCATGCCGTGGAAGCCGTTGGTGAAGGCCACCACCTCGCTGCGGCCGGTGGCCTTGCGCACGGCCTTCAGGGCGGCCTCCACCGTGTTGGTGCCGGTCGGTCCGGGCATGAGGACCTTGTGGTCCATGCCGCGCGGCTCGAGCACGTGGGAGGTCAGCACCTCCAGGAAGTGCCGCTTGGCGGGGGTGTGCATGTCCATGGAGTGGATGACCACGTCCGTGGCGAGGTGCTCCATCATCGCGGCCTTGATGGTGGGGTTGTTGTGCCCGTAGTTCAGGGCGCCGGCGCCGGCGAAGAAGTCGAGGTACTCCTCACCCGTCTCGGTCTGCTGGCGGGCGCCGCTTGCGGTGGTGAACACCACCGGCCACTGGCGGCAGTAGGAGCGCACGGACGACTCGCGGGCACCGAAGATGCTGGTGTCACCGTCGCGGTGCTCGGTCAGGGCAGATGTGGAAGCGGTCTGGGTCATGCTGTGTCCTCCTCGAGAGGGGGTCGTCAGGCGTTCAGGGGCTCGATGCGGTGCAGCAGCTCCGCGTCGTGCACGTCGTCGATGGGGAAATGGTCGCCGGTGATGAACTCGGTGATGGTCTCCGTGGCGCCGCGGCGGGCGGCGAAGCCGGCGAACAGCGCGTTGGACGCGTCGTTGTCGGCCGTCACGGTGCTCTCCAGGGCGCTGGCGCCGGTGGTCTCGACCACCTGGTCCAGCAGGCGCCCGGCCAGGCCGCGGCCCCGCTGCGAGGAGTCGACGGCGATCTGCCAGACGAACACGGTGTCCGGGGCCTGCGGGCGCAGGTAGGACATGCAGTAGCCCACCACCTCACCGTCCACCTCGGCCACGGCGCTGTGGGCGCCGAAGTCGCGGGCCATGATCAGGTAGGCGTACGAGGTGTTCAGGTCCAGCACCTGGCTGTCGCGGGCGATCCGCCACATGGCGGCGCCGTCGTCCAGCGTGGCGGCGCGCAGGGTCACCTGGCCGGCGTCGGTGGCGGCGTTCATGCACCCACCCCCTGCTCGATGAGGACCTCGGCCACCTGCACGGCGTTCAGGGCCGCGCCCTTGCGGAGGTTGTCACCGGCCACGAAGAGCACCAGCCCCTTGCCGTCGGGCACCGACTGGTCGGCGCGCACGCGGCCCACCAGGACCTCATCGATGCCGGCGGACTCCAACGGGGTGGGCAGGTCGGCCAGGCGCACGCCCGGAGCGTCCTGCAGCAGCGCGCGGGCCTGCTCGGCGTCGATGGCGCGGTCGAACTGGGCGTGCACCGCCAGGGCGTGTCCGGTCATCACGGGGATGCGCACGCAGGTGCCGGAGACCAGCAGGTCGGGCAGTCCCAGGATCTTGCGGGACTCGTTGCGGAGCTTCTGCTCCTCGTCGGTCTCCTCGGAGCCGTCGTCCACGATGGACCCCGCCAGCGGCAGCGCGTTGAAGGCGATGGGGGCGGCGTAGGTGGAGGGCTCGGGCACCGCCCCGTCCAGGGCGTGGCCGTCGTGCACCAGCGACTCCAGTGCGCCCTCACCGGCGTCGGTCGCGGCGCGCACCTGACCGGCCAGCTCGTCCACGCCGGCCAGGCCGGACCCGGAGACCGCCTGGTAGGTGGCCACCTGCAGGCGCGCCAGACCGGCGGCGTCGTGCAGCACCTTGAGCACCGGCATCGCGGCCATGGTGGTGCAGTTGGGGTTGGCGATGATCCCCTTGGGGCGCTCGGTGGCGGCCTGCGGGTTCACCTCGCTGACCACCAGGGGCACCTCGGGGTCGCGGCGGAAGGCCGACGAGTTGTCCACCACCACGGCGCCGGCCTCGGCGAAGCGGGGGGAGTGCTCGCGGGAGGTGCCGCCCCCGGCGGAGAACAGGGCGATGTCGATGCCGCGCAGCTCCTCGGTGGGGGTGGCCGCGACGTCCTCGACGGTGATCTGGTGGGTGGTGCCCTGCCCGTCGGTCCACTCCACGACCTTCCCGGCGGACCGGGACGAGGCGAACAGCCGCAGCTGTCCGACCGGCACCGAGCGCTCGGTGAGCAGCGTCAGCATCACGGTGCCGACCTGCCCGGTGGCACCGACGACGGCGAGGGTGGGGCGGGGGGAGTCGTTCACGGGGTCCTCCTGAAGGGGTGGGGTGGGGGCGGCCGGGCTCATCGGCCGGTGCCGGCGTGGACGACCGCCTCGGTGGCGCCGTCCAGGCCGAAGGCCGAGTGGATGGCGCGGGCAGCGTCCTCCACCTGGTGGTCTGCGACGACCACCGAGATCCGGGCCTCGGAGGTGGTGAACATGTTCACGGTGATGCCGGCGTCTGCCAGCGCGCGCATGAGCTGTGCGGGGACCTCCGCGTTGGACCGTACGCCGTGGCCGCTGACGGAGATCTTGCCGACCCCCTCGTCCACGGAGACGTCGGTGAACTCCAGCTCGTCCTGCAGCTCCAGCAGGGCCGCCCGGGCGCGCTCTGCGTCATCGGCAGGCAGGGCGAAGGAGAAGTCCACCAGCCCGTTGTCGCGGGCCGTGTGGGTCTGGCCCAGCACGTCGATGACGGAGACGGCCTGGGAGAGGGCCGCGAAGATCGATGCGGCACGCCCGGGCTTGTCGGGGATGTTGACGACGGTCAGCATCGCCTGGTCGCGGGTGTGGGCGACGCCCTGGATGAGCGGCTCTTCCATGGGGTGGTCCTCGCTGTCGTGGGGGTCGGTCGGGTGGTCGGTCTCGTCGGCGTGGTCGTTGGACCAGCCGGCGGGCAGCTCGTCGCGGGAGGTGGCCACCCACGTGCCGGGCTGCTCGGTGAAGCTGGAGCGCACGTGCAGCCGCACGCCGTGGCGCTGGGCGAACTCGACGGCCCGCAGGTGCAGGATCTTGGCGCCGTGGGCGGCCAGCTCGGTGGCGTCCGCGTAGGTGAGGAAGGGAATCCGCTGGGCGGAGGGCACCACGCGCGGGTCGGCGGTGAACATGCCGTCCACGTCCGAGTAGATCTCGCAGACGTCGGCGTCCAGCGCGGCGGCCAGCGCGACCGCGGTGGTGTCCGAACCGCCGCGGCCGAGGGTGGTGGTGTGCTCGTCCTCGGTCCAGCCCTGGAAGCCGGCGACGATGGCGATGCACCCCTCATCGAGGGCGGTGCGCAGGCGGGAGGGGTCGATCTCGGTGATGCGGGCCGCGCCGAAGGAGTCGGTGGTGCGCAGCCCGGCCTGGCGGCCGGTGAAGCTGGTGGCCGGCGCGTCGATCTCGTGCAGGGCCAGGGCGAGCAGTGCGATGGAGATCTGCTCCCCCGCGGTCAGCAGCTGGTCGAGCTCCCGCTGCGAAGGGGTCGAGGTGATCTCGCGGCTGAGGTCCAACAGGTCGTCGGTCGTGTCCCCCATGGCGGAGACCACGACCACCACCTCGTGTCCCGCAGCGCGGGTGGCGGCCACGCGGCGCGCCACACGGCGGATCGAATCGGCATCGGCGACGGAGGACCCGCCATATTTCTGGACGACCAGGGGCATGCACTCTCCGAGAGGTCGGGGGGTGGGCTCTGAACGGTCACCGACCATAACGAAGGGTCATGCACATGTCACATTCTCGCGTCACGGAGTACTTGATCGGGGGCGTCGAGCCGGTGCTGTGCCGCAGGGAGCCGGGCAATAGGCTGGGGGGAGATCTCACCAAGGAGGAGTCATGGGCGACAGCCGAGCACGTTCCATTCTCGACAACGTCGTGGTGGTGGGGGTGGATGGCACCGAACGCGACCGTGAGGTCGTGGGCTGGGCCGCCCGTTCCGCCCTGCGGCGCGGTGTAGGCCTCCACGCCGTCCACGCGCAGGAGACCATGGCCACCGCCTACGCGCCGGTCGGGTTCGGCATGGACGCCCCCCTGCTCACCCAGCAGGGCGACGAGGTGGACGCCGGCCGCGAGGTGCACGAGCACGTGCTGGACATCCTCGGCGGCCTGGAGGAGGCCCCGGAGCTGACCTTCAGCGCCCCGTGGAACACCGGCAGCCAGGCGCTGCTGGAGGCCCAGGACAAGGCACAGCTGATCGTGGTGGGCACCGCCCGCAAGCACGGCCTCACGCGCTTCCTGCTGGGCTCCACCAGCCTCACGGTGGCCATGCACGCCACCTGCCCCGTGGTCGTCGTCGGCCCCGAGGTGAGCACCGAGACCCGCGGTCTGCTGCTCGTGGGCGTGGACGGCAGCCGTGACAGCTCCAAGGCGCTGCGCTTCGCGATGGACGCCGCCCACAAGTGGGGGCTGCGCGTGCGCGCGATCACCACCTGGCACATGGCGGTCGTGAACGGTTACGTGGTCACCGAGCCGGACTCGCAGGAGTGGCGCGGCATCGTGGCCGACCTGGAGTCCTCCGTCGAGGAGGTCGTCGCCGGGGTGAGGGGCGACGCCCCCGAGCTGGCCGACGTGGAGGTCGAGGTGCAGGCCGTCCACGGGCGCCCGGTCACCGCGCTGGTGGAGGGCTCCAAGGAGGCCGACCTGGTGGTCGTGGGCTCCCGCGGCCGCGGCGGCGTCGCCGGTGCCCTGCTGGGCTCGGTGAGCCAGGGCGTGCTGGCCGACGCCCACTGCCCGGTCGCCATCCTGACCCACTGAGGTCGAGCCCGCCGGCGCCACCGTGCGCCGGCGGCCCCACCCCATCGATGAGGGGAGGGCTCACCCCATCGATGCGGTGAGCCCCCTCGATGCGGGGGCGCCAGCCGTCAGCCGCGCGCGGCGGCGTGCGCCTGGGCCTGGTCGGCGAACCAGTGCGCCAACGGCTCCCACGCGGCCCGCAGCCGTCCCTCGGCGGCGGCCACGCGGCTCGCGGCCTCCCGGACGTCGATGCCGTCCTCGCGGGCCTGCTCCGCGCTGGGCTTGTCGATGGTCCAGGCGTTGAAGATCCGCGGACCGGCCTCCGGGTGGCCTTGGATGCCGAGCCCGTGACGGCCGAAGCGCGCAGCCTGCAGGGTGCCGTCCGGGTTGTGGGCCAGCACGGTCGCGTTGTCCGGCAGGTCCACCACCACGTCGTTGTTCCACATCACCAGCGGGTCGCCGGCCCGCGGTGCCAGCACCGGGTCGGAACCGCCTGCGGGCGTCAGAGCCACCGGGGCCAGGCCCGTGGCGTGCCCGTTGGGGTTCACCGCCACGCGGCCGCCGTGGGCCACCGCCATGAGCTGGTGCCCCAGGCAGGTGCCCAGCTGCGGCACGGCCGCCTCCTCGGCGCGGCGGATGAGCTCCTTGGTGGGGGTGAGCCAGGCGTGCTGCTCGTCGTCGTGGGCACCCATCTCGCCACCCAGCACGAGCAGGCCGTCGCAGGCGGCCAGGCGCTCGTCGACGTCCTGCGGCCACTCCTCCCAGGCGCGGATGAGGTCGACCTCCACCCCGCGCTCGTCCCAGACCTCCCCGAGCAGGCCACTGGGACAGTTCTCCTCGTGTTGGATCACCAGGATGCGGGGGGTGGGGATCGTCATGGTTGTTCCTCCGGGGCTGGGGCGGGCTGGAATGAGGGGTGCTCTGCTGCTCAGAGGGCGGACCCGACGGCGTAGGTCAACGCCATCGCCACGGCGCCTCCGAGGCAGTTGCGCAGGACGGCCACTCCCGGTGGCGCATCCGAGAGTCGGGCGCTGGAGTACCCGGTCACGGCCAGCGCCACCAGCACCGCGACCACGGTGACGAGCACCCGTGAGGACGCGGGGGAGAGCACCATGGCCAGCAGCGGCAGCACGGCACCGAGTGCGAACGCGATCATCGAGGCGATCGCCGCGCTCCACGGGTTCACCTCCTCGCCGGGGGTGACGCCGAACTCCAGCTCACTGTGCACCTGGAGGGTGGCCTCGTCGTCGAGCTGCTCGGCCACCTCGTGCGCGAGGTGGGCAGGGATGCCGCGCTCCTGCAGCATCTCCACGAGCTCCTTGCGCTCCCAGTCCGGCATCTCCTGCAGGTGACGCCGTTCGTCACGGATCAGCTGACGCTCGGCGTCGCGCTGGCTGGAGACCGAGACGTACTCGCCGGCCGCCATGCTCAGCGAGCCGGCCACGAGACCGGCCAGTCCGGTGATGAGCAGCACCCGGGAGTCCGCGGTCGCCCCGGCCACACCCACCACGAGGCCGGCGGTGGACACGATGCCGTCGTTCGCGCCCAGCACGGCGGCGCGCAACCAGTTGAGGCGGTCACCGGTGTGGTGGACGTCGCCGTTGGGGTGGACCCGGGCCGTGGCCACGACTGCTCCTCCTGACATGCGGTCCCCCGGGGACGCTGCGCGCGTCCCCGGGGGGAGTGGGCTCAGACCAGCGTGGGCCGGTCGTCCCCCTCGATGGCGGTGTGCTCGGCGGAGTGGGCGTCCGGCCCGGCCTCCACCTCCACGGCGTGCGGCTGGATCTGCCCGTGGAAGATCTCCTCGACGTAGTGGCAGGCCACCCGGTGCGTCCCGGTGACGCCCGGCAGCTCCACCTGCCGCAGCTCGGGGCGCTCGGAGGGGCAGCGCTCCTCCTGCACGAACGGGCAGCGGGTGCGGAAGCGGCATCCGCTGGGCGGGTTCGCCGGCGAGGGCAGGTCTCCCTGCAGCAGGATCTGCTGGCGGGAGTCCTCGACCACCGGGTCCGGGACCGGCACGGCCGACATCAGCGCCCGGGTGTACGGGTGCAGGGGAGCGGTGTAGAGCTCCTCGGCGTCGGCCTCCTCCACGAGTCCGCCCAGGTACATCACCCCGACCGTGTCGGAGATGTGGCGCACCACGGCCAGGTCGTGTGCGATCACCAGGTAGGTGAGGTCGTAGTCCTTCTGCACCTTGCGCAGCAGGTTGATCACCTGGGCCTGCACGGACACGTCCAGCGCCGAGACCGGCTCGTCGGCCACGATCAGCTCGGGGTCCAGGGCCAGCGCGCGGGCGATGCCGATGCGCTGGCGCTGCCCACCGGAGAACTCGTGCGGGTACTTGCCCAGGGCGGTGGCCGGCAGGCCCACCTCCCGCAGGAGCTCCTGCAGGCGGCGGCGGGCGGCCTTCTTGTCCTTGGCCAGGTTGTGCGCGGACATGCCCTCGAAGAGCAGCGACTCCACGGTCTGCCGCGGGTCCAGGGAGCCCAGCGGGTCCTGGAACACCATCTGCATGTGGCGGCGCTGCTTGCGCAGGTCCTCGCCCTTGAACTCGGTGAGGTCCTTGCCGTCGAAGTGCACCGAGCCCTCGGTGATGGGCTCCAGCTGCAGCAGGGCCCGCCCGAAGGTCGACTTGCCACAGCCGGACTCGCCCACCAGGCCGTAGGTCTCACCGCGGCGGATGGTCATGCTCATGCCGTCCACGGCCTTCACGTGGCCCACGGTGCGGTCGAAGATGATGCCGCGTTTGATGGGGAAGTGGACCTTCAGGTCCTGCACCTCCACCAGCACGTCGCCTCGCCCGGTCTCACCCCGGCGGCGGCCCGATGCGGGGACGTCACCCGGGTGGCCGTCGGCGGGCTGCGCGTCCTCACCGGCCGCCACGCGGCCCGGGTAGTCGTCGATACTGGTGCTCATCGCGCCTCCTGGACGGGGTTGTGGCAACGCAGCTGCCGGTCGTCGGCGACCGCATCATCGGCCACCAGCTCGGGACTCACCCGGGTGCAGCGCTCGATCGGCTGCGAGCAGCGGGGAGCGAACGCGCAGGCGTTGGCCCATGGCAGGTTGTCCACCACGGAGCCGGGGATGGGGGTGAGCTCGGCGCCGCGGTCACCCTCCAGGCTGGGGATGGAGCCCAGCAGACCCGTGGTGTACGGGTGGCGCGGGTGCGCGAAGAGCGGGTGACGCTCACCGCGCTCCACGATGCGGCCGCCGTACAGCACGTTCACCTCATCGCACAGTCCGGCAACCACGCCGAGGTCGTGCGTGATCATGATCAGGGCGGTGTTGGACTCGCGCACGAGATCCTTCAGCAGCTGGAGGATCTGCGCCTGGATGGTCACGTCGAGCGCCGTGGTGGGCTCGTCGGCGATCAGCAGGCGCGGCTCGCAGGCCAGCGCCATGGCGATCAGCGCGCGCTGGCGCATGCCGCCGGAGAGCTGGTGCGGGTACTCCTTCAGGCGACGCTGCGGGTCGGGGATGCCCACCTTGTCGAGCATCTCGCGCGCCCGGTCCATGGCCTCCTTGCGCTTCATGCCCTTGTGGCGCTCCAGCACCTCGCTCACCTGCAGTCCCAGCGGGACCACCGGGTTCAGTGAGCTCAGCGGGTCCTGGAAGATCATTCCGAGGTCGCGGCCACGCCGGTTGCGCATGTCCTCGTCCTTCAGCCGGAGCAGGTCGGTGCCCTCGAAGAGCACCTCCCCGGTCACGTTCGAGCCGCGCTTGGCGAGCAGGCCCATGATGGCCAGCGAGGTGACCGACTTGCCACAGCCGGACTCGCCCACCAGGCCCACGGTCTGGCCGGGGTGCACGTCGAAGGAGATGCCGTCCACGGCCTGGAAGGGCTCTGCTCCCCGACGTCGGAACTCGATGGAGAGGTCGCGCACCGAGAGCAGGGGCTCCCCGGAGCGTACGCGCTCGGCGTTGGCGGACAGGGCGGGCTGGGTGGTGGGCTGGGTGGTGCTGGACGCGGCAGACGCTGCGGTGCTCATGCGCGTCACCTCCGGCTCTTCGGGTCGAGGGCCTCCCGGAGCGCCTCACCCATCAGTGTGAACCCGAGGGCCACGACGATGATGCAGAGGGCCGGGTAGATGGCCAGGTGCGGGTAGGAGTCGATGTACTTCTGGGCCTCACCCAGCATCTGCCCCCACTCGGGCTTGCGGGTGTCGGCGCTGCCGACGCCCAGGAAGCTCAGCGCGGCCGCGTCGATGATGGCCGTGGCCACCACGAGGGTCGACTGGACGATCACCGGGCCCATGGCGTTGGGCAGCATGTGTCGGAACACGATGGGGCCGAACTTCACGCCCGCGGACCGCGCGGCCAGGATGTGGTCGCTCTCGCGCTGGGCCAGCATCGAGCCGCGCAGCAGGCGGGCGAAGATGGGCACCTGCACGATGGCGATCGCAGCGATGACCGTCTGCAGGGTGGGCTCGGAGAACAGGGCGGCGATGGAGAAGGCCATCAGCAGCGAGGGGATGGAGAGCATCACGTCGACGATGCGCATGACCACCGCGTCGACCCAGCCACCGAAGGCACCGGCGAGGGTGCCGAGCACGAGCCCGCCGAGGAAGCCACCGAGGGTCGCGAGCACGCCGACCATGAGGGTCTGTTGACTGCCGACGAGGAGACGGCTCAACAGATCACGGCCACTGCGTGCGTCGCCACCCAGTGGGTGGCCAGGTTGGGGTTCGGGCACCGTGTTCTGCGGTGTGACCTGATCGAGGAGTACCCCTGCGGTCGGGTCGTGCGGGGCGATCCACGGGGAGATGACCGCCAGGATCACGAAGGCCACCACGATCGTCAGGCCGACGAGGAAGGCGACGTTCGTGCGCAGGCGCCGCCAGGCGCCCATCCACAACGACTCGCCCTTGCCCTCGTCGACGGTTCCGGCCTCGTCGACCGCCTGGTCGATCAGCACACTGGGATTCGGTTGGGTCATGGCACTCACCTCGTCCGGACGCGCGGGTCGATGACCGCGTAGAGGATGTCGACGATCAGGTTGATGACCACGTAGACGCCGGCCGCGACCATGATCAACAGCTGCAGCATCGGGTAGTCGCGCTGCTCGAAGGAGGTGGCCAGCGCGTTGCCGAGGCCGGCGATGGAGAAGACCCTCTCGGTGAGGATCGCGCCGGCGAGCAGGCCACCCACCTGGAGACCGATCACCGTCACCACGGGGATCATGGCGTTGCGCAGCACGTGGCGACCGCGGATCACGCGGCTCGCCAGACCCTTGGACTGGGCGGTGCGCACGTAGTCCTCGTCGAGCACGTCCAGCACCGAGGCGCGAGTGATGCGGAAGATCACCGCGAACGGGATGGACGAGAGGGCCAGCGCCGGCAGGATCAGGTGCTTGAAGGCATCCCACGCGGCGTCCCACTCCCGGGTCATCAGGCCGTCGAGGATGAAGAAGTTCGTGATGTGGGTGGCGTCCAGACTCGCGTCCTGCCGGCCGGAGACCGGCAGCCAGCCGAGTTCGACGGCGAACAGCCAGCGCAGCATGTAGGCGAGAAAGAAGACGGGCACGGCCACACCCACCAGGGAGCTGATCACCGACAGGTTGTCGAAGATGCCCCCGTGACGGCGGGCGGCCAGATAGCCCAGCGGGATGCCGGCGATGATGGCCAGCAGGATGGCCAGGACGGACAGTTCGATCGTCGCCGGGGCGCGTTCGATGAGGATGTCGGTCACCGGGGTGCCGGGCAGCAGGGCGGTGGAGACGCCGAAGTCGCCGGAGAGGCAGCGCTTCACGAAGGCGAGGTACTGCATCGGCAGGGGCTGGTCGAGGCCGAGCTGGGCCTCGAGTGCCGCGCGCGTCTCCGGGGTGGCGCGGTCGCCGAGCAGGGCGCCGACGGCACCGCCGGGCAGGGAGCGGAGCCAGAAGAACAGCAGCATGCTCAACACGAGCAGGACGAGCACCATCTGGAGCAGACGGCGCGCAATGAAACGGATCAAGGGCGCACTCCTGTCGGGGTGGTCCGGGGAGGAGGGTGGTCCGGAAGGGGAAGCGGCGGGGTGCGGGCGGTGGGACCACCCGGAACGGTGGCGCCCGGGGTGTCGCTCGGACACCCCGGGCGCCGGTGCCGGGCGGCGGGTCCACGAGGGGAGGGTGTGGACCCGCCGCGGTCGGTCACTCCTTGACGGTGACGGTGCTGAAGTCCTCCGCCGTCAGCGGGGAGGCCACCAGGCCCTCGACCTTCTCGCTCACCACGATGGCGGGCGGGGAGTGGGTCAGCGGCACGGCCGGCAGGTACTCCTCCACCAGCTGGGCGTTGAGCTCCTTGTACTTCTCTTCGCGCTCACCGTCGTCCACGATGGCGTCGGCGGCCTTCAGGTCCTTGGCCAGCTTGTCGCCCCACTCGTACTCACCCGTGGCGAAGCGGTTGTTGGTGGCGCCGAAGAAGGTGCCGATGAAGTTGTCCGGGGAGTCGTAGTCACCGGTCCAGCCGAGCAGGAAGGCCTGGGCCTTGCCGGTGTCCACGCCGTCCAGGTAGCCACCGTTCCACGGCTTGGAGTTGGCCTTCACCTTGATGCCGGCCTCCTCCAGATCGGTGCGCAGGGCCTCGAAGATCTTCTGGGGGTCCGGCATGTACGGACGCGAGACCTCGGCCGGCCACCAGAACTCGAGCTCGAGGTTCTCGGCCCCGGCCTCCTTCAGCAGCTTCTTGGCCTCCTCCACGTCGTGCGGGATGGCCTCGAGGTCCTCGTTGTAGCCCTTCACCGTGTTCGGCATGAACTGGCTGGCCACCTCAGCGCCCTCGGGCAGCTGGGTCTTGACGAGCTCCTCGCGGTTGATCGCCATGGCGATCGCCTTGCGGACGTTCGGGTCCTTGAGCTTCTCGTTCTGCGAGGGGTTCAGACCCAGGTACATGATGTTGAACGGGTCGCGGATCATCACCTGGTTGCCCTCGTCCTCCAGCGACTTCCAGTCGATGGGGTTGGGCAGGTCGTACCCGTCGATGGAGCCGGCCTTCAGCTCCTGCTTGCGGGTGGACTCGTCCGGGATGACCTTGAAGACCAGCTCGTCGAGCTTGGCCTTGTCGCCGTGGTAGTCCTCGTTGCGCTTGAGGCTGATGGTCTTGTTGGCCGTGTCGTACCCCTCGAAGGTGAACGGGCCGGTACCGGTCGGGTGCTTGGTGGCGTACTCGGGGTACGTGAAGCCCTCACCCTGGGCCTTGACCTCGTTGGCCTTGTACTTGTCCATGGCCGTCGGCGACTGCATGGCCAGTGCCGAGAGGGTGAGCATGGTGGGGAACTTGGAGGTGGAGTTGGCGATTGTGACGACGGCCTTGTTGTCCTCCGGGGCCTCACAGTCCTCGTAGAGCGACTCGACCTCACCGTCGGCGAAGCCGCCCATGGTGTCCTGCCAGTACGCGGAGACCGAGGGGCTGGCGCCCGCGCCGGTCTGGTTGTACATGCGCTCGAAGTTCTTGCACACGGCCTCGGCGTTGAAGGGGGTGCCGTCGTGGAACTTCACGCCCTCCTTGAGGGTGAAGGTCCACTCGGTGCCGTCGTCGTTGGACTCCCACTCCGTGGCCAGACCCGGGGCGACCTCCGCGGTGCCCGGCTTGATCTCGATCAGACCCTCGAAGATCTGGCGGGTGACGCGGAAGGTCTCGCCGTCGGTGGCGTAGAAGGGGTCGAACAGCTTGGGCTCACCCGCGGCACCGAAGGTCAGGGTGCCGCCGGAGGCGCCCTCACCGCCGTTGCCGGACTGGCTGCCCTCGCCGCCTCCGCCGCCACCCTCTTCGCGCTCGGACTCGGCGCAGGCCGTCAGGGTCAGCGCTGCGGCGCAGATGCTGGCCGCGATGGCCGCCTTGCGGTTGGTGCTCATTGGCTCTCCTCAGCGTGTCTCGCGACCGGGTGGGAACCCGGTTCGCGACCTGGTGGCCGTCGAGCGGCCGATGTGCGCCAAACGCTAGGCCGGCCCGAGCGGCGGTGTCAGCAACGACGGCCCGTCCGGGGATGATTGACACCAATTCGTGACCTGCCCGTGTCCTGCGGGATACTGCGGCCCATGACGCAAACCTCCCGCGCCGACCGGCGCAATGTGGCCATCGTGGCCCACGTCGACCATGGCAAGACCACCCTCGTGGACGCGATGCTCCACCAGTCCGGGGTGTTCGGCGAACACTCCCACGTGGACGAACGGGCGATGGACTCCGGTGACCTCGAGCGGGAGAAGGGCATCACGATCCTCGCCAAGAACACCGCCGTGCACTACCGCGGCCCGGCCGCCCAGGAGGTGGAGGGCGTCGGTGACGACGGCGTGGTGATCAACATCATCGACACCCCCGGCCACGCCGACTTCGGTGGCGAGGTGGAGCGCGGCCTGTCCATGGTGGACGGCGTCGTGCTGCTCGTGGACGCCTCCGAGGGTCCGCTGCCCCAGACGCGCTTCGTGCTGCGCAAGGCCCTGGACGCCAAGATGCCCGTCATCCTGGTGATCAACAAGGTGGACCGTCCGGACGCGCGCTGTGCCGCCGTCATCGACGAGGTCTACGAGCTGTTCATGGACCTGGGCGCCGTGGAGGAGCAGATCGACTTCCCGATCATCTACGCCTCCGGCAAGGCCGGCCGTGCCTCCCTGGAGGACCCGGGCGACGGCCAGCTGCCCGAGAACCCGGACCTGGAGCCGCTCTTCCGCACCATCATGCAGACCGTGCCCGCACCGGTGTACGACGACGAGGCGCCGCTGCAGGCCCACGTGACCAACCTGGACTCCTCGAACTTCCTCGGCCGACTGGCCCTGGTGCGCATCAAGAACGGCACGCTGCGCAAGGGCCAGACGGTGGCCTGGATGAAGCGCGACGGCACCGTGTCGAACGTGCGCCTCTCGGAGCTGCTGGTCACCGAGGGTCTGGAGCGCCAGCCCGCCGAGCAGGCCGGCCCCGGTGACATCGTGGCCGTCGCGGGCATCTCCGAGGTGATGATCGGCGAGACCCTCGCCGACCCGGAGAACCCGGTGGCCCTGCCGCTCATCCACGTGGACGAGCCCGCGATCTCCATGACCATCGGCACCAACACCTCGCCGCTGGCCGGCCGGGTGAAGGGTTCCAAGGTCACCGCCCGCCTGGTGAAGGACCGCCTCGACTCCGAGCTCATCGGCAACGTCTCGCTGCGCATCCTGCCCACCGACCGCCCCGATGCCTGGGAGGTGCAGGGCCGCGGTGAGCTGGCGCTGGCCATCCTGGTGGAGCAGATGCGGCGTGAGGGCTACGAGCTGACCGTGGGCAAGCCGCAGGTGGTCACCAAGGAGATCGACGGCAAGCTGCACGAGCCGGTCGAGGCCCTGACCATCGACGCCCCCGAGGAGTTCCTCGGCGCCATCACCCAGGTGCTGGCCAACCGCAAGGGACGCATGGAGGAGATGTCGAACCACGGCACCGGGTGGGTGCGCATGGAGTTCCGCGTGCCGAGCCGTGGCCTCATCGGCTTCCGCACCGAGTTCCTCACCGAGACCCGCGGCACCGGCATCGCCCACCACGTCTTCGACGGCTACGAGCCGTGGTTCGGTGAGATCCGCACCCGCATCTCCGGCTCCCTGGTGGCGGACCGCGCCGGCACGGCCACCTCCTACGCGATGTTCAACATCCAGGAGCGCGGCACCCTGTTCATCAGCCCCACCACCGAGGTGTACGAGGGCATGATCGTGGGCGAGAACTCGCGCGCCGACGACATGGACGTGAACATCACCAAGGAGAAGAAGCTCACCAACGTGCGCTCCGCGGGCGCCGAGGTGCTGGAGCGCCTGGCCCCGCCGCGTGCCATGAGCCTGGAGCAGTCGCTGGAGTTCTGTCGCGAGGACGAGTGCGTGGAGGTGACCCCGGAGGCCATCCGCATCCGCAAGGTCGTCCTCGATGCGGTGACGCGCGGTCGCGACGCGCGGCGCGCCAAGAACGCCTGACGCACCCCTCATCGGAACGGGCGCCCACCCCCTGCGCGGGGGAGGGCGCCCGTTCCGGTGCGTGTGACCGCTCAGCGCACGAAGCCGAACAACACCCCTCCGACGGCCAGCACACCGATGGTCACGAGGAACCAGTTCTGCCAGGAGCCGCGGTACCTGGCCAGGGCCGGCACCTTGGCCACGGCGTACATGGGCAGCAGGAAGATCAGCATGGCCATGACCGGCCCGGACAGCGACTCGATGGTGGCCAGGATGCCCGGGTTCAGGATGGCCGCGCCCCAGGTGAGGGCGAAGATGACGACTGCGGCGGCGATCTTCATGGTGCGGTCGCTCACCCGCTGCTCGCGGTCGGCGACGGCACGCGTGAGGCCGATCAGCCCCTCGGAGGCACCCAGGTAGTGCCCGAAGAAGGACGAGGCGATGGCCGCGATGGTCACCAGCGGGCCGAGCACCGTGAAGAACCAGCCGCCCTGCTCGTTGGCCAGGTGGGAGAGCACCGGCAGGTTGGCCTCCCTGGCCGCCACGACGCCCTCGGGGCCCAGCGCCAGGACACAGGACCAGACGAAGCCCATCGTGAAGAGCACGAGCAGGGCGGCAGAGCGGAAGAGCACGGCGGAGGCGCGGCGTTCTGCCTCCTCGCCGTGGGCCTTCTCCATGGCCATCGAGAACGACGAGACGGCGGCGGCGTGGTTGAACGCGAACACCAGCACCGGGATCATCAGCCAGACGCTCATGAGCATCGAGCCCAGGCCGGGCCACTCACCGGCGCCCTCGAAGGACCAGTCGGGGATCAGCATCACGGTGGCGAGGGCCAGCATCGCGATCAGCGGGTAGACGACCACCTGGGCCACCCACAGCATCACCTTCTGGCTGGCGACGACCACGGACATGAGCACGCCCACCAGCACCAGCGACAGCAGCCACCGGGGGATGCCCGTCCAGCCCAGCTGGTTCTCCAGCAGGCTGCTCACCGAATTGGTCACCGCGACGCCGTAGATGGGCAGGATCGGCAGGAAGCACAGGGCGTACAGGGCGGTGACGAGCAGCCCCCTGCCCTCGCCGAACTGCTCGCGGGAGAGCTCGGTGATGTCGGTCTCGGGGTCGTTGCCCGAGACCACGAAGCGCGCCAGGGCCCGGTGCGCCAGGAAGGTCATGGGGAAGACCAGCAGCGTGCCCAGCACCAGCGGCCAGAAGCCCCCGGCGCCGGCGTTCAGCGGCAGGAACAGGATGCCGGCGCCGACAGCCGTCCCGAAGAGGGTGAGGGTCCAGGCGTTGTCGCTGCCGGCGGGGCGCCCCGACTCGTCCGGGCGCAGCAGGGTCGACCCGCGGGCCACGGTGGGAGCGTCGGTGCGTTGCAAGAGGATCCTCCAGGTCGGTGGGTGAGCCTGAACACTGTAGGGGCAGCACGGCGGCACGGGCTGGCCACCCCCCCATCGAGGGACGCCCCCGCACGGCCCCGCGGCCGGGCGGGGCACGCCGCGCGTCAGTCGCCGATGGTGTCCTTCGCGCGCTTCACGATCTGCGGGTCGGGCGTGCCCACGATGTCGTGGTCCTTGCCCTCGTAGTCGAACCGGCTCAGGAAGTACCGCATGGCGTTGATGCGGCCACGCTTCTTGTCGTTGGACTTCACCGTGATCCACGGCGCCCAGTCGACGTCCGTGCGGGCGAACATCTCCTCCTTGGCCGCGGTGTATGCGTCCCACTTGTCCAGGGAGGCCAGGTCCATGGGGGAGAGCTTCCAGCGCCGCACGGGGTCGATCTGCCGGATGGCGAAGCGGGTGCGCTGCTCGTGGGCGGTCACGGAGAACCAGAACTTGGTGAGCGTGGTGCCCGCGTCGGTGATCATGCGCTCCAGCTGCGGGGCCTGCTCCATGAACTGTTCGTAGTCCTCACGGGTGGTGAAGTCCATGACCCGCTCCACCCCGGCGCGGTTGTACCAGGAGCGGTCGAAGAAGACCATCTCGCCGGCGGTGGGGAAGTGGTTCACGTAACGCTGGAAGTACCACTGGCCCAGCTCGCGTTCGCTGGGCTTGTTGAGCGCCACCACGCGGGCGAAGCGGGGGTTGAGGTGCTCCATGAAGCGCTTGATGGTGCCGCCCTTGCCGGCGGCGTCGCGCCCCTCGAAGACCAGGATGTGCCGCTGGCCGGTGTTGAGGGTGTGGTTCTGCAGCTTGATGAGCTCGACCTGCAGCAGGTACTTCTCCACGTCGTAGTCGTCGCGCGTCATGCGCTCGTCGTACGGGTAGTTCTCCCGCCAGGTCTCGACCGCGCGGCCACCGGGATCGATGAGGTCCGGGTCCGAGCCCTGGTCGTCGCGCACCGTGTACCCCTCGCGGGAGAGGCGGTCGATGTACTCGCGCAGTTCCATCTGCATGTCCGCAACATAACGCCCCCGGGTGTCCGGGGGGTGAACGACCCGATGGCCCCGATCACCGCGGGCGACCGCCGCGTTGCCTACCGTGGGGGTCATGCCCTCCGACGCTCCCGCTGCCGCGCCTGCCGCGCCCACCCGTGTGCCCGTGCTGGCCGTCCATGCGCACCCTGACGACGAGACGCTGGCCACGGGGGTCGCCCTGGCCACCCTGGCCGAGCGCGGGCACCCGGTGCACGTGCTGACCTGCACGCTGGGCGACCACGGCGAGGTGCTGCCCCCGGAGCTGCAGCACCTGGAGGGCACCGAGGGCCTCGCCCCGCACCGCCGTGGGGAGCTGGCCGCGGCCTGTGCCGCCCTGGGGGTGGAGCACCGCGTGCTGGGGGAGCACCCCGGGGTGCCGGACCCCGCCGCGGTGCCCTACCGGGACTCGGGCATGGCCGGCAGCCCCGAGGCCGAGCACCCGCAGGCCCTGGTGAACGCGGACCGCGCCGCGCTCGCAGCGCTGGTCCAGGAGGAGATCCGCCGAGTGGGCGCCCGCATCGTGCTGACCTACGACGAGACCGGTGGCTACGGGCATCCCGACCACGTGGCGGTCCACCGGGCCACGGTCGCCGCGGTGCGCACCCTGCCGGCCGCCGAGCGCCCGGAGCTGTTCGCAGCCGTCACGCCCCGCTCCTGGGAGCAGGAGGGCCGACGGTGGGTGGCCGAGCGGGTGGAGGCGGTGGAGCCCTCCGGCTCCTTCCGGGGGCGCCCGACCGCGGGGGTGCTGGTGCCGCACCCGGACGGGCCCGATGCGGAGAGCCGCCCCGACGCCGTGGAGGTCGACGCCTTCGCCTCCCAGGTGCGCCCCAACAGCGACGTGACCCACGAGGTCCACGGCACCCCCACCAGTCTGGAGGCCGTCTCCCGGGCCCGTCGTGCCCACGCCACCCAGGTGGTGGAGCACGACGGCTGGTGGGCCATGACCAATCTGGTGGCCCACCGTGCGGCACCCGCCGAGGGCTACTCGTGGCTGGACCCCGCATCGGGCCGCATCGTCACCGGCGACTCCGACCTGCGCGCCCCACTGGCCGGGCCCATGGCCTCGCGCGAGGACTTCCGCTCGGCGATGGGGCAGTTCGCCACCGGGGTGACGGTGCTCACCACGCGCCTGGGGGCCGGGGAGCACGCGATGACGGCGAACGCGGTGATGTCCGTCTCGCTCCACCCCGTGCTGCTGGCGGTCTGCATCGACAACGCCGCGCGGTTCTGTGAGGCGCTGGAGGCCAGCGGCGTGTTCACCGTGAACGTGCTGCCGGCCTCGGCCCGCGGCCACGGGGAGTGGTTGGCCACGCCGGGCCGCCCCCTTGCCGGCCAGTTGGACCAGGTGCCCACCTATTCTGGGCCGATGACCGGTCTGCCCTTGCTCCAGGAGGCCTCGGCGCGGGCCGAGTGCCGTGTGGTGCACCGGGCGGTGCTGGGTGACCACACGCTGTTCGTCGGGCTGGTCGAGGGAGTCTCCGAGGGGGACGCGGCAGCGGGCGCGGACCCGCTGCTCTTCCACCGGGGGCGGATGCGGGGCCTCGCATGACGACGCCCCCGGCCCGCTCCGGGAGTGGGTGGCAGGGCCTCGTCGCGACCCTCTTCCTGCTGGTGGGTCTGGTGGCGGTGATCTACCTGGCCCTGGTGTTCGTGGTCGGGCGGACCACCCCGGCACACCTGACGGTGGGTGGGGTCGACGTGAGCAGCATGGCCCCCGACGAGGCGCGGCACGCCCTGGAGCAGGAGTCCGAGCGCCTCCTGGCCCAGCCGGTCACCGTGGTGGCCGACGGCAACGAGCACCGTTTCACCCCCGCAGAGCTCGGCCTGGACTACGACGCGGACCGGAGCCTGCGGGGAACGACGGGGCGCACCTGGGACCCGCGGGACCTGTGGGCGCGGGCCACCGACGAGGTGGACCGCGACTGGGCGGTGACCGTGGACGAGGATCGCCTCCACCACCGCCTGCGGGGGCTCGCGGGTGAGATCGACGTCCCGTCCACGCGGGCCACCATCGAGCTGCAGGGCACCGAGGCAGAGGTGACCGAGGGCAGCGCCGGCACCGCTCTGGACGTCCGCGAGACGGGTGAGGCGGTGCAGGATGCCTGGCCGCACGAAAGGCGGGTCGAGGGCACCGTCGAGCAGGTGGAGCCGGAGGTCACCGCCGACGTGCTGCAGCGCTTCGCCGATGAGGTGCTCGAGCCCGCCCTGTCCGCCCCGATCACCCTCCTGGCCGTGCCCGTCGAGGGCCCCCGAGCCGGTCCGTCCGGGGAGTCGGGCGACCCGGAGTCCCCCGAGCCGTCCGACGGCTCGTCCGCGAGCGCCTCGGCCGAGGACGAACTGACCACCACCCACCGGGTGACGATCCCGCCGGCGCAGGTCGCGGAGATGCTCTCCATCGGCGGCAGCGCCGGCGAGCCGACCATCGAGGTGGACGCCACCCGGTGGCGCGACGGATTGCCCGACGACCACCCCTTCTCCGACCGGGAGGCCCGTGAGGCGGACCTGCGGCTGGAGGACGGCTCGGTCCGCATCGAGCCGGCACAGGTCGGGCGGTCGGTCTCCACCGGGGACATCGAGCAGGGCGTGCGCGATGCGGTGCGCGCCCAGGAGCGCGAGGCGCAGGTGACGGTGAGCGTCACTCGGCCGTACGAGCTCGGGGACGGGTGGACCGCCCGTCACCTGTCCACCTTCACCACCATGCTCCCGGGCGGGGAGGAGAACGAGGGCCGAACCCACAACATCCGCACCCTCACCCGCGAGATCCACGGCACGGTGGTGCCCGCCGGGGAGCAGTTCAGCCTGCTCGAGGTGATGGGGGAGCCCACCAAGGAGGCCGGGTACGAGGAGGCCCACGTCATCAGCAACGGCACACTGTCCAACGCCGTGGGCGGCGGGCTGTCGCAGGTCTCCACGGCCGTGTACAACATGGCCTTCATCGCTGGGGTCCAGCTGGACGAGCACAAGCCGCACAGCTACTACATCGCCCGCTATCCCGAGGGGCGCGAGGCCACCCTGTGGTACCCCGCCATCGACAACACGTGGACCAACGACACCGACTCGCCCATGATCATCAGCGCCCAGTTGGACGGCCGGGAGCTCACCATGAGCCTCTACGGCGAGAAGCAGTACGACGTGGACGCCACCACCCGGCCGCGCCAGAACGTGGTGCCCTTCCGCAAGTACCACAGCAACGACCCCGAGTGCGTGGACCAGGGCGGGGTCGACGGCTTCGACGTGACCGTGGAGCGGATCCTCACCCCGTACGGGGACCACGACGGCGAGGAACGTACCGAGGCCATCGAGACCCACTACGACCCCAGCGACGAGGTGTTCTGCACCAACCCCGAGTCCCCGGAGTACTCGGGCTCGCAGGACCCTCCGTCCGACGAGTACCGTCCCTTCTCGCAGCGCGAGCAGGACGTGAAGGACGACGCCCGCGCGGAGGCCGAGCGCGAGCTGCGCGAGGACGAGCAGGCCGATGCGGAGGCGCAGGAGGAGGACGGCCGCCCCGAGGGGACGCCGAGCAGCTCGGCGGAGCCCGAACCCAGCGGGTCCTCGACACCGCAGCCCAGCGCGTCGTCCGCGCCGCAGCCCAGCGGTTCGGCCTCGGGGGACTGAGGCGGACGACCCCCATCGTGCCCGCACCGGTCCACAGACCATAGAATGAGGAGCCGGTGGGAGACCCTGACATCCGCCGTGCCCAGCAGCCAGGAGGATTCGCGTGACCTACGTCATCGCTTTGCCGTGCGTGGACGTCAAGGACAAGGCCTGCATCGACGAGTGCCCGGTCGACTGCATCTACGAGGGTGAGCGCTCGCTGTACATCCACCCCGACGAGTGCGTCGACTGTGGTGCCTGCGAGCCCGTCTGCCCCGTCGAGGCCATCTACTACGAGGACGACGTCCCCGAGGAGTGGGCCGACTACTACACGGCGAACGTCGACTTCTTCAACGACCTGGGCTCGCCCGGTGGCGCCGCCAAGATGGGGATGATCCCCAAGGACCACCCGCTGATCTCCGCCCTGCCACCGCAGGGTGACGCCTGACCTGGACCCTGTTGACCGGACACCGCCCGCGCGGTGTCCCCGCCCCGCTGAGTGCCCGCCGTGCGCGGGCTCCCCGAGAGGATGAGCATGACCGCCGACAAGGCACCCGCTACCTTCACCCACGAGGACGTCACGCTGGAGTTCCCCTTCATCGCGTCCGTCGAGGGTGACAACGGCTACGACATCTCCGCCCTCCGCAAGGAGACCGGCAACGTGACCCTCGACGTGGGTTTCGTGAACACGGCCTCGTGCTCCTCGGCGATCACGTTCATCGACGGCGACGAGGGGATCCTGCGGTACCGCGGCTACCCCATCGAGCAGCTGGCCGAGAAGTCCACCTTCATGGAGGTCGCCAAGCTGCTGATGGACGGTGAGCTCCCCTCCGAGCAGGAGCTCGAGTCCTTCCGCAAGGACGTCCGCGCCCGCGCCGAGATGCCCGAGGGCATGAAGGACTTCTTCAAGTCCTTCCCCACCGACGCCCACCCGATGCCGGTGCTCTCCTCGGCGATCTCCGCCCTGTGCACCTACGACACCGAGAACCTCGACCCCTTCGACCCCGAGCAGCTGGACAACGCCTCCCGCCGCCTGATGGGGCAGGTGCCGGTGCTGGCCGCCAACGCCTACCGCAACCGCCAGGGCCTCCCGCCGATGCAGGCCGACACCAGCCTGACCGTGGTGGAGAACTTCCTGCGCATGACCTTCGCGGACGCCGAGGGCAACTACGAGCTCGACGAGCGCATGGTCCGCGCGCTGGACATGCTCTTCGTGCTGCACGCCGACCACGAGCAGAACTGCTCCACCTCCACGGTCCGCCTGGTGGGCTCGGCCAACACCAACCTCTACGGCTCCGTCTCCGCCGGCGTGCAGGCCCTCTGGGGCCCGCTGCACGGTGGTGCCAACCAGGCCGTTCTGGAGATGCTCGAGGAGATCCAGAACACCGAGGGTGGCGTGGACGAGTTCGTCCGCAAGGTGAAGAACAAGGAGGACGGCGTCAAGCTGATGGGCTTCGGCCACCGGGTCTACAAGAACTACGACCCGCGCGCCGCCATCGTCAAGAAGACCGCCGACGAGGTGCTGGAGCACCTGGGGGCCGGGGACGAGCAGCTCGAGATCGCCATGCAGCTGGAGAAGGTGGCGCTCGAGGACGAGTACTTCGTGCAGCGCAAGCTGTACCCGAACGTGGACTTCTACACCGGCCTGATCTACCAGGCCATGGGCTTCCCCACCGACATGTTCACCGTGCTGTTCGCGATCGGCCGTCTGCCCGGCTGGATCGCCCAGTACCGGGAGATGATCAACGACGAGACCACCAAGATCGGCCGCCCGCGGCAGATCTACACCGGGTCGGCGCAGCGGGACTACCCCACCGCGTGATCGCATGACGAAGGGGCGGGCCGAGTGCCCGCCCCTTCGTCATGCCCCGGCGGCGGTTACCGTGGCCGGGTGAAGAACTCGAGCTCCCCCGACCCGCAGGACCGCCGGCACGACGACCTCCCCGAGGGGGCCGGCGCCGCCACGGACCCTGCCCGCGAGGTGCCACAGCCCGAGGGCCGTCCCACGCGGCGGCGGGACTACTACAAGGGGCCCCTGCGGTTGCGGGGCCGCCGCGTGCCGCAGGAGACCACCGACCAGCGCCTGCTGCGCAACGACGGCCAGGGCTCCTTCATCCACACCGACCCGTGGCGCGTCATGCGCATCCAGGCCGAGTTCGTGGAGGGCTTCGGCGCCCTGGCGGAGATCGGTCCGGCGGTCAGCGTGTTCGGCTCGGCGCGCGCCGCGCAGGACTCCCCGGCCTACGCCTACGGCCAGGAGGTCGGGCGCCTGCTGGTGGAGCACGGTTACGCCGTCATCACCGGCGGGGGACCGGGGACGATGGAGGCCGCCAACCTCGGGGCCAAGGAGGCCGGGGGAGACAGCATCGGCCTGGGCATCGAGCTGCCCTTCGAGGCGGGCCTCAACGACCACGTGGACCTCGGCGTGAACTTCCGGTACTTCTTCGTGCGCAAGACCATGTTCGTGAAGTACGCGCAGGGTTTCATCGTGCTGCCGGGTGGATTCGGCACGCTGGACGAGCTGTTCGAGGCCCTGACCCTGGTGCAGACGGGCAAGGTGACGCACTTCCCCATCGCGCTCATCGGGGTGGACTTCTGGCAGCCGCTGCTGGAATGGCTGCGTGACGTGCTCCTGGAGCGGGGGATGGTCTCGCCGAAGGATCTCGACCTGATGTACCTCACCGACGACCCGGCCGACGCCGTCCGGCACATCGTGGAGAATCCCGGCGCCGTACGGCGGGGCCGCCAGCCGGAGTGAGGGCCCTGCGGGCGTGAACCCGCCCGCCGTGCCATGATCAGCGCCATGGTGGTCGTTCTCGTTGCCCTGCTGGCCTGCGTCGTGGCCTGGGTGGCCGCAGTGGTCATCGGACGGCTCCCAGCCGGCGAGGGTGCGCTGCCTCCGGAGCTCCCCGGCGAGGCCGCCGTGCACCTGCCGGACGGGCCGCTGCACGGTGAGGACGTGCGGGGACTGCGTCTACCCACCGCCATCCGGGGTTACCGTATGGCGGAGGTCGACGACATGCTGCGCCGCATGGCCGAGGAGCTCGAGGCGCGAGATGCCGCACTGGCCGAGATGCGACAGCACCGCGGCGCCGACCTGTGACACAAGCCATTTCATGGCATGGTGATGTGCGCCGTTCGCACCGTCCGGCGCACATGACCCCTGCACCGGACCAGAGAGGAACACCGTGAAGTCGTTCGAGGTGGAGCGTTTCGCACACGCCCCCGTGGAGGCCCTCTGGCCGCTCATCGCCGACTTCACCGGTTCTGGCCGATTCACGCCCTACCGGGTGACCTCTGCTTCCCCCGGCCCCGTCGCCGTGGGGTGGACCTTCGAGGCCCGCACGCCGCTGGGTCTCGTCTCGGCGCGTGACGCCCTGAAGGTGACCCGCTGGACGCCGCCCTCCGGGGGACCGGCCGCGTTCTCGCTGCGCCGGGTGGGCTCGAAACTGGCCGGCTGGTGCGACGTCACGCTCACCCCACACCCCCGCGGCTGCCGGATCTCCTGGCGTGAGGCCGTGAAGTCCTCGACCCCCGGCGCCGCCGGGTCCGTGGAGCGCGCGGTGGACAAGAACCTGCGCCGCGCCATCGACGAGGCAGAGGCCGGCGTCCGCCGCCGCTGACTCACTCGCCGGTGAAGACCGGCTGCTCCTTGGCCAGGAAGGCCTGCACGGCGCCGCGGTGGTCCCGGCTGGACCCGGTGCGCTCCATCTGCGTGTACTCGAACGCCAGTGCCCCGGCCAGGTCCGTCCCCTGCGCGGTCCGCAGCGAGGCCTTGATGCCGGCGAACGCCAGCGTCGGACCCTGCGCCAGCCGCTGGGCCAGCGCGTTCACGGCGGCGTCCAGCTCCGCCGCCGGCACCACGGTGCCCACGAGCCCGGCGTCGCGGGACTCGGCAGCGGACAGCTTGGCGCCCAGCATGAGCATCTCCGCAGCCCGCGCCGGACCCACCAGGCGCGGCAGGTGCCAGCTGGTGCCCGAGTCGCACGAGAGCCCGATGCCGGAGAACGCAAAGCTGATGGCTGCCTCCTCGGCCATGATCCGCAGGTCGCACGCCATCGCGAAGGCCGCCCCGGCCCCGGCGCAGGCCCCGTTGATGCGGGCGATCACCGGCTTCTCCATCTCCGCCAGCAGCGTCACGATGGGGTTGTAGTGGTCCACGACGGTGTCCCACGGGTCGGCCTCGTCCAGGAGCCGGATGTGCTCCTTGAGGTCCTGGCCCACGCAGAAGGCGCGGTCCCCGGCTCCGGTCAGCACCACCACCCGGGCCAGCGGGTCCTCGGCCACCTGCTGCAGCGTGGCGAGCAGCGCGTCCTTCACGGCCACGTCCAGCGCGTTCATGGCGTCGGGACGGTTGATGGTCACCGTCGCCACCCCGTCGGCGAGGTCGAGCAGGACGGGCTGGCTGGTCTGCTGGGACGAGTCGGTCTGGGCGGGCTGGTCGCTCACGGGCGTCCTCCTGGAGGGTCGGGTCTGCTGCCCCGAGCCTGCCACCTGTGGGCCGCAGGGCGCACCGCACCCGCCGGCGGTGGGGTACCGCGCCGCCGGGCCCGCCCTCGACCCAGCACCCGCCGCCGGGTTGCGATTGGGTGACGATCCGCCGCTGGAGAGCCATCCGGGGGAAGCACTCCCGCGGATGAGAGATAATGGGTCCCGCCACAGCGGTCCCGCGCCTGCTGGACCATCCGGTGCTGATCCCGCACCCAGCGATCGGCACGACGACGAAAGGTAGATCATGGCTGCCATGAAGCCCCGCACCGGCGACGGCCCCCTGGAGATGACCAAGGAGGGCCGCGGCATCGTCCTGCGCATGCCCCTGGAGGGCGGCGGCCGGTTGGTCGTGGAGATGACGCCCGACGAGGCCAAGGACCTCGGGAAGGTCATCAACGACTGCGTCGGTGGCTGACCAGCCGTCACCGCCCTGCTGACAGGCCCTCGCCCCTCGGGGTGGGGGCCTGCCCGTCCTCCGGGGGGTGCGTGGCCGCATAGTGTGGCCCCATGAATCGTGAGCAGGCCGCCCTGGTGGGGTACGCGGAGCACTGGTCGACGCCGCCGGCCGGGGAGGCCGATGCGGCCGACCTGGCCCGCACGCAGGCGCGCGGCCGGGAGGTCGCGGCCGAGGGGGCCGTGCTGCGCCTGCTGGCCCGCACCTCGCGGGCCCGGGCGGCGGTGACCGCCACGACCCTCGGGGGCGCGCTGCCGCTGTGGATCCTGCAGGGGATGCCCACCGACGGTGCGCTCACCTGCATCGACCACGAGGCCGAGGCCGCCCTCACCCGCCGCGCGACGACCTCGGCGGGCGTGCCGCAGCACCGCTGGCGCGTGATGCCCGGGCGCCCCGGTGAGGTCATGAACCGCCTGCGCGATGCGGCCTACGACCTCGTGGTGCTCGACGCCACCAGCTCCGACCTCGCCGAGCAGGTGGAGCAGGCCCGCCGGCTGGTGCGCCCCGGGGGTCTGCTGGCGATGGTGGGCGTGGGCCTGGGCGGACGGCTCGCCGACCCGGTGGACCGCAGCCCCGCCACCCAGATGGTCCGCTCCGTGCTGGAGGACTGGCGGGCGCTGGACTCCGACGCGGTGATCGTGCCGGTGGGCGCGGGGGTGGCGGCGGCGGTGATGCCGTGAGGGGGGACTGGCACACTGTGCCTGCACGCTCCCGGCGGCGGGGGCGTTGTCGCCGTGCGCACGTGCCGGCGGCACCGACGACCAGGACGGGAGCACGCAGGTGAACATCTTCGGGATGTCGCAGTGGGAGCTGCTGCTGATCTTGGTGGTGATGCTGGTGCTCATCGGCCCGGACCGGCTGCCGGGTGCCATCGAGAACCTGCGCCGCTGGATCCGCCAGGCCCGCGACATGGCCAACCAGGCCAAGGGCGACCTGCGCGAGCAGGTGGGCGACGACATCGACCTGGACTGGCGCAAGTGGGACCCCCGCCAGTACAACCCCAAGCGCATCGTCCGCGAGGCCCTCATGGAGGACGTGGAGGCGCTCAACCCCTTCGCCCAGGACGATGAGGTGAGCGAGGCCGGCGTGGAGGAGTCCCGCGCCGCCGTGGCGCCGTCCCCGGGGGAGTCCGCCGCCCCCGCCGGCCGCCGCTGGGGCAACCCGCACGGCTACGACCCCCTGGCGCCCACCCCGTACGACACCGACGCCACCTGAGCCGCGCCGGCCGCCTGTCGCCCCGCTCACCGCGCGAGGAGGCCCTCCGCATCGAATGATCGATGGGGAGGGCCTCCTCGTGTGCCGCGCCGGGCGCTGGCTGATCTGACCACGCGATCAGACCGGGCTGATGCCCAGCTTCCGCCCGGCGAGGCCACGGGCGCGCTGCCCCAGGCCGGAGGCGATGTCGTTGAGGGCCGAGCCGGCGGCGCTGTCGGGCGCGGAGAGGACGACGGGCGTCCCCGCATCGCCACCCTCGCGCAGGCGGGTGTCCAGCGGCACCTGACCCAGCAGCGGCACCTCACCGCCCATGGTGCGGCTCAGGGACTCGGCGACCGTCTGACCACCGCCCGCACCGAAGATCTCCTGGCGCGTGCCGTCCGGCAGCTCCAGCCAGGACATGTTCTCGATGACCCCGGCCACGCGCTGCTTGGTCTGCATCGCGATGGCGCCGGCACGCTCGGCCACCTCGGCGGCGGCCTGCTGCGGGGTGGTGACCACCAGCAGCTCGGAGCCCGGCAGCATCTGCGCCACCGAGATGGCGATGTCACCGGTGCCCGGGGGCAGGTCGAGCAGCAGCACGTCGAGGTCGCCCCAGAACACGTCGGAGAGGAACTGCTGCAGGGCCCGGTGCAGCATGGGGCCGCGCCACACGACCGGCTGGTTGCCGGGCACGAACATGCCGATGGAGATGACCTTCACGTCGTGCGCCACCGGCGGCATGATCATCTCGTCCACCTGCGTGGGCTGGTGCTGCACGCCGAGCATGCGGGGCACGGAGAAGCCGTAGATGTCGGCGTCCACGACGCCCACCTTCATGCCCTGGGCGGCCATGGAGGCCGCGAGGTTCACGGTCACCGAGGACTTGCCGACGCCGCCCTTGCCGGAGGCCACCGCGTAGATGCGGGTCATGTTGTCCGGGCGCTGGAAGGGGATCTCGCGCTCGGCCTGGCCGCCGCGCAGCGTCTGCTTCAGCTGGGCGCGCTGCTCGTCGTCCATGACCCCCATCTCCACCGTGACGCGCTCCACGGACTCCACCTGGGAGACCGCGGCGGTGACGTCCTTCTCGAGGGTGGACTTCATGGGGCACCCGGCGATGGTGAGCAGGATCCGCACGGTCACGTGGCCGGGGTCGGCCTCGTCGAGGCGGACGTCACCGACCATGCCGATCTCGGTGATCGGGCGGCGGATCTCCGGGTCCTGGACGGTGCTCAGGGCACGCTGGATGGCATCGAGATCAGGAGTGGGCATGCCCTCCATCGTACGTGCCGCTGCGGGTGGCGCCCCCACGCCGGGGGGAGGCGGGCGCGCGGGTGGGTGATGCGTCATCGCCCTCCGCTGCGGGGAGCCCGGCCTCCGATGCGGTGTCGCCCCCCTCGGTGGTCGTCCCACCGGACGTCTCGCCCGGCTGGCCGCGGCGGGCCTCGCGCTCGTCCAGCTCCTCCAGCAGGTCCTCCAGGAGGTCCCGCAGCTCGGAGCGCACGTAGTCACGGCTGGCCATCTCGCCCACGGTCAGGCGCAACGAGGCGACCTCACGGGTGATGAACTCGGTGTCCGCCAGGTTCCGCTCGTCGCGGGCGCGGTCCTGCTCGATGCTCACGCGGTCGCGGTCGTCCTGGCGGTTCTGCGCCAGCAGGATCAACGGGGCCGCGTAGGAGGCCTGCAGCGAGAGGATCAGCGTCAGCAGCGTGTAGTTCAGTGCCCGTGGGTCGAACTGCGCGCTCTCGGGCATGAAGGTGTTCCAGCCCAGCCACACGGTGACGAACAGGGTCATCCACAGCAGGAACTGCGGGGTGCCCATGAACCGGGCGAACGCCTCGCTGGCGCGGCCGAAGGCCTCGGAGTCCACCTGCGGCCGGGGGAGCCGGCGCCGTGCCACCTGCGGGGAGGACAGGCCGCCTCCGCTGGGCTCGTGGCGGTCGATGGTCTTCATCGGTGCGGTCCGGGGGCCGCCGTGGCCGGAGGTGCCGGCCACGGCCTTGCGGCGGTCGCGGCGCTCCCGCAGCTCGCGCAGCCGCTGGGCCCGCTCGTCCGGGTCGGTCTCAAGCGCCATGGGCTGCCTCCTCGTCCTGCACGCTCAGGGCCGCGGTGACGTCCGGGGCCTCCTCGTCTCGGTCCTCGCGCCAGTCGTCCGGGAGGATGTGGTCGAGCACGTCGTCCACCGTGACCGCGCCCAGCAGGCGTCGGTCCTCGTCCACCACGGGCAGCGAGATCATGTTGTAGTTCGCCATCGAGCGGGTCACCTCGCCGAGGCTGGCGTCCACGTCCAGCGGCTCGATGTCGCTGTCGATGATGGCGCCGATCGACTCGTGCGGTGGCTCGCGCAGCATCCGCTGGAGGTGCACCACGCCCAGCAGCTTGCCGGTGGGGACCTCCAGCGGGGAACGGCAGACGAACACCATCGCGGCCAGGGCGGGGTGGAGCTCCGCGCGCCGGACGGTGGCCAGGGCCTCGGCGATCGAGGCGTCGGCCCCCAGGATCACCGGCTCGGTGGTCATCATGCCGCCGGCGGTGTCCTCGCCGTAGGTCAGCAGGGTGCGCAGCGGCTCGGCCTCCTCGGGCTCCATGGCCCCCAGCAGCTCCGCGGCCGTGGCGTCGGGCAGCTCGCCCAGCAGGTCGGCGGCGTCGTCGGGCTGCATCGCCTCCAGCACGTCCGCGGCGCGGTCGGTGGTGAGGGCGGCCACGATGGCGACGCGGTCCTCCTCGGGCAGCTCCTCCAGCACGTCGGCGAGCTTCTCGTCCGGCAGGGCGTCGGCCACCTCGCGGCGGCGCTTGGGGGTGAGCTCCTGCAGGGCGTCGGCGACGTCGGCGGGCTTCAGCTCCTCGAAGGACTCGATGAGTCGGTCGGCGCCCTGGGAGGCGTCCTCGGTGTGCATGCCGGCCACCGTCTCCACGTCCACCACCAGCGTCTCGCCCCGGCGGCGCAGGCTGAGCCGGCGGCGCTGGGTGGGGTCGGACTTGCGCACGAACACCTTGGTGACGTGCCAGTCCCGGTTGCGTTGCTGGGTGATGCCGATGTCCTCGATGGTCGCGTCGAAGACGTCGTCCTCGTCCAGGGTGACGTGCACCTGGCGGTCGAAGAGCTCTGACTGCACCAGCACCTCGCGGGGGTGCCGTTCGAAGCGGCGCATGTTCAGCAGTCCGGTGGTGATCACCTGGCCGGCGTCGATGGAGGTGATGCGCGTCATGGGCACGAACACGCGGCGGCGCCCGGGGACCTCCAAGACCATGCCGATGACGCGGGTCACCTGCCGTGCCGAGGAGTGCTGGACCACGACGTCGCGGACCTGCCCGACCCGGTCTCCGATGGGGTCGAACACGCCGAGGCCGATGAGGTGGGACACGAACACGCGGGCTGCACTCACGTCGGCAAGGGTAGTCGGGAGGGCACTCGGCAAGCTCTCAGGCAACGATCAGGGATCTGGGAGAGACTGTGACCATGAGCACGCAGTCAGGCATGGGACCCCAGGCCGGTTTGGGCGCCGGACGTTCGCTGCTGGAGCTGAAGAACCCCCGCTCCGTGGCGACCTACGACGACTACACCGAGGCGCAGGGCGCCGTCGACCACCTGAGCGACAAGGGCTTCCCGGTGGACCAGCTGGCCATCGTGGGCAGCGACCTGCGACAGGTGGAGCGCGTCACCGGCCGTCTCTCCTGGGGTCGGGTGCTGCTGGGTGGGCTGCTCAGCGGTCTGTGGCTGGGTGCCTTCGTGGGCCTGATCATGTCGCTCTTCAGCGACGAGGGCTTCTGGGCCATCCTCGCGACCACGCTGCTGGCCGGTGCCCTCTTCGGTGCGGTCTGGGCCGCGCTGGGCTATGCGATGACGCGGGGTCGCCGGGACTTCACCTCGGTGACCGCCGTGGTGGCCACCAGCTACGAGATCCTCGCCGAGTCCGCCCAGGTGGCCTCCGCGCGGGAGCTGCTGGGCCTGAACGCGCAGGCGGCCCCGGTGCACGAGGGTCCGCTGCGCACCTATGGCGAGGCCGTGGACGAGGCGCGCCGCCAGAGCGGTGCGACGGTCGACCAGCAGAGCCAGCAGGCGCCGCAGCAGGGTCAGCACGGCCAGCCGGAGTACGGCCAGCAGGCGCCGCAGCAGGGTCACTACGGCCAGCAGCCGGCGCAGGACCCTCACGCGCCGCGCCGCCCGCAGGGCTGAGGCCCACCGCGTGGTGGGGTCCGTCCCCGTGCACCAGGACTCCGTGACCACCCGCCGGCTCGCACCCCTCGTCGAGCCGGCGGGTGAGTTGTCGGTGGCCCAGGTGGAGCGCTACGCCCGGCACGTGCTGCTCCCCGGTCTGGGGCTGACCGGGCAGCGCCGGCTCCGCGCCGCCCGGGTGGCGGTGGTGGGTGCCGGGGGACTGGGGTGCCCCGTGCTGCAGTACCTCGCGGCTGCTGGGGTGGGGAGCCTGAGCGTCATCGACGACGACCTGGTGGAGGCCAGCAACCTCCAGCGCCAGGTGCTCCACGGCCTGGACGACGTGGGACGCCCCAAGGCCGTCAGCGCCGTCGAGTCCCTGCACGCCACCGGCACCGAGACCACCCTCCACCCGGTGCAGCGCCGCCTCACCACCGAGACCGCCACCGATCTGCTGCGCGACCACGACCTGGTGGTGGACGCCACGGACAACTTCCCCACCCGCTACGTGCTCGATGCGGCCGCCGCCCAGCTCGGGATGCCGGTGGTCTGGGGCTCGCTCCTGCGCGACCAGGCCCAGCTCACCACCTTCTGGGCGGCGCCCCGCCCGGCCGCTGGGGCCGAGCCGGTGGCGCCGGTGCGGCTGACCGATCTCTTCCCGCAGGCGCCCGACCCGGCCACGGTGCCCTCCTGCGGGGACGCGGGGATCCTCGGTGCCCTGTGCGGGTTCGTGGGCTCGGCCATGGCGCTGGAGGTGGTGCGTCTGGTCACCGGCACGGGGGAGTCGATGCTGGGGCGCCTGCTCTTCGTCGACGCCGCCTCGATGCGGTTCTCCGAGCTCCCGCTCGCCGGTGGCCCCGGGGCGGGCGACGCACTCGCGCCCACCGACGCACTCGCGCCCACCGACAGTGCCCCGCCGGGCGTCACCCCCACGGCGCTGGCAGGCGCCCTGGCCGCCGACCCGCCGCCGCTGGTCCTCGACGTGCGCAGCGCCGGGGAGCTCGCGATGGGGGTGGTCCCCGGCGCGGTGCACCTGCCGCTCGACCGCATCCTGGACGACCCCGCGTCGGCCCGGGCCGAGCTGGCGGCCGCCGGCGTGCTCCCCGGGGGCGACCACCGGGGCGAGGCAGCCCCGGGTGAGATCACCCCATCGGCCCCCGGCGTCGTGTGCGTGTGCAAGGCCGGGGTGCGTGCCGCCACGGCCGCCGAGCACCTCATCGGCTGGGGTGTCCCCGGCGTCCGGGTGCTCACCGGTGGGATGCTGGCCTGGCGCGAGCAGGTGGACCCGTCCCTCCCGCGCTACTGACCACCACCCCAGGAGGCTGCCCGTGACCGCCCAGCGTGAGGTGCTCAGCACCGAGGAGTACACCTCCGAGGTCGTCGCCCTCGTCACCGCGCCCGTCGCCAGCGAGGTGGTGGACACCGCCGCCGCGCTGGGACGCGTGCTTGCCCAGGACGCGCGGGCGGCGGGGGACGTGCCCGCCTTCGCGAACTCGGCCATGGACGGCTACGCCGTGCGCGCCGCCGACCTCGCCGACGACCTGCCCGCACGCCTGCGGGTGGTCGCGGACCTCCCGGCCGGCAGCCCCGACGACCCCGCGTTGGCCGCCGGCGAGTGCGCCCGCATCATGACCGGCGCACCGGTGCCCACGGCGGCCGACACCGTCGTGCCGGTGGAGCTGACCGATGCGGGGGACCACGAGGTCCTCGTGCGCGAGCTCTCGCGCGGCGGTGCGGGGGCGCACGTGCGCGGGGCGGGGGAGGACCTCGCCGCCGGCGACCTGGTGCTGCCGGCGGGAACCCTGCTCGACCCCGCGGCCCTCGGCGCCCTGGCCGGCACCGGGGTGGCCACCGTGCGGGTGCGCCGCCGCCCTGTGGTGGGCGTGCTGGCCACCGGTGACGAGCTGGTCACCGGTGGAGGACCCCTCCGCCGCGGTCAGATCCACGAGAGCAACGGCGTCCTCCTCGCGGCCGCCGCCCGGGAGGCCGGCGCGGACGTGGTGACCGGCCCACCCGTGCCCGACGAGGTGGACGCCTTCACCGCGCGCCTGGATGAGCTCACCGCCTCGTGCGACCTCGTGGTGCTCTCCGGCGGGGTGTCGGTGGGCACCTACGACGTCGCCCGCATCGTGCTGGGCGATGCGGGCAGCGGCACCTTCCGCCACGTGCGCATGCAGCCGGGCAAGCCGCAGGGTCACGCGACCTGGCGGGGCGTGCCCGTGCTGGCCTTCCCCGGCAACCCGCTCTCGGCCGCGGTCTCGTGGCAGCTCTTCGGCCGCGCAGTCCTCGCCGCGCTGACCGGCACCGCGGCCCCCGCGTGGGGGACGGCGGTCGCGGGCAGCGCGTGGTCGAGCCCCCCGGGACGCCGCCAGCTGGTGCCCGTGGCCACGACCACCGATGCGGCCGGCCGTCTGGTGGCCACGCCGGCCCACCAGCGCGGCTCGGCCTCCCACATGGTCACCGCCCTGGCCCGTTCCGATGCCCTGTTCGCCGTGCCCCAGGACGTCACCGACGTCCGCCCCGGTGACGTCCACCCCCTGATGAGGTTCTGATGACCGATCCCGCCCAGCCCTTCACCCACCTCGATGCCGCCGGCCGCGCCCGGATGGTGGACGTCACCGCCAAGGAGCCGACCGTGCGCGCCGCGACCGCCCGCGGGGAGGTGGTCTGCTCCGCGGAGGTGGTGGAGCTGCTGCGCTCCGGCACCGTGCCCAAGGGTGACGTGCTGGCCGTGGCCCGCGTGGCCGGCATCGCCGCCGCCAAGCGCACCCCCGAGCTGCTGCCGCTGGCGCACACCATCGGTGTGCACGGGGCGGTGGTGGACCTGGAGGTGACCGACACCGGTGTGCGCGTGGAGGCCACCGTGCGCACCGCCGACCGCACCGGGGTGGAGATGGAGGCGCTCACCGCCGTCAGCGTGGCCGCGCTCGCGGTCATCGACATGGTCAAGGGCACCGACCGCTCCGCCCACCTGCGCGACGTGCGGCTGGTGCGCAAGGAGGGCGGCCGCAGCGGCACCTGGGTGCGTCCCGGTGAGGACCCGGGCGAGCGCGCGTGAGACCTGTCGTCGATGCGGTGGTGCTCGCCGGGGGTGGCGGCCGTCGCCTGGGCGGGGTGTCCAAGGGGGAGGTCGAGCTGGCCGGGCAGCGGTTGGTGGACCACGTGCTGGGCGCGCTCCAGGGCGCGCGGCAGGTGGTCGTGGTGGGGGAGTTGCCCGTGCCCGAGGGCGTGCTGCTGACGCGCGAGGACCCGCCCGGTGGTGGGCCCGCGGCCGGGGTGGTGGCGGGGCTGGAGCGGCTCGGGGCGGAGTCTTCCGCGGCGGACTGGGTGCTGGTGCTCGCGTGCGACCTGCCCGGGGCCGGTGAGGTGGTGCCGGAGCTGTTGGCGGCGGTGGAGGGTGTGGGCCGGGCCGTCGACTCCGTGCTCGCGGTGGACGCCGCGGGCCGCCCGCAGTGGCTGCTCGGGGTGCACCGGTGGAGCGCGCTGGCCCGCGCCGCTGCCCCCCTGGGGCCCGCGCGGGACCTGCCCCTGCGCGCACTGCTGGGCGACCTGCATCGACACGAGGTCCGCCCCGCCCCGGTGGCGGTGGAGGATGTGGACACGTGGGCCGACCACTCCCGGTGGGCCGACCGACTCACGCGAGAGGAGCACACCGCATGACCCCCGAGCCGACGAGCCGCACCCAGCACGTGCCCCAGCTGTGGCGGGACTGGATCGCCGAGGTCTGTGCCGCCTTCGAGATCGACCCCGAGGTGGTGGACGTGCGCGCCGTGCTGGACCTCACCAAGGACGTCGCCCACGGCGTGGACCGTCCGATGGCGCCGGTCACCGCCTTCGTGCTCGGGTACGCCCTGGCGCAGGACCCCGGGCTGACGATGGCCGAGGCGACCGAGCGGGTCCTCGCGCGGATCCCCGCGGCGGAGTCGGACGCCGAGGACGCCTCGTGAGCGTGCGGGTGCGGTGGTTCGCCGCGGCGGCCGAGGCAGCCGGGTGCGCCGAGGGTGACTACCCGGGCACCACCGTGGCCGAGGTGCTCGATGCCGCAGCAGCCCGCCACGGCGAGCGCCTGGCCGCGGTGGCCGCCCGCTGCGCCGTCCTGGTGGAGGGGCGCCGGGCGGACGGCAGCACGCCCGTGCCGCAGGGCACGGTGGTGGACGTGCTGCCGCCCTTCGCCGGTGGCTGAGCCCGGCGTGGAGTCCGCGGGTGCTCAGAGTGCCAGCGCGACCGCCTCGGCGAACAGCTCCTCGGCGTCCACGTCCAGCCCCCGGCTGGTGAACCAGCGGGTGGCGTTCACGCAGTCGCGGTGCAGCATGGCCGGGCCCTGTGGGTTCGCGACCACGTCGACCACCTGGGGGAGGTCGATCACGACCACGCGTCCGGCATCGACCAACAGGTTGTAGGGCGACAGGTCACCGTGGGCCACGCCCTGCTGGGCGAACCCGAGGACGATCTGCCGCACCTGCTGCCAGCAGGACGCCAGGGTCTGCGGATCGGGGCGGGTGGAGGCCAGACGGGGCGCGGCCACGCCGTCGGGGGTGCCGATGAACTCCAGCAGCAGCTCGGTCCCGTCGATCTGCACCGGGTAGGGGACCGGCAGGCCCGCCTGGTGGTAGGTGGTCAGCGCGAACCACTCGGCGTACGCCCACTGGCCGGCGGCCACGGCCCGCCCGTACTCGCTCTTGCGGGCCAGGGCGCGGGCGTCGCGCGACTTCTTCTGCCGACGGCCCTCGGTGTAGGCACTCGACCGGTGGAACTGGCGGTGCTCCTCGCCGCGGTACCGCTTGGCGGCCATGAGCGTGCGGTGGCCGGAGCCGTCGGTGGCGGCGCGCTCCAGAAGGAACACGTCGGCCTCCTTGCCCGTCTTCAGGACACCGAGGTCGGTGTCGATCGCTCCGGCATCGGTCACGACCCAGGCGGGCAGGGGGTCGGGGCCGCGGCAGCCGCGCTCGACCGACCAGTAGGTGGTGGGGCGTTGACCGGCGGCCTCGTCGGCCTCATCGATGTCGACCCATTCCAGGGCGAGCAGGTCGCGCTCGGTCAGGTCGTGCTGTTCAGAGGAGGTGGTGCTGGGGGTGTCGTGGTGCGACAAGGGTGCTCCTGATGGAGAGAAGGTTCTGGGCGCAACGGGTACGCAGGGCCGTCGTCGTCATCTCGGGCCTCCTCTCGTCAGGCGAGCACTCCGGTGGTGTCGCTGCAGCCATCCTCCCGGGCCGCCGGAGCAGCGGCAATCGAATTTCTGGCCGCGCGCTCAGCCGCCGATGGCGCTCATGGGCCGCGGGGGCTGCAGGAAACCGGGGTCGTCGATGCCATGCCCCGGCTGCTTGGCCAGGGTCGCCTCCCGGAACAGCGCGGTGAGCTCGGCATGGTCCGCCCCGGCCCGCAGCGGGCCGCGCAGATCGGTCTCCGACCGGGCGAACAGGCAGGAGCGCAGCTGGCCGTCGGCCGTGACGCGCAGCCGGTCACAGGCCCCGCAGAAGGGTGCGGTCACCGAGGCGATCAGCCCCACCACGGCCGGACCGTCGTCCACGACGAAGCGCTCCGCGGGTGCGGCCCCGCGCCCCGGCAGCGGCGTGAGCGTGAAGCGCTCGGACAGCCGCTCCATCACCTCGGCGCGGGTCACCATGTCGCCGCGGTCCCAGGTGTGCCCGGCATCCAGCGGCATCTGCTCGATGAAGCGCAGCTCCACCCCACGCTCCACCGCCCAGGCCAGCAGGTCCGCCGCCTGGTGGTCGTTCTGCCCCCGCACCAGCACCGCGTTGACCTTCACCGGGCGCAGGTCGGCGGCCAGCGCGGCGTCCACCCCGGCCAGCACCGCATCGAGCCGCGGGCGACGGGTCATGCGGCGGAAGGTCTCCTCATCGACCGTGTCGAGGCTGATGTTCACGCGCGACAGCCCCGCATCGGCCAGCCGGTGGGCGCGGTGGTGCAACCCGATGCCGTTGGTCGTCATGGACAGCTCCAGCGGTCCGGCATCGCCCTCCAGCGCGGCGAGGTCGGCCACGAGCTCCTCGAGGTCCGGGCGCAGGAGTGGCTCCCCGCCGGTGAGGCGGATGCTGGTGATGCCGCTCTCGACCGCCACCCGTGCCACGGCCACGAGCTCCTCGCGGGTCAGCAGCTCGTCCTTGGCCATCCACGGCACGCCCTCGGCCGGCAGGCAGTAGGTGCACCGCAGGTTGCACTTGTCGATCAGCGAGATGCGCAGGTCGGTGTGTACGCGACCGAAGCGGTCGACGAGCCCGCCGGTTGCCGTGCTCACGCCAGCCCCAGGTTCGACCAGGTCGCCCGCCCGTCGGCCTCGTGCTGGTGCTTCCACACCGGTACCCGGGCCTTCACCTGCTCCACCAGCGCCTCGCAGACCGTGAAGGTGACCGCCCGGTGGGCCGAGGCGACGCTCACCACGATGGCGAGGTCGCCCACCTCCAGATGTCCGATGCGGTGAGCCACCGCCACGTGCGTGGTCCCCTCGGGGTCCTGCGTGGCGAGCACCTCGGCCACCACCTGGCGCAGCACGCCCTCGGCGTCCGGGTGGCAGCTGTAGTCCAGGGACACCACCTCGCCGCTGGCCTCGGGGTCGTGGTCGCGCACGCGGCCGGTGAAGGTGGTCACCGCGCCGTCGGCCGGACCGGCCACCAGCTGCTCCAGGGCCACCGGGTCCAGGGGCTGGTCGCTGATGCGGGCGTGCACCACACGGGGGTCGGTGGCCGACGGGGGCACGGGGTCGGTGCTCACGTGTGGTCACCCCCGGCCAGCTGGTCCAGCAGGTGCGGCACCAGCGGCAGCAGCACCGCCAGACCGTCGCGGACGCCGCCGGTGCTGCCCGGCAGGTTCGCCACCACGGCACCGGGGTGACCGCTCTCCCCATCGGATCCGGTGCGGCTGCCCGCATCGACGACGCCCACCAGCCCCCGGGTGAGGACGGCGTGGGGGGTGTGCTCGGCACCGGCGCGGCGGATGGCCTCGGCCACGCCCGGCAGCTCGCGGTCCAGCAGGGGGGCGGTGCCCTCGGGGGTGCGGTCGCGGGGGGAGACGCCGGTGCCACCGGTGGTCACCACCAGGCGGGAGCCGGACGCCAGGGCTGCGCGCACCGCATCGGCCACCGACGCGGCGCCGTCGGGCACCACGGTGAGCTCGGCCCGGACGCCCAGCGACGCCGTGACGAGCTCCTGCGCGAGCGGCCCGGAACGATCCTCACGGACCCCCGCCGCCACGCGGTCGGAGACCGTGACGACGGTGACCTTCAGGGGCGTGTGCATTCGGGCCAGCCTATCTCCCACCCCGCGGCCAGCGGGCGTCCGCGGGGTCCGGCCGGGCTCCTACGATGCGCCCATGCCCCCTTCCGGTCCGCCGCCCGCGAGCGCCCCCGGCGACGGTCTGACGCGCCCCCGCTGGGACGCGCGCGAGCTGGCCGGCGCGGTGGCCGACCTGGGGGTGCTCGTGCCCATCGCGGTGGCACTGGTGCTGGTGAACGGTCTCTCGGCCACCGCCGTGCTCCTGCCCGCCGGGCTGCTCTACGTGGTGGCTGGGCTGTTCTACCGCGTGCCGGTGCCGGTGCAGCCGCTCAAGGCCTTCGGTGCCATTGCCGTGGCGCAGGGGCTGGGGTCGGACGTGATCGCCGCAGGGGCGTTGGTGATGGGGGTGCTCTTCCTGGGCCTGGGCTCCACCGGGTGGATCGACCGGGCGGCGCGACTGGTGCCCCGGCCGGTGGTGCGGGGCGTGCAGCTCTCGGTGGGGCTGCTGTTCCTGAAGCTGGCGTGGGGGCTGGCGACCGATCCGCCGGCGAGCTTCCCCGGGCCGCACCCCGGCCCGGTGGCGGCGGTGGCCTGTGTGGTGGCGCTCGCGGGGGCGGCCGTGGTGCTGCGGCGGTGGGCCTCTGCGCTGGTGCTGGTGGTGGCCGGGGTGGTGGTCATGCTGGCCACGCACTCCGGGCCGGTGGCGTGGGGGCCCTCGGAGCTGGTGCGGCCGGAGCTGTCGCTCGCGACGCTGCTGACCGCCACCGTGGTGCTGGTGCTGCCGCAGCTGCCGCTGACCTTCGCCAACTCCTGCGTGGCCACCGCGGACGTGGCGCGCACCTACTACGGGCGGCGGGCCGGGAGGGTCACCCCGGGCCGGTTGGCCAGCACGCTGGGCGTGGCCAACCTCCTGGCGGGTGCGGTGGGCGGCATGCCCGTCTGCCACGGGGCCGGGGGCATGACCGCCCACCGGTCCTTCGGCGCACGGACCGGCGGCGCCCCCATCGCGCTGGGGGTGGTGCTGCTGGTGCTCGCGCTGGGGGTCGGTGCGGGGCTGGCGGGGGTGCTGGCGCACTTCCCGGTGGTGGTGCTCGCCGCACTGCTCGCCGTCGCAGGAGCCCTCCACGTCGCGCTCCTGCGCGACCTGAAGGGCTCCTGGGAGGTGCTGCTGGCGGTGGCCGTGGGCCTGGTGGGCTTCCGGGGCCACCTGGCGCTGGCGCTGGTGGCCGGCTGCCTCGTGTGGTGGGCCGTGTGGTGGGCGCTCAGCCGCGCAGGCGGGCCATCCACGCCTCGACGTCGTCGGCCGTCCGGGGCATGAAGCCCGAGAGGTTCTCGCACCCGTCCTCGGTCACCAGCACGTCGTCCTCGATGCGGACGCCGATGCCGCGGAACTCCTCCGGCACCTTGAGGTCGTCGGCCTTGAAGTACAGGCCCGGCTCCACCGTGAGGCACATGCCCGGCAGCAGCTCGGCACCCAGGTACTCCTCGCGGCGGGCCAACGCGCAGTCGTGCACGTCGATGCCCAGGTGGTGGCTGGTGCCGTGCACCATCCAGCGGCGGTGGTACTGGCCCTCGGGCTTGAGGGTGTCCTCCACGCTGACACCCTCGGGGAGCAGACCCCAGGAGTGCAGGTGCTCGGCGATCACGCGGATGGCCGCGGCGTGCACGTCACCGAACTTGTTGCCCGGCTTCACGGCGGCAATGCCGGCCTCCTGCGCCGCGTAGACCGCGTCGTAGATCTTGCGCTGGGTGTCGGTGAAGGTGCCGTTGATGGGCAGCGTGCGGGTGACGTCGGCGGTGAACAGCGAGTCCACCTCCACGCCGGCGTCCAGCAGCAGCAGGTCACCGGGCTTCATGTCGCCGGTGTTGCGGATCCAGTGCAGCGTGTTGGCGTGGTCGCCGGAGGCCACGATGGAGTCGTAGCCCACCCCGTTGCCGGCGTGCCGGGCGTGGAGGCCGAAGACCCCCTCGATCCAGCGCTCGCCGCGGCCGCGCTCGACGGCCTCGTCGAGGTTCTCGATCACCGCGTCGAAGGCGCGGCCGGTGGCCTGCACCGCGGCGCGCATCTGGTCGGCCTCCCAGTCGTCCTTCACCAGGCGCAGCACGGAGCAGGCGCGGGCCAGCTCGTCGTCCTTGGCGCGGGCGGCCTCGGCGTCGCCGGCGTCGCCCCGGACGCGGCGGATCAGGTCCGTCATGTCGCGGTCGGCGTCGGGCACCACGCGGAGGCGCTCCGCATCGGCCTCGAGGTCGGCCTCCAGCTGGTCCACGTGGCGGGCGTCCAGGCCCAGCTCGCGGCGGATGTCCTCCTCCACCGGGCGCGGACCCACCCAGAACTCGCCGTAGCGCGAGTCGGCGAAGAACTCCTCGGAGTCCCGCGCGGCCATGGGGCGGAAGTAGAAGATGGCCTCCGGCTCGGTGCCGGCCTCACCGGCGCGGATCACGAGCACCGCATCGGGCTCGCGGTCGGCGCCCAGACCGGTCAGGTGGGCGAAGGCCGAGTGGGGGCGGAAGACGTAGTCGGTGTCGTTGGAACGCACCTTCAGTCCGCCGGCGGGCACCACCAGGGTCTCGCCGGGGAACTTCTCGGCCAGCGCCGTGCGTCGGGGAGCCGCGTACTGGGCGGCCTCGAGGGGCCGCACCCCGGAGAAGTCGCGCTCGGCCCAGTCGGCGGCGATGAACGCGCGGAAGTTCTCACCATCGGGTCGGCTGCGGTGGTCCTGCTGCTTCTGCTCTTCACTCACGTGTGCAGTGTGTCACGGCGCCCCGGGCCGGGGGCTGCCGGTGCGGGGCGGGCAGCGGGGGCAGCGGCACCGCGCGTGTGGCGATGCGGTTGCCGGGGCCCCGGCGCGTGCGGCGATGTGGCTGTTGGAGCCCGGCGCGTGTGGCGATGTGGCTGCCAGGGCGACCGCTGTGTCACACGGCAGCGTGGGGGAGCGACCGGTTTGCCACACGGGAGGCCCCACCGCGGCACGGGAGCGCCCGGAGACGCCCGGGACTTGTGAAAGCACGGGGTTCCGGGCGACAGTTGGCCGCGTGTCCCCGTCCCGTGCGCCCCGCTCCCTGAAGTCGGTGGCGCGGGGTGCGTCGGACCCCACGCAGGCGCTGCCCAGCCACTCGCGCATCGGCAGCCCCGAGACCACCGCGCAGAGCGCGATCCCGGGCACCAGCACTGGCACCGGCGGGGCTCCGGGCACCAGCACTGGCGCCGGCGGGGCTCCGGGCACCGCCGCGCACCCCACCGCCGCGCACACCACGCACCCCGCCCCGGTCCCGCCCGTCACCACCCCGGGTACCGCCCCGTTGCGGGCGAGCTCGGTCACCACCGGCCAGAACGAGGCCGTCGTGCTCGCGCCCGGGGTACAGGAGCAGCTCGCCCCCGGCACCATCCGCGGCGGCACCCGTCGCCGGGCCATCCGTCTGGCGGACGTCGTGCGGCCCAGCAAGGCATCGGCCAGCCCCCTGGTGGACTCCGGCGACCGCGACCTCGACGAGCGGCGCGGTCGCCACGTCATCGACCTCGCGCTGCGCACCGGGGAGGCCCTGCTCGCCGCGGGCACCCCGGCCGCCGACGTGGTGGCCACCCTGCTGCGCCTGACCAGTGCCTTCGGCGTGCGCTCGGCGCACGTCGACATCACGTTCACCTCCATCACCGTGAGCATCCACCGGGGCATGGGGGAGGACCCCCTGTCGGTGATGCGCGTGGTGCGCGCCCGCACCCCCGACTACATGGTCGTGGAGCGGCTGCAGGCCTTCGTGAACAGCCTGGCGACCGCCCCGGACGACCTCGATGCGGCGTCCGCCCGGTTGGAGGAGATCCTCCACGCGCCCCGGGCGTACCGGCCGTGGGTGGCCAGTGGCTCGTTGGCCATGATGGGCGCAGCCGTCTCGGCGCTGCTCGGCGCGGACTGGGTCACCTGGATCCTGACCTTCTTCTCCGCACTGTTCATCGACCAGACGATCTCGCGCCTGGGCCGGTGGGGGCTGCCGCCCTTCTTCGGTCAGGTGGTGGCCGCGGCCATTCCCACCACCGTGGCCGTGGCGATCTACGCCATCGAGAAGTACCAGCTCACGCTCGGGCCGATTCCCCTGGATCCCCCGGGCGACCAGTACCACTCGCTCATCGTGGCGGCCGGCATCATCGTGCTGCTCGCCGGTCTGGGGGTGGTCGGCACCGCCCAGGACGCCCTGGACGGCTACTACGTCACCGCGGGGGCCCGCGCCTTCGAGGTGGTCGTGATGACGGCCGGGGTCGCCATCGGTGTCTCGCTGGTGCTCTCGGCCGCGCAACGAGCGGGCCTGAGCATGACCATCCTGACCCGGCCGTACCTCTCGGACCACCTGCCCACACTGGTGGTCAGCTCGGCGGTGTTCTGCTTCTTCTCCGCCATCGCCACCTACGCCTCGATGCGGGCGGCCGTCCTGTCCTCGATGCTGGGCGCCACCGCCTTCGCGGTGTACTGGGCGGTGGACGCCGGCGGCATCAGCTACGAGATGCGGGTGCTCATCGCGGTGGCCTTCGTGTCCTTCCTGGCCCAGTGGGTGGCACGGGTGCTGCACGTGCCCTCCCTGGCGTTGACCACCGCGGTGATCGCGCCCTTCCTGCCCGGTGGGATGGTCTATCGCGGGCTCTTCCTGCTCATGGACAACGACCCGGACACCTACTTCATGGGCATCCAGCAGATCCTGTCGGCGGTGGCCAGCGGGCTCGCGCTCGCCGCGGGTGTCAGCCTGGGCACCTGGATCTACCGTGCGGTGAACGGCATGTCGCGCTCCGAGCGCAAGGCCAGCCGGGTGGTGGAGACGTGAGCACCGACCTGCGTCACCGCATCGACCCGCACACGCACTCCGCGGCCTCGGACGGCACCCAGACCCCCGCCGAGGTGGTGCGCAGCGCCGCCGAGCTCGGCCTCGGCGCCCTGGCCCTCACCGACCACGACACCACCTCCGGGTGGGCGGAGGCGAGGGCCGCCGGGGAGGCGCTGGGGGTGGAGGTGTTCGGCGGCATCGAGGTGAGTGCCCAGGTGCCGCGGCCCGGCGAGCGCCCGGTCTCGGTGCACCTGCTGGCGCACCGGCTGGAGCCGGGCAACCCGGCCCTGGTGGGGCTGCTGGAGGCCACCGTCCGCGGGCGCCACGAGCGCATGGACCGGATGGCGGCGATGGTCGCCGAGGACCTCGGCTGGACCCCCGATGAGGTGTGGGCGCACGTCCCGCCGGGGGCCACCCCGGGGCGCCCCCACATCGCCGACGCCCTGGTGGCCGCGGGCACCGTGGCCACCCGCGATGAGGCGTTCGCCGGCCCGCTGGGACGCGGCGGGCGGTACAACCTGCCCCACCCCGTGCCCGCCGCCGCCGACGTGCTGCGCGCCGTCCGCGAGGCCGGGGGAGTGGTGGCCCTCGCCCACCCGCTGGCCGCCCTCCGCGGGCGCAGCGTCACCCGCGAGGAGGTGGAGGAGATGGTGGACCTGGGCCTGCAGGGCATCGAGGTGGACCACCGCGACCACGACCCCGCCGAACGCGCGCTCGCGGCCACCTGGGCGGCGGAGCTGGACCTGGTGCCGCTGGGCTCCAGCGACTACCACGGGGCGGGCAAGCCCAACCTGCTGGCGGAGAACACCACGCCGCTGGAGGTCTTCGGCGAGTTCCTGGCCCGCTGACCGCGCGGCCCCCATCGCGGGCGAGGCAACGGCCCCCGCCGTGCGGGTGCACGACGGGGGCCGGACTCACGCGGCGGAGCTCACTCCGAGGCGCCACCCCGGGTGCGGCGACGGCGGCGGGGGCGGCGCGCGCCACCCTCCCCGTTCTCCGACACCGGCGCGGTGCGGCTGGACTCGCTGCGGCCCGCACCGCGCTCGCGGGAGCCCTGACCACCCCGGCCGCCACCGCCCTGTCGGCCGCCGCGTCCGCCGCGTCCGCCCTCGGACCGGCCGCCGGTGCGCTCGCGCCCCGAGCCGCCCCGCTGGGGGGACTTGAGGTCACCGGCGTCGTCGAGCTCCTCGGCCTTCAGGCCCGCCCGGGTGCGCTGGGCGGAGGGCAGCTCACCGGTCACCTCGGCGGGGATGCGCAGGTCGGCGTAGAAGTGCGGGGAGGTGGAGTAGGTCTCGGCCGGCTCCGGGGCGCCGAGCTCCAGCGCCCGGTTGATCACGGCCCAGCGGTGCAGGTCGTCCCAGTCCACCAGGGTGACGGCCACACCGTTCTTGCCGGCACGCCCGGTGCGTCCGATGCGGTGCAGGTAGGTCTTCTCGTCCTCGGGGCACTGGTAGTTCACCACGTGGGTGACGTCCTCCACATCGATGCCGCGGGCCGCCACGTCCGTGGCCACCAGCACGTCCACCTTCCCGGTGCGGAAGGCGCGCAGCGCCTGCTCGCGGGCGCCCTGCCCCAGGTCGCCGTGGATGGCGGCCGCCGCGAAGCCGCGCTCCACCAGCTGGTCGGCCACCTTGGCGGCGGTGCGCTTGGTGCGGGTGAACACGATGGTCAGCCCGCGGCCCTCGGACTGCAGCAGCCGGGCGAGCATCTCCACCTTGTCCATGGCGTGGGCGCGGTAGACGAACTGGTCGATCGCCTCCACGGTGGCGCCGGCACCCGGCACCTCCTCCATCGCGCGGATGTGGGTGGGCTGGTTCATGTAGCGGCGGGCCATGGCCACGACGGCGCCCGGCATGGTGGCCGAGAACAGCATCGTGTGGCGGCCGGCGGGCGTCATCGAGAGCAGCTTCTCCACGTCGGGGAGGAAGCCCAGGTCGAGCATCTCGTCGGCCTCGTCCAGCACCACGGTGCGCGCGTGGGCGAGGGTGAGGTGGCCCCGCTCGGCGAGGTCGATCAGGCGGCCGGGGGTGCCCACCACGATCTCCACGCCGCGCTCGAGGGCCTCGATCTGCGGCTCGTAGGCACGGCCGCCGTAGACGGTCAGCACGCGGACACCGCGGCGGGCGGCGGCACGCTCCAGGTCGCCCGCCACCTGGAGGGCGAGCTCACGGGTCGGGGCCACCGCGAGGGCCTGCGGGGCACCGGGGCGCTCCAGGGCGTCGAAGCCCTCGTCGGTGGGGCCCACCACGTTCTGGACCATCGGCACACCGAAGCCCAGGGTCTTGCCGGTGCCGGTCTTGGCCTGGCCGATGATGTCCTGTCGGTCCAGGGCGACCGGCAGGGTCATGGCCTGGATGGGGAAGGGATGGATGATCCCGCCGTCGGCGAGGGCGGCCACGATGTCGGGGTGGATGCCGAAGTCGGCAAAGGTCTTGTCGGTCATGGATCTCCTGATCGCGCGCCGGGGGCGCTGGCTGCGGGCCGATCGGAGATGTCTTCAGGCGCGTTCGCGCAGGGCCGCGCGTGCGGCGTGGGGCGTCCCGCCCCGTTCACGGTGTGCCGACCGGGCACCGGGTGTCGGGCCCATCCTAGGGGCACCCGGTGGCCCGGCCGGCCGCTGTGGGACCGGCGCGCCGGTCAGACGGTGCCGAAGCCCACGCGGCCGCGGTCCTCGCTGCCGAGGTCGACGTAGCCGATGTGGGCAGCAGGCACCATCACGCGGCGCCCGTGGGCGTCCTCCAGCGTCAGCACCTGCGTCTCGCCGGACAGGGCGGCGGTGACGAGGGCCTCCACCTCGGAGGCCGACTGGCGGGACTCGAGGGTGACCTCGCGGGCGACCTCGCGGATGCCGATGCGGATGTCCATGGTGTTCCTCGCTTCTGCTCGGGGGACGGCCGGGTGGGGGCCCGGCCGGGGGCGTCGGCCCCCAGCGTAGGTCGTCCCCCCGGGCCCGACCGTGCGTAGGGTGGATGCATGTCCCCCGCCGAGATCGACCCCGCATCCTCCCCGGCGCCGGCCGAGCCGCGCATGCCCGGCCCGGGACACCCGCTGGCGGACCTCGCCCCGGAGTTCGACCGCGCGACCGTGCAGCGCTACGCACGCCACATCGCCACCCCCGGCATCGGGATGGTGGGGCAGCGGCGCTGGTCCGCGGCGCGGGTGGCGGTGGTGGGCCTGGGTGGCCTGGCCTCGCCGGTGCTGGAGTACCTGGCCGGCGCGGGGGTCGCCGAGGTGCTGGTGGCCGACGTCGATGCGGTGGAGCTGTCCAACCTGCAGCGCAAGCCGATCTTCGCCACCGAGTGGGTCGGGCGGCCCAAGGTGGAGGCCGCCGCGGCCGGGGTGCACCGCATCAACGACCGCGTCGCCGTCCGCCAGGTGGAGGGATACGTCACCGAGGAGAACGCGCTCGAGCTGCTCGAGCGCTACGACGTCATCGTCGACTGCACCGACCACGCGGCCAGCCGCCGCGTGCTGGCTCGGGTGAGTGCGGAGCTGGGCGTGCCGCACGTGTGGGGCTCGGTGGAGCAGTTCAGCGGCCGGGTGGCCGTCTGGTGGCCGCCCTACGGTCCGTGCTCGGAGTGCACCCCGGACATCGAGCCCACGACCTCCACGGAGCTCAAGTTCACCGAGGCGGGTGTGTTCGGGCCGGTGACCGGTCAGGTGGGCATGGTGATGGCCACCGAGGTGCTCAAGCTGGTGCTGGCGCTGGGGGAGCCGCTGCTGGGCTGGATCCTGCAGGTGGACACGCTCACCCAGCAGTGGTCCGACGATCGCCGCGCGGCCGACCCGCAGTGCCCGGTGTGCCGCCCGGCCGCGGCCACCGAGCGGGCCTGGGCGCACACCGAGGCCATCCCGATCATGGCCGGCGAGGAGGACTGGCGCCCACCCCTCATCGGCGCCGCGACGCTGCAGGAGATGCTGGCCAACCGCGAGGAGTTCGAGCCCTTCGCACTGCTGGACGTGCGCAGCGCCCACGAGCGCGAGGTGGCCTCGTTGGAGGGCTCCTTCCACCTGGAGCTCGACGAGGTCCGCCAGGGGGCGGCCCGCGAGGTGTTCGGTCCCCATGACAACGTCGTGGTCTTCTGTCGCAACGGGCGCCGCTCCACCGAGGCCGCCCGGCAGCTGCACGCGCAGGGTCTGGCCGGCGTGTACGTGCTGGACGGCGGCCTCATGCAGTGGGCCCAGGAGGTCGACCCCGAGCTGCCCATCTGGTGATCTGTCCGGTGTTCCCCGGTCGGCGGGGAGGTTGTCGGTGACGGCTGATGGGATGGGGTCCATGTCGCCCATCGAGCCCCCCCAGCCCCAGGTGCGCGCCGGGCGCCGTCCGGACGTGCACGTGGTGCTGGGCGCCCCGGGGACGGGGACGTCCACCCGGGTGGTCGATGAGGTGCTCGCCCACCTGGCGGCGGGGGGTGACCTGTCCCAGGTGCTGGTGCTCACCCCATCGCGCCTGACGGCCACCATGCTGCGCGATCGCCTCGAGGAGAGGTGGCCCCGTGCGACCACCGGCATGCCGGTGCACTCGCACCAGGCCTTCGGGTTCGCGGTGCTGGGCCACCACGCGAGGCTTCGGGACACGCCGGCACCGACTCTGCTCACCGGAGCCGACCAGGACGCGGTGCTCGCCGAGCTGCTGGCTGGCGCTGCCCAGGACGAGGCCGTGGCCCGTGCGGCGGGGTGGCCCGAGGCGGTCCGGGCGGCGCTGGGCACCCAGGGCTTCCGGGACCAGGTGCGCGACCTGTTCATGCGCGCCGTGGAGCACGGGGTGACGGCGGGGGAGCTCGCGGAGCTCGACGCCCAGCAGGGGCCCGACGGGACCCCCGGGCTGTGGCAGGCGGCCGGGCGCCTGATGCGGGAGTACGAGCAGGTGACGGCGCTGTCCTCGCAGGCAGCGGTCGACGCCGCGTGGGTGGTGGCTGCCGCGGCCGACCTGCTGGTGGTGGACGACGACGTGGCCGAGGCCGTGGCCGGCCCCTTGCAGCTGGTGCTCGTGGACGACGCGCAGGAGCTCACGGCCGGCACGTTGGCGCTGGTGGACGCGCTGGCCCGCCGTACGCCCCGGGCGCGCTGGGTGCTGGCCGGCGATCCCGATGCGGCGGTCCAGGGCTTCCGTGGTGCGCGTCCGGGGGCCTTCCTGGAGTGGGCCGCAGACCCCACGCCGGAGGTGCTGCCCTGCTCGCACCGGCACGGCCCGGTGCTCCGGGAGGTGGCCGGCCGCATCGCCGAGCGGATCGGCGCCCACGGGGTCGAGCACCGACGGCCCGACCCCTGCCCGCCCGGGGAGGGGCCGGCCCGGATCGGCGAGGCGACCGACCAGGCGGCGGCACTGGTCTTCCCGAGCGTGCACGCCGAGCTGTCGCACGTCTCCACGGTGCTGCGCCGGGAGCACGTGCTGGCCGGGGTTCCCTGGGGGCGCATGGCGGTGATCGCGCGCGGCCGGGGGCGCACCGAGCAGGTGCGCCGCGCCCTGGAGCGGGCCGGGGTGCCGGTGCAGGTCTCCGGTGGCGGCCAGCCGGTGACCGGGCAGCCCGTGGTCGGCACCCTGCTGGACCTGGTGGTGGCCGCGCTGGCCCTCGCGCGCCAGCAGCCGGGCCAGCACACACCCGCGGAGGAGGTGGCTGCGGCGACGGGGGTGGACCAGGAGCGCATCACCGGCTGGCTCACCTCTCCCATCGGGGGACTCGACCGCACCTCCGTGCGGCGGCTGCGCCGCGTGCTGCGGGTCGAGGCCGGGGCCGACGCGGGCCTCACCAGCGGAGAGCTGCTGGAGCAGGCCGTGCTGGATCCTGCCCACCCGTGGGAGCGGCGCGGGGCCGAGACGGGGGCGCTGCGCCGCATCGCGACCGCCCTGCACGCGGGGGTGGATGCCGCCCGCCGGACCCCCGACGGCCACGGGTGGGCGCTGGGGGTCGATGCGGAGACGGTGCTGTGGGCGGTGTGGGACGGCCTCGGCCTGGCCGGGCCGTGGCAGCGCCAGGCGCTCGCTGGTGGGGTGGCCGGGCGGCGGGCAGACCGGGAGCTCGATGCGGTGCTGGGCCTGTTCGCGGCCGCCGAACAGTTCGTCGAGCGCCGTCCAGGGGCGGGGCCGGACGTCTTCGTGGACTGGATGCGGTCCTCGCAGGTGGCGCGCGACTCGCTGGTCATGGGGCGCGAGCGTGACGCCGTGCAGGTGCTCACGCCCCAGACGGCCGCCGGCCGCGAGTGGGAGGTGGTGGCCGTCGTCGGCGTGCAGGCCGGGGTGTGGCCGGACCTGCGGCTGCGGGGCTCGCTGGTGGGGTCGTCGCGGCTGGTGGACCTGGTGGAGGGGCGCGCCGGGAGCGTGGCCGACGAGCTCGCGAGCGTGCGGCACGACGAGACCCGACAGTTCCTGGTGGCCTGCACCCGCGCCACCCGGCGCCTGCTGGTCACGGCCGTGCGGGACACCGAGGAGTCCCCCTCGGCGCTGCTGCACCTCGTGGAGCCCCTGGTGGATGGGGCCGAGGAGCGCCCCTGGGCACCCTGGGAGCCGCCGCTGGACCTGCGTCACCAGGTGGCCCTGGCCCGCCGGGAGCTGCTGACGGCTGCCGGGGCAGACGGGGGAGGGAACAGTGTGGCGGGGGAGCACCGCATCGACCCCGGGGCCCGTGCGGCGTGGGCTGCCGAGCTGGCCGCGCTCGTGCGCTCCGAGGTGCCCCGAGCCCACCCGGAGCAGTGGTGGGCCCTGCGGCAGGTCACCTCCGCGCGTGCACCCTGGCCGGCGGGCACCGTGCCCGCGGTGCGCCCCTCGGCGCTGGGCACCTACCAGGAATGCGCCCTGCGCTGGTTCCTCAGCACCCACGGCGGCAGCACGCCGCCGGGCCGCTCGCAGGAGCTGGGCATCCTGCTGCACGACCTGCTGGCCGAGCGCCCCGAGGACCCGGTGCCGGCGCTCACGGCCGAGGCCGAGCGGCGCTGGGCGGAACTGGGCTCGCCCGAGGTCTGGTGGTCCCGGCGGGAGCGGGAGCGCATGGCCGAGTGGCTCCGCCGCTACGAGATCTACCGGCGGGAGTCCGGCCGGGAGCTGGTGGGCACCGAGCTGGCCCTGGCCGTCGAGACCCAGGGGGTGCGCCTGGTGGGGCGGGTCGACCGACTGGAGCGGCACCCGGCCTCCGGGGCGCTCCACGTGGCGGACCTGAAGACGGGTTTCGTCGGGTCCCCGGCCGACCTGCCGGAGAACCCGCAGCTGGGTGCCTACCAGGTGGCCGTGGCGGCCGGTGCCTTCGAGCAGGGCACCGTCGCCGGGGGAGCCTCGTTGGTGCAGCTGGACTCCGGGGAGCGGATCGGCACCATCGACCGGCGCCAGCCGCCGCTGGAGGCCGGGGAGGTCGACCACCGGGAGCGGGTGGCCGCGGCCGGGCAGGGCATGGTGCAGCCGCAGCAGCTGGCCACCGTGGGTGACGCCTGCAGGGGGTGCCCGGTGAGGTCGAGCTGCCCCGCGGTGCCCGAGGGCAGGGAGGTCGCGTGAGCAGTCCGAGGCGATGGGGTGCGGCGGACCTGGCAGACGTGCTGGGCCAGCACCGGCCCACACCGGAGCAGGCCGCCGTCATCGAGGCCATCGACCCGGCCCAGCTGGTGGTGGCGGGTGCGGGGTCCGGCAAGACCGAGACCATGGCCGCCCGCGTGGTCTGGCTGGTGGCCAACCGGTGGGTGCGCTCGGACCAGGTGCTGGGCCTGACCTTCACCCGCAAGGCCGCGGCCGAGCTCTCCGAGCGGCTCACGGCCCGGTTGGACGCCCTGGCCCGGGCCGGTGTGCTCACCGCCGAGGAGCTGCAGCCGCCGGTGGTGAGCACCTACAACGCCTGGAGTGGCGGCATCGTGGCCGAGCACGGGCTGCGGCTGGGCATCGAGCCCGGCGCCCGGGTGCTGTCGGCGGTGGAGGCCTGGCAGGGGGTGACCGACCTGGTGACCACCTGGCCGGGGGAGCTCCCGGCCGGGCTCACCAGCGTGGAGGGCGTGGTGCAGGGGGTGCTGACCCTGGCCGGCCAGATGGGCGACCACCTGGTCACCGGCGAGCAGGTGGAGCGCGAGCTCGACCGGCTGGACGCGATGCTGGAGACCGTCGCCCCGCAGCGTTCCGGGCGGCCGTACGCGGACGTGCTCAAGGCGCAGGCCACGGTGGAGATCCGCCGGGCGCTGGTGCCGATGGTGCAGCGATGGCAGGAGCTGAAGGCCGAGCGCCAGGTGCTGGAGTTCTCCGACCAGACGCGGCTCTCGGCCCAGCTGGCCCTGGCACACCCGGCGGTGGGCCGGGTGGAGCGGGCCCGCAGCCGGGCGGTGCTGCTGGACGAGTTCCAGGACACCACCGAGGCGCAGCTGTCGGTGGTGCGCGGGGTGTTCGCCGGGGACGCCTCGCTGAGCGTCACGGCCGTGGGCGACCCCCATCAGTCCATCTACGGCTTCCGCGGGGCCTCGGCGCGCACCATGGAGTCGTTCGTGGAGTCCTTCGGCGCGGCCCAGCGCAGTCTGTCCACCAGCTGGCGCAACGCGGGACCGGTGCTGCGGGTGGCCAACCGCATCGCGGCACCGCTGCGGGAGCGCAGTGCGCTGGACCTGCCCGCGCTGCGCCCGCGCCCCGGGGGTGACGAGGGCCCGGCGGTCACCGCCACCCGCTGGGAGACGCCGGCCGAGGAGGCCCGGGCCGGTGCCGCGTGGCTGGCGGAGCACTGGGCGCCCGGGGAGCTCGGGGCGGCGGTGCTGTGCCGCAAGCGCTCGCAGTTCCCGGTGGTCACCGAGGCCCTGGAGGCCGCGGGGCTGCCCTACGAGGTGGTGGGCCTGGGGGGCCTGCTGCTGGTGCCGGAGGTGGCGGACGTGCGGGCGCTGCTGGGCGTCGTGGACGACCCCACCCGTGGCGACCACCTGATGCGCCTGCTCACCGGCCCCGCGGCCCGGCTGGGAGCGGCCGACCTGGTGGGCCTGCACGCCTGGCGGCGCGAGCTGGAGCGGCGGTGGGGTGTGCGCAGTGCCGGTGACGAGGGCCCCGCAGAGCGGCGCGACCAGCAGCAGCTCTCGGTGACCCTCCTCGATGCGGTGCTCACGCCGGTGGAGGACGGGTGGGCCGGGCCGCAGGGGGAGACCGTGGGCGAGGTGGCCCGGTCCCGCCTGGCGACGCTGGCCGAGGCCGTCACCCAGTGCCTGGGCGCGCAGCACCGGGGCATCGGCGAGCTGGCACTGGTGGCCGAGCAGGCCCTGGGGGTGGACGTGGAGCTCGCCTCGCGCACCGACGTGCCGCCCTGGCGGGCGCGCGCCCACCTGGAGGCCTTCCACGAGCACGTGGCCACCTTCGCCGAGGCCGGCACCCGCGAGCCTGGCCTCACAGCGCTGATGGGCTGGCTCACCGCCGCCGAGCAGCACGAGGACGCGCTGGAGCCGGGGGCCGTGGAGGTGGATCCCTCGGCGGTGCAGGTGCTGACCGTCCACGCCTCCAAGGGGCTGGAGTGGGATGCGGTGTGGGTGCCCGGGCTGGTGGCCGGCACCTTCCCCTCCGGTACCGGGACGGTGAGGGCCGAGGGCGAGCAGTGGGTGCCGCGGCCGGCCACGGACAGCGCCTGGTGGTCCCCCGCATCGGGCCAGCTGCCCTACGCGCTGCGAGGGGATGCGCCCGCGCTGCCGGAGTGGGCGCTGCCGGCGGACCCGGAGAAGGCCGACCTGGTGGCCGCCATGAAGGACTTCGGTCGGGCGAACGGGAAACGGGGTTTGCAGGAGGAGCGTCGGCTGGCCTATGTGGCGGTCACCCGCGCGCGGCGTCTGCTGCACCTCTCGGCGGCGGTGTGGGGCACGGCGGCCTCTCCCACGCCCACGAGCGACTTCCTGACCGAGGTGCTCGAGGACTGCGAGGTGGGCACCTGGGTGGAGATGCCGCCCACCGAGCCGGTGCCGCAGAACCCGGTGACCCTGGCCCCCACGACGGCCCTGTGGCCGCGGCCCGTGGCCGAGGACCTGCAGCACCATGCGCAGGCCGCGGCCGCGGCCGAGGTGGGTCTGGCGCTGGAGACGGCCCCGGGCGCCGAGCCGGGGTGGACGGACCTGGACGAGGCCGACCGTGAACACCTGCTGCGCTTCCGCCAGGACGTCCGCCTGCTGCTGGCGGAGCGGGATGCCACCGACCGCCCCGATGCCGAGCCACTGCGCCACGTGAGCACCAGCTCGCTGGTGGCGCTGGCCCGCGACCCCGGCGCGCGACGCTTCCTGGCGCGCCCGGTGCCCACACCGCCGGCCCGTGCGGCGCGGCAGGGAACGGACTTCCACGCCTGGGTCGAGTCGCAGTGGGGGCCGGGGCGGCTCTTCGACGTGCCGGACCTGCCGCTGGGGCCCGCGGAGGAGATCGACCCCCGGGAGGCCGGGGGCGGCGACGGCGCTGGCCACGAGGGGGCGGGCCGACTCGGTGACCTGCGTCGCTTCCAGGAGCACTTCGCCGCCAGCGAGTGGGCCGGCCGGACGCCCACCTGGGTGGAGCTGCCGCTGCAGACCAACGTCGCCGGCCTCACGGTGCGCGGCCGTGCGGACGCGATCTTCCCCGCATCGCCCACCGAGCAGGCTGATGGGCTGGACTGGGTGGTGGTCGACTGGAAGACCTCGTCCTCCCCGCGGGAGGCGGAGGTCGATGCGGCCGCCGTCCAGCTGGCCTGCTACCGGCAGGCCTTCGCGGCCTGGCGCGGCATCGACCCCGCCACCGTGGGCGGGGCCTTCTTCCACGCCGCCGATGGGGTGACGGTGCGCCCGCCGCTGCCCGACGGCGAACGGCTGGAGCAGCTGGTGCGGCTGCTGGGAGAGTCGCCGGCCTGAGGGCGGGCCCCATCGGGCCGGCCGCGCGGACCTCGGGGGAGGGGTGAGCCCTCACTCCCAGGCGTCGAGCTCCTCGGCCTCGGCCAGCAGGCGCGAGCGGTGGGAGAGGTCGGACTGGATCTCCGCCAGCGCCTCCCGGTCGTCGCGGGCGTGGGCCTTCACCAGGGCGGGCAGGTCGGCCATCTCGCCCACGAGGCGCGCCCGCTCCAGCAGGCGCTCGTCCTGGCGGCCGGTGCTGCGGTCGTAGCTGGCGCGCACGGTGCTCAGCACGTCGGGGGTGGCCGAGGCGCTCAGCACGGCGAAGTCCTCGGCCGGATCGCCCACGTGCAGCTGGCTCCACCCCATCACGGCGGCGAGCTCGTGGTCGGCGGTCACCAGCACGTGCTCGTCGGCCAGGCGTCCGTGCACCACGGTGGGGGTGGTGTCCCACAGCTCGGTGTCCGCCAGCGCCTCCTCCCAACGCCCCAGCAGTCGTGGCGGCACCAGGCCGGTACTGGCTGCCTGGTCGAGCAGCTCGAGCCGCTCGGTGCGCAGGTCCTCGGCGGTCGGCACGGGGCCGTCCCCGCCGGCGAGGGACTGGGGTGCGGTGCCGTGCAGGGTGGCCAGGAAGGTGGCGAAGTCCTCCACCACCGGGTCGCCGGGGCGCACCATCACCCAGCGCAGCGAGCGGCCCTCCACCCACGGGCGCACCGTGAGGGTGGAGCCGTCGCCGAGCGTGGTGGTGCCGGCCGCGCGGGGCGGGGCGCCGGGCAGGTCCTCGGGCAGCGTGTCGGCCATCCGCTCCCCGGCCGTGGGGGAGCCGACCGTGCGTCGCACGGACCAGTGCCGGTGGTCCTCTCCGGTCACCCGGGCCAGCTCGTGGCGGGTCGCGCGGGGGTCCACCCACGCGACCTCGCGGGGGCTGATCGTCGGCACCGTCGCCACTGCCCAAGCGGCCATCCGTGCCCATGTGGGCCGCACCGTCGTGTTCACCTGCACCTCCCGATGATGAGGGCACACCTTCTCACGCCTGCCTCACCCCTCCCGGGTCGCCGTCGCGCCCGACTCCCCGGACGCGGCGCCGGCGACGGGGGCACCGTGGTGCACCGGCAGCAGCGCCACGAAGGTGTCGCCCGGTTCGCCCTCCTCCTGCTTGCCGGAGGCCACGCGCGTGGTGCTCTCGTTGTGCACGAACAGCACCACCGCCTCGGGGTGCGTGGCCCAGAAGTCGCGGGAGGTGAACTCCTGGGTGATGGCCACCGAGGTCACCTTGTGGTCCTGGCGGGTGCGCTGCAGCAGCTCGTCGTAGTCGGTGGGTGGCGAGAAGGCGATGTTGCCGATGAGGTGCCCGGCCGTGGTGCTGCGGGCGTGGTTCTGCTCCTCGTTGCGCTTGAGGTTGAACACGTTGGGTCGGCCGAGCACGTGCCCGAACTCCGAGGCCGCGATGGCGTTGGTGTTGTCGTCGCGGGTGGCGCACACCATCGACTTGATGCCGGCCAGGTCCATGTCCTCCACCGCGTACTCGCTGATGATGGACGCGGCCTCGGTGCGCAGCCCGGACATCCGCGCCTGGCGCAGGTCGCCGCGCTCGCGGGCCACGATGAGGGTGGGCACGCCCAGCTCCCGCAGCCGCTTGGCGGCGGGCACCACCCACGGTCCTGTGCCGGAGAAGAGCACCCCGCGGGGACTCGTGGTGGCCAGGCCCAGGCGTTCGGCCAGCCGGCCCACCCCCAGACCGTAGAGCGCCACCGTGCAGACGATCACCAGGAAGACCAGCGGCACGAGCGTGTCCACCTGGGTGGCCAGCTCGTAGAGGTCGGAGGCGCGGGCGAACAGGGTGTCGGCCTGCGCGTGGTCGCCGTCGGCGCGGGCCTGCTCGCCCACGGCGATGGCCTTCTCGGCCGCGTGGTTGAACTCCAGGGCGAAGATCGAGGTGATGGCCGCCGCCACGATGCCGCGCGGCGCCATCGACATCATCAGCGTCTTCTCCTCGCGGGAGACCTCGGTGCCGTGCAGGCCGATGGCGATCGACACCGCCCGGATGACCACCAGCCCCAGGATGAACACGGCGGCCACGGGCGCCACGTCCACCAGGGCCGCAGGCTCCACGCGGCCGGCCAGGATGACGAACAGGGCGCCCACGAAGAGCACCTGCAGGTGCTCCTTGAACTCGATGATGTGGTGGATGTGCAGGTCGGGCTGGTTGGCCAGCAGGATGCCCAGCAGGGTCACGGTGAGCAGGCCGGACTCCGTCTGCACGTAGTTGCTGAGGGTCATGCCGCCCAGGGCTGCCGCCAGGAAGGTGACGCCCTGCAGGTAGTCGGGGATCAGGTCGCGCTTCATCATCCAGGTCAGCAGCCAGGCCGAGACCACGGAGACGAGCACGGCGATCCCGACGGCGCGGGAGAGCGTGAGCACCGCGTCCAGGAAGGGCCCGGTGCGTCCGGCGGCGGTGACCACCTGCAGCACCAGCACGGCGAGGATGGCGCCGATGGGGTCCACCACGATCCCCTCCCAGCGCAGCAGCTGGGAGACGCGGCGGGTGGGGCGCAGGGTGCGCAGGATGGGGTTGATGACGGTGGGGCCGGTGACGGTGAGGATGGCGCCCACCAGCAGGGCGGCGCGGATGTCGAAGCCCAGCCCCCAGGCCATGAGCGTCACCAGCACCCAGGTGACCAGCACCGTCCACGTGCACAGTCGCAGGATGGGGCGGCCGAGGTCGCGCACCTGGCGGAAACGCAGGCCCAGGGCACCCTCGAACAGGATGATGCCGACGGCCACCTGCACGCCGCTGAACAACAGCGACTGGCCGAGCACCTCATCGGGCACCACCAGCCGGCCCAGGGCGAATCCGCCCACCAGGAGCAGCAGCAGGGAGGGGATCTTCCACCTCCAGGCCACCCACTGGCAGGCGACAGCCAGGGCCACGACGAGGGCGAGATAGGGCGCCGGTTCCATGCGGTCACCCTATGGCGACAGGCCACACCTGCCCACGTTCGCAGCGCCCCGGCTGCAGGACAACCCCCTGTTTGTGAGGGGTGTTCGCCGTGGGCCCCGCTTCCTAGCGTCGTGGGTGTCAGCACCGGTAGATGCCGGACCACCAGTGAAGGAGCGATCTCATGAATCTCACCCGTCGACAGATCTTCCCCTTGGCCGCGGGCGCCGCTGCAACCGTGGCTCTCACGCCGTCGATGGCCTCGGCCACGACCTCGGCGGAGCGTGCCTTCATCCGCAGGATCGTCGTCTCGGCACGCGCTGAGCGGGCCAAGTACCGCGTCCCCGTCAGCGTCAGCATGGGCCAGGCCATCATGGAGAGTGGCTGGGGCACCTCGGAGATCTGCCGGGGCGCCAACAACTTCCACGGCATCAAGGCGCTGCGGTCGAACGGCCACTCCCACGGCAAGAAGTGGTTCTGGACGACCGACTGGACCCCGGAGAAGGGCTTCTACAGGGACCTGCAGCCCTTCCACGTCTTCAAGACGGAGAAGGGTGCCTTCCTCGGCCACGGCAACTTCCTGCAGCACCCGAACTACGCCCCGGCCTTCAAGCACACCGGCGACCCGTACCGGTTCCTGCTGGCGGTGGACAAGGGCGGGTACGGCGGGGACGGCACCTACGCCGAGAAGGTGTGGGCCGTCATCAAGAAGCACCGCCTCACCGACTACGACAGCTGATTCCCACGCCGCGGCCCCGCGGCCGTGGTGCCTCCTCCCGGCACCTGCCTGCTGCGACGCCCCATGGCGTCCGCCCACGAAAGGACATCCTCATGACTGACATCACTGCCCAGCCCCAGACCGTCTCCCGCCGCACCCTGCTCGGTGGAGTGGCCGCGATGACGGCGACGGCCGCCGTCGGCGGTTCGGTGCTCCAGGCTCCGACGGCCAGCGCTGCCAGCTACAACACCGCGCCGAAGGGGCAGTGCACCTGGGGTGCGAAGGACCGGTTCAACGCGCGCTACGGCTTCTACCCGGACGTCTACGGCAACGCCAAGGACTGGCACGACTCGGCGATCGCTGGTGGGTACACGGTGGACATGAACGCCGTCCCGCACTCGATCGTGGTCTTCCAGCCGGGGGTGCACGGCGCCAACCCGAGGTACGGCCACGTCGGCTGGGTGGCCAGCGTCGACATCGCGGCCGACGGCAGCCGGTCCCTGCTCATCAAGGAGATGAACTGGGACGGCGACGGTGCTTGGCACTGGCGCCGCGTGGACGACGTCGTGGGCATGAGCTACATCCGCCCCTGAGGAGCTGCCCGAAGGGCCGGTGGGTGCACCCCGTGGTGCACCCACCGGCCCTTCTGCGTGCCCGTCCGGCGGTTGTATCGTTCTCCGCGCCATGACTACTCGCGAACGAGGCCGCCCTTCGGTCAGACGGCTCGCCGAGCGGGGTCTGGTCGGGAGCTTCATCCTGGCTCGCCTCGTGCTCCTGGTGCAGGTGGCCATGGTTGCCGAGGACGGTGTGGACGATGCGGTGCACCGGGCGAACTATCTGCTGGCCCTGACCGCGGTCTTCGGCGTCAGCCTGTTGCTGCTGGCGGCGCTGCTGCACCCCCGCGGCCGGTGGGCTGCCTCCCCCCTGGTCGTGGCGGACCTCTGTGCCGCGGTGGCGTTGCTGGCCCTCCTTCCCCGTGCCCTGCCCCCCGATGAGGTGGTGGGCACTTGGGAGAACTGGGCGCCTGCCTACGTGCTGAACGCCCTCAGCGGGGCCTGGGTCCTCCTGCCCTGGTCCGCCGGCGTCGTGGCCGGTTTCGTGGTGGCAGCGCTCTACCTGATGGTGGGGGTGCAGGACCCGTCGGTCGGCCGCGGCACGGTGTGGGCCAATGCCGCCACCTACCCGGGCCTCGGGGTGGTTGCCACGTCGTTCTTCCACTACCTGCGCAGGGTGGCCAGTGAGGCCGATGCCGCTCGGGCGGAGGCCGTCGAGGCCACGCGGCTGCTCGAGCGGGAGCGCTACCGGGAGAGCGTGCACGACACCACGTCGATCCTGGCGCAGCTGGCCAGCCCGTCGACCCCTCCCGAGGTGCAGGAGTCCCTCAAGCGACAGGCTCTGCAGGAGTCGAACCGCCTGCGGGCGTGGGTGGACACCGGTGGGCCGGCGGACTTCGGGGAGCTCCCCACGCTCCGGGGGGTGCTGGAGGAGGCCTGTCTCGGGTTCGAGGACCTGCGGGTCGTGCGGAACACCGACCTGGCGTCCGATGTCGTGGTGGACGCGGGCACGGCCGAGGCGCTGGGGGCGGCCGTTCGCACCCTGCTGCACAACGTTCGTCAGCATGCGGGCGCGCAGCAGACCGTCGTGCACGCCGACTGCTTGGCCGACCGGTGGGAGGTGGTGGTGCGCGACGACGGACGGGGTTTCGACCCTGCGGCCGCGCAGCTGGGCTTCGGGCTCGGTGTGCAGGTTCGCGAGGGGCTCCGGCGGGTCGGTGCCCGGGCGGAGATCGACGCCGAGCCCGGAGGGGGCACGGCGGTCACGATCACGGGGCGCGTGTCGTGAGCAGCGATCGGCTCCGCGTCGCGCTCGTGGACGACCTGCCGGTCGTCCGGGAGGGATTCTCCGTCCTGCACCCGCAGGTCGAGGTCGTCGCCGCCTTCGCGACGGTGGAGGAGATGGTGGAGGCGTTCGGGGAGATCCCCGGGGTGGATCTGGTGGTGCTCGACCTGCACCTGCGCACCTCGGTGGGGGACCAGATCCAGGGGTTGGCAGCGGTGCGGGTGGCGGCCTCGCTCGGTGTCCCGGTGTGCCTCTACACCGGTGAGGAGCGGCGACTCGTGGTGGCGCGCTGCCTGCAGCAGGGGGCCAACGGTGTGGTGCACAAGCAGGACGCCCCGGAGGAGGCCGCGCAGGCGTTTCAGGTGGTGGCCGCCGGGGGGACGCACCTGTCCGCCTCGGTCGTCGGCCTGGCCGAGGTGCTGGAGCGCCAGGGGGATCTGCCGGACCTGACCGAGCGCCAGCGTGAGGTGCTGTCCGGTCGCGCGCGGGGCGAGTCCTGGCGCATCATCGCGCGCCGTCTGGACATCTCCGAGGGAGTGGCGCGGGAACACATGTCCGCGGTGGCCGGGAAGTTCGCGGAGCACCTGCGCGACACCTCGCCGGCGGATCTCGAGCGTGCCCTGGGGCTGTCGCCCGGGGACCTGCTGGCCCCCTGAGGGGGCCTGGTCGGTGGTGGCCGTGGCGGTGGTGGATACCGTGGACCGGTGACGATGCGAGAGCGCCCTGGTTCCCCGTCCCCTCATCAGCTGCCCGCGCAGGCGTCGTCCCTGTCCCGCTCCGCGTGGTTGCGCGGCGCGGTGGACGGCCGCCCGGGGTGGCACCGTGACGGCGCCCACCACCGCCTGTGGGTGACCGCCGGCGGGTCGGTGGCGATGGTGGGCGAGGACTCCCCGCGGGTGCTGTGGCAGCACGCGCCGGCCGGCTCGATGGCGGCGGACCTCGACGAGGACGGCGCGCCCGACGGCGTGGAGGTCTTCCTCGGCCGTGGTGAGGACGGCCCGTTGGTGGCCGTCGTCGTTCCCGATGAGGAGTCGCTCACCCTGCCTGCCGGGTCCGCCTGGCGGGACCTGAAGGTGGTGGGCACCGGTCTGTCCGAGGGTGACCGGCAGGCCGCCATGACCGCGGTGGCGCTGGCCCGCTGGCACCAGCGGCACCGCTACTCGCCCACCACGGGCGAGGAGACCGAGGTGGTGGCCAGCGGCTGGGTGCGCCGGGAGTCCAGCGGCGAGCTGCACTTCCCGCGCACGGACACCGCGGTGATCATGGCCGTGGTGGACGACCGGGACCGGCTGCTGCTGGCGCGGGGGAGCTCGTGGCCGGCGGGGAGGTTGTCGGTGCTGGCTGGTTTCGTCGAGCCCGGCGAGACGCTGGAGGAGGCGGTCGCCCGGGAGGTGCACGAGGAGGTGAGTGTCGAGTTGCCGGTGTCCGACGTGCGGTACTTCGGCTCCCAGCCGTGGCCGTTCCCCGCATCGTTGATGGTGGGGTTCACGGCGCAGGCGGGGAGCCAGCCGGACCAGATCGAGCCGCAGGCGCTGGAGCACGACGAGATCGCCGAGGCCCACTGGTTCTCGCGGGAGGAGCTGGAGCGGGCGCTCGCGGCGCAGGAGGTGGGTCTGCCCGGGCCCTTCTCGATCGCGCGGCGGTTGATCGAGCACTGGTACGGCGGTCCGTTGCCGGTGGTGCAGGAGCTGCGGGGGTCCGTGCGTGGCTGATCCCGAGGCGATCCTCCAGGGGCTCGACCCCGAGCAGCGGCAGGTGGCGTCGAACCCGGTGGGCGCGATGCGGGTGCTCGCCGGTGCGGGCACCGGAAAGACGCGCGCCATCACGCACCGCATCGCGTACGGGGTGCACGCCGGTGCCTTCCCCGCCCAACAGGTGCTCGCGGTGACCTTCACGGCCCGCGCCGCGGGGGAGATGCGCACCCGCCTGCGGGGGCTCGGGGTGCCGGGTGTGCAGGCGCGGACCTTCCACGCCGCGGCGCTGCGGCAGCTGCAGTACTTCCACCCGCAGGTGGTGGGTGGGGCGCCGCCGCAGATCATCGCCTCCAAGGCACCGTTGGTGGCCGAGGCGGCCAGTCGCCTGCGCCTGGAGGTGGACCGAGCGGCCATCCGTGATCTCGCGGCCGAGGTGGAGTGGGCCAAGGTGTCGTTGCTGACGCCGGCCACCTACCCGGCCGAGGCGCGCCGTCTGGCCCGGGCCGCCGGGGGACTGGACCCCTCGGCCATGGCCCGCCTGCTGGAGGTCTACGGCGAGGTGGCCAGCGACCGCGGGGTCATGGACTTCGAGGACGTGCTGCTGTCCATGCTGGCCATCCTGCGCGACCGTCCGGACGTGGCGCGCACCATCCGCTCGCAGTACCGCCACTTCGTGGTGGACGAGTACCAGGACGTCAATGCCGTGCAGCAGGCCCTGCTGGAGGCGTGGATGGGGGAGCGGCACGACGTCTGCGTGGTGGGCGATGCGGCGCAGACCATCTACACCTTCACCGGTGCCTCACCGCGCCACCTGCTGGAGTTCCCCTCGCGGCACCCGCAGACCACCTCGGTGGTGCTGCACCGCAACTACCGGTCCACGCCGCAGATCCTGCAGGTGGCCAACGCCGTCATCGCGGCCGACCCGCGGGCCGCGGGCGGTCGGGTGGAGCTGCACTCGCAGCGCCCCGCGGGTCCGGAACCGGAGCTCAGCGTGCATGCGGACGACGAGGCCGAGGCACGGTGGGTGGCTGACCGCATCGGACAGTTGACTGCCGAGGGCGAGGTGACCCCCGGCGACATCGCGGTGCTCTTCCGCACCAACGGCCAGTCCGAGGCGATCGAGACCGCCCTGGCCCGCGCGGGGGTGCCCTACCTGGTGCGGGGCGGGGAGCGCTTCTTCGCCCGTCAGGAGGTGCGCTCCGGCATCGTGCTGCTGCGGGGTGCGGTGCGCACCGACGACGGCGAGGTGCCCCTGGTGCGGTTGACCACCGACGTGCTCTCCGGGGCGGGGTGGTCGCACGAACCGCCCACCTCCAGTGGTGCGCAGCGCGAGCGGTGGGAGTCCCTGCAGGCGCTGGTGACGGTGGCCGAGGACCTGGCGGCCGTGAATCCCGAGGCGCGCATGGGTGACCTCGTGGCCGAGCTGGATCGTCGCGCCGCCGAGCAGCACGCCCCGGCCATGGATGGGGTGACCCTCGCCTCCCTGCACGCCGCCAAGGGGCTCGAGTGGCCGGTGGTGTTCATCGTGGGCTGCTCGGAGGGGCTCATGCCCATCTCGCTGGCCCGCACCCCGGAGGCGGTCGCGGAGGAGCGGCGCCTGGCCTACGTGGGCATCACCCGGGCGGAGGACCGGCTGTTCCTCACCCGGGCCCGCGGGCGGGCAGGGGCACGCAGCGAGCGGGAGCCCTCGCGCTTTCTGGCCGGTGCCGCCTCGGTCCTGGGGCAGGAGGCCGTCGCGGAGAGGGCGCCGAGGGAGCCGGGCCAGAAGCGCTCCCGGCGCCGGCCCGCGGTGTGCCGGCAGTGCGGCACCCCGCTGGAGAACGCCACCCAGGCCAAGGTGGGGCGCTGTGCGGACTGCCCGCCGGACTACGACGTGGAGACCTTCGAGGCGCTCAAGGCGTGGCGCAAGGCGCTGGCGCTGCGGCTGTCCAAGCCGGCGTTCGTGATCTTCAACGACGCCACCCTGGAGGGCATCGCCACGGCCGACCCGCACGCAGTGGAGGACCTGGTGGGCGTCAACGGGGTGGGCAGGGCGAAGCTGGAGCGTTTCGGGCCCGATGTCATGCGCGTCCTCGGTGGGGCGGACCCCCAGGAGGTCGCCGACGCGCACCAGCCGCAGGAGTGACCGGCGCAGGTCTCGATTCGGCCACGAAACCCGGTTCCCGGAAAAAGGGATTGCCGCTGGCCAGCGCGTGTGCATAGTGTGGGCACACACCTTCCGGGGCCGACTGCGGCCCTGCCGGGTGGGCATCTGACCGCGAGTGAGGAAGGAGGAGCGAAACCATGATCAACACGATGATCGTCAACGCCGTGGCACACGCCGCGCGTCTCCGTGTTGCACCCCAGGCGGCGACCAGCCGTTCTGCGCGGGTCCGCTCCCACCTCATCGCGGACCCCGCCATGGGCTGACGACGGTGACGTGCCGGTGAACCCGGCCCCCGCGTCCTGAGCCCGGTCACCGCATCGGCTCCCCTGTGGCACCTGCTGCCCTCGCACGCTGCTTCGGCGCGTGCCGCTCCCTGCCCTCGTATGGCGCAGGGACCCCACCCGAAGGACCTCGGAAGGAACTCCCAGGCATGTTGGCCCTGGCAGACCATCAGACACTCATCGACCAGGCCCGTGTGGCCGGGCAGGGACTGCCCTGCCTCGAGAACGACCCCGACACCTGGTTCGCCGACACCCCCGCGGGTGTCGAGCACGCCAAGTCCCTGTGCCACGGCTGCCCCGTGCGCACCCTCTGTCTGGAGGGTGCCGTGGAGCGTCGTGAGCCCTGGGGCGTGTGGGGAGGAGAGCTCATCGAGGCCGGTCGGGTGCTCCCGCGCAAGCGGCCCCGTGGCCGTCCGCGCAAGCACCCCATCGCGGCCTGATGGGGCCTCACGTCCGGCGGGCGCACCAGCAGTCCGGGTGCACCGCGAACTGCTCCACCCTCGGCATCGGGGAGTGGGCGATCACGCTGACCCGCGTGGCCACCTGCTCCCCGGTGCCCGCTGTGCCCCCGGTGCCCGCCGCGCCGTCGAGCGCCCACAGTGCGGTGCGCCCACCCCATCGCACCGCCCAGTCCAACAGGTCCGCCGGCGTGTGTCCCTCGGCCGGCCCCGGCAGGTGCTGCGGTGACTCGTGCGGGTTCCCCAGCCACTCGGTGACCACCTGCTCCACGGGCACCTCGTGCCGCACCACGCACTCCGTGCACGCCTGACCCGGCAGCACCAGTGGCCCGATGCTCACCCATCCGGCCGTCACCACCACCGGCAGGTGCGGGATCTCCACCTCCACCAGCTGGCGAAGCATCACCGCATCGGTCCGGGCGGAGAAGACCGGCAGCACCAGGTCAGCCAGGGAGGGTGAGCCCACGTCCCCCAGGTCGTGCCACCACCGCGGTGCCTGGGCTGGCCCCACCAGGGTGCCCACCCCCTCCCGGTCCAGCCGTTCCAGCAGCCCGTGCGCCACGGTGCCCACGGCCTCCGAGCCAGCCCACGGCGGCCCGTGGTCCACCACCACCGTTGCCCGGTCACGCGCCTCGATCGTCTCCCATCCGCCGGTCGCACCGGAGGCGAGCAGCTGGTGCAGCGCCCCACGCAGTCGATCGCGTCGCGCCCCGCACATCTCGCGCACGTGGGCCGGGTCCGAGACGTCCACCACCGCATCGAGCTCCCGCAGGCGGGCGACCAGCCGGTCGCGCGCCGCGGCGTCCAGCCCGGACCGCTCCAGCGCCACCCGGTGGCTGCGCTGCGACTGCGGCGCAGCCAGGGCACACAGGTAGGTGTACTCACCAGGGGTGAGGTCGGGCACCTCCACGCAGCGCCCCGGTGGGCTGCCCAGCTGCACCACTCCGTCGTGGCGCAGGACCGGTCGCAGGCTGTGGGGGAGTCGGACGAGTTCGGACATGCGGGCACCCTGACACCGTCCGCGTCGGTGGGGTCGCTGCTCGTCCACAGGGTCCGGTGACCGGGTGGCCGGGGGTGTCGGCGGGCGCGGTTACCGTGCTCCTCATGTCCAGCGTTGCCAGCCACCTGCCCTCCGATGCCGTGACCACCGACCACCCGGACCTCACCCTGCACCTCGTGCCGCACGGCACCGGGGAGATCGCGGTGGTGGAGCTCGCGCTGCCCGACAAGCGCAACGCGATGAGTGAGGAGATGACCGCTTCCTGGGAGCAGGTGGTGGCCGATCTCGCCGGGCGCGCGGCACTGCGGGCGGTGGTCGTCACCGGTCGCGGGTCGGCCTTCTGCGCTGGGGGGCAGCTGGACTGGATCGTGGCCGAGCCGGATGCGCCGGCCACGCAGATGCGGGAGCGCATGGCGCGCTTCTACGCCACCTGGTTGTCCATCGGCCGGGTGGAGGTGCCCACCATCGCCGCCGTCAACGGCCACGCGATCGGTGCCGGTCTGGCGGTCGCCCTCGCGTGTGACCTGCGGGTCGTGTCCGATGAGGCGACGCTCGCCATGCCCTTCACCGCCCTGGGGCTCCACCCCGGGATGGCCTCCACGTGGCTGCTCCCGCAGGCCGTGGGGTTGCCGGTGGCGCGAGACATGCTGCTCACCGGGCGTCGGGTGAAGGGTGCGGAGGCCGTGGGGCTGGGTCTTGCCTCCCGGGTGGTCCCTGCCCAGCAGGTGCTGCCGGAGGCGCTGGAGATGGCCCGGGCGGTGGCCGACACGGCACCGCAGGCCGAGCGGCTCACGACGGTGGCCCTGCGCGACGGGGGCCATGGTTCGCTGGCCGAGGCCCTGCAGTGGGAGGCACTGGCCCAGGGGGTCACGATGACCACGGCTGATCTGCGTGAGGGCATCACTGCGGCGTCCGAGCGTCGGACGCCGACCTTTCGAGGGGAGTGACCATGTGGGGGGACGAGCAGGGCGACGGGGGGCTGCCGGAGCCGATGCCGGGAGAGCCGACGCTGGGAGATCCGGTGCCGGAGCAGCCGACACCGATGCAGCCGACGCCGGGAGAGCCGGCGCCGGATCAGCCGGAGGTGGTCATCACCCGCAGCGCGCGGCGGCGCAAGACGCTGTCGGCACGGTGGGTGGACGGCGTGGTGCAGGTGGCGGTGCCGGCGGGCATGCCCCCGCAGGCCGAGGCCGACGCGGTGCACGCCCTGGTGCAGAAGCTGGTGCGGCGCCGGGAGAACGCTGCCGACCAGGGGGCCCTGGAACGACGGGCCCACCGGTTGAACCGCGCGTACTTCGAGGGGCTGGCGACGCCTGCCGAGATCCGATGGGTGACCAATCAGCAGGCCCGGTGGGGTTCCTGTCACACGGCACGGCGGACCATCCGCATCAGTGACTCGGTGCAGGGCATGCCCGACTGGGTGGTGGACGCCGTGGTGGTCCACGAGCTGGCACACCTCGTGGAGGCGAACCACGGTCCGGCGTTCAAGGCGTTGGTGGAGCGGTACCCCCGCTATGGCGACGCCATGACCTTCCTTGCCGGTGTCTCCCACGGGTGGAACAACCCGCAGGCCTGAACTGGCCGGCCGGGCCCGTCAACCACAGGTCAGCCCCGGTCGGACTCGCCGGACTCGCCGGACTCGCCACCCTCGCTCTCGCCGGGCTCGCCGCCGTCCCCGGACTGGCCGGACTCGCCGGACTCGCCGGACTCGCCCTCGCCGGACTGGCCCGACTCACCCTTGCCGCCCTCGGCATCGAGCAGCTTGGCCAGCTCGGCGTCGAAGTCGGTGCCGGTGATCTCCCCGGGAGCCGCGGTGCCCCAGGCCTGCACGAAGCCCAGCACGTCGTCCAGCGCAGCCGCGTCGGGTGCGACGTCCGGGTGGTCCCACACGGCATCGCGAGCCGCGGCGCCGTGCTTGTCCTCCATGGCTGCGAACAGGTTCGCGGCGTCCCGCATGCGGCGCGGGCGCAGCTCCAGGCCCACCAGTCCGGAGAAGGTCTTCTCCGCCGGACCCTGCGTCGCACGGCGGCGGCGCACCACCTCGGCCAGCGCGTCGGCGTGGGGGAGCGTGCCTCGGGTGGCGCGGTCGGTGACCACGTCCACCCAGCCCTCCACCAGGGCCAACCAGGTCTCCAGCCGCGTGAGGGCGGCCTTCTGCGTCTCGCTCGGCTCGGGGTGGAACAGCCCGTCGGCCAGCACCTTCTGCATGGCCTCGGGGTCGGTCGGGTCCACCTGGGCGACCTTGGACTCGATGCCCTCGGTGTCCAGCCGCATGTCCGCGGCATAGGCCCGTACGGCCTCCAGCACCTGGCTGCGCACCCACGGGGCCCCGGCGTAGAGACGCTGACGGGCGCTCTCGCGCACGGTGAGGAAGAGCATCACCTCGGCCGGGTCGATCTCCAGGCCCTCGGCGAAGCCCCGCACGTTCGCGGGCAGCATCAGCACCTGCTCACCACTCACCAGCGGCAGGCCCACGTCGGTGCCGGAGACCACCTCGTGGCTCAGCGCCCCGGCTGCCTGACCCAGCTGCATGGAGAACATGGAGCTGGACATCTTGCGCATCATCGGCCCCACCTGGCCCATGATCGAGCTCAGGTCCATGCCCGGGGGCAGCGCCATACCGGGGGGAAGCTGCTGCTGCAGGGCCTCGGGGTCCTCTCCCAACCGGTCCGTGAGCGACGCGCTCACGGCGTCGTTCACCCCATCGGCCAGGGGGGTCAGGGCCTCCACCCAGGAGGGCATGGTGCTCTGCACCCACTCGGCGCGGCTCACCACGCGGGCGGGTCCGTCCAGGGCGGGGAACTCGGTGACGGCGTCCAGCCACAGCGAGGCCACGTTGCTCACCTGCTCCACGTCCCGCTGCGCGGCCTCACCCACGGAGGAGTCCCCGCCCTGCGCGGCGGCCCGGCGGGCCACATCGGTGGCCAAGGTTGCGTTCACGGCCTCGTCCCCGCCGGCGAACATCTGCTGGAACTGCGCCTGCATGGCACCGAAGGCAGCGGGGTTGTTCGCCATCATCGCCGCCATCGGGTTGCCAGCCATGGCGTCGGCGCCCGGGCCGGCACCGGTCCCCGCGCCCCCCAGTCCCAGGGCGGAGAGCATCTCGTCCACCTCCGGGGAGTCCACGGCATCGCCGAGGAACTGCCGCAGCATGTCCTTCATGGGGTCGTTGCCGGACCCCTGGCCGTCCGGGTTCTCGCCGTCGTCGGCGCCCGAGCTGCCCTGGGGCAGGTTGTCCTGGCTCATGAGTTCCTCCTGATCGGTGGCCCTGCGTACAACACCCGAGGACCGGCATCACTTCCCGCCACGAGCACGGTGCGATGATGTCGCAATGACCTGGGCGCCCGACTCCGACCACGGCACCACGCGTCGGCAGTCCCGCTCCGGGGGGCGCCGCGCGGGGGCGATCGTCCTGTTGGTCGGTGCCCTGGCACTGGTGCTGGCCGTGCTGCTGTCCAACCTCATCACGGCCCCCTACGTGGTGTTCAAGCCGGGCCACGCCTACGACGTGCTCTCCGAGGCCGGCCCCGGTGACGCTCCGATGATCAGCATCGACGGGCACGAGACCCACCCCACCGACGGGGCGCTGCGCATGACCACCATCTCCATGTACGGCGGTCCCGGGCACGAGGTGAGCTGGTGGGACCTCGCCGGATCCTGGCTGGGTGGCGACGACGAGATCCTGCCGCGCCGTGTGGTCTTCCCCGAGGAGGTCACCGAGCAGGAGGTCGAGGACGTCAGCACCGCGCAGATGGTGGGTTCCCAGTCGGGGGCTGCGACGGTGGCGCTGCGCGCGGCAGGCATCGAGGTCGCCGAGGAGGTCGTGGTGGCCCAGGTGATGCCCGATGCCCCCGCCGAGGGTGTGCTGGAGGTGGAGGACGTGATCCTCACCGTCGACGGGGTGAAGGCGACCGCGTTGGAGGCCGTGCAGCAGGCCATCCAGTCTGTCGAGCCGGGCGATGAGGTGAGCATGCGGGTGGAGCGCGGCGGCTCGGCCAAGACGGTCAAGGTGCCGACCACCGAGCTGGAGGGGCGCACCGTGGTGGGGGTGGGACTGGCCACGATGGCCGAGAGCGACGTGGACGTGGCGGTGCACGCCGGTGCGATCGGTGGACCCTCGGCCGGGATGATGCTGGCGCTGGGCATCTACGACAAGCTCACCCCGGGGCCGTTGACCGGGGGTGAGGACATTGCCGGCACGGGCACCATCAGTACCGACGGGCGGGTGGGGCCCATCGACGGCATCCCGCAGAAGATGGACGGGGCCAGGGAGGCCGGGGCCACCTGGTTCCTCGCGCCGGACGACAACTGCGAGCAGGTGCTGGGCAACGTGCCCGATGGCATGACCCACGTGGCCGTCACGGACTTTCCCGAGGCGCTCGCCGCTGTGGAGGCGATTGCTGCCGGTGACACCGATGACCTGGAGACCTGCGAGGACGTCACCGCCGGTCGCTGAGTTCGCGGCCCTCGCCGTGGGGCGTGGGACGTTGGTCGTGGGGTGACGGCTCATGGCGCTTCACCTGGGCAGTCGGGCTCCCTGGGCTCTATCGGGCCATCTGGCCTTCGGGCAGGCTGCGCCGGGGAGTTGTCGGAAGGGCTGCCTGTCGGGTCGGGTGTGTGCTTGGTGTGTTTCCAGGGTTCGCCGGGGCGTCGCCAGGTGAAGCGGATGGTGGCGCGTCCTTCTGCGTCTGTGGTGATGGTGTGTTTGAGGCGGGGGTCGTCCATTTGGCGGTGGTGTCTGCCGCACAGGGGTATGCCGTTGGAGAGGTCGGTTTTGCCTCCTCCGGGGTGTAGGAGGGTGCCGTCGGGTGCGTAGACCGGTCGCCAGGGGTCGGCGTGGTGGATCTCGCACCACGCCAGGGGCCGGTCACAGTCCTCCTCCGCGCAGGAGTCGTATGTGGTGGCCAGGGCTGCTTTTTGGGATTCGGTGAAGGATCGTCGTTTGCGACCCAAGTCCAGTGGGACGCTGGCGCCGTTCATGACGATCGGGATCAGGGCTGCGTTGCTGGCCAGCCGGCGGACCTGTGCGGCGGAGACGTCATCGCCGGTGTCGGTGACTCCGACCCGGTCGGTCTCACCACGGAGGGTCTCCAGGTCGGTGGTGACCAGCAGGATGGTGTTGATCTTGGGGTGCAGGTGGTCGGTGGGCAGGTGGTCGATCAGCTCGGCCAGTGCCTGCCCGCGCTGCTGGTCACGCAGCTCCCGATCGAACCGGACATCACCCGTCCACGCAGAACCGGTCGCCGTGTTGCCGCTGCCCGCCGTGCTGTTGGCGTTGGTGTGGCGGCGGGGGCTCGTCATGGAGTCCAGGGCCTTCTTGAGCATCTGGGCCTGCAGGGCCGGCAGGGTGAACTGGCCGAACCAGGTGCCGTCGTGGTTGTCGCGCATCCACAGGCGGGTGGCGTCCCAGGCGGCTCGTTCCTCGTTGCCGACGAGCTCGTTGTGATGCGCATCGACCTCCTCTGCGGGGAGGTTGAGGGCTTCGAGGGCGCGCTTGGCGGCCTTCCCCAGGCGGGTGGGGTTCATCTGCTGCGCCTTGGCGACCAGATCGAGCTCGACCGTGTGCCGCTGCTCAGCGCTCAAGTGGTCAGGCAGGTCGTCCAGTGCCCGGGTGATGATCAACGCGTGATCCCGCGTGATCAGCCCGGCGTCCCACGCAGCCGCCGTCGGCGTCTGCACCGCACCGTGGGGGCCACCGCTGGTGGGGCTGCCGCCGCTGTGGCTGCCGTCGGGGGAACCGTCCAGCAGTCCCGAGCCGCCTGTCGAGCCCGCACTGTCGCTGCCGGCACCACTGCCGGGGCTCGGTGGGGGTGTGGGTGTGTGGTTGCCCAGGGCCTTGGCCAGGTCAGCATCCCTGCCGGCCTGGGCACGTCGTGTCCGGGTGCGTCCGGCGGTGAACTGGGCATCGCTTTCGTGGTGTGCGTTCCCCACCTCGCGGGTGGCCCGGACGACGTCCAGGGCGCGGACGCGGAGTCGGTCGTGCTTGTTGCTCAGCGTCTGGACCTGCTGCAGGAGTCGTTCGAGGTAGGCAGTGTCGAGTTCCTCGGGGTGCTCACCCAGGCGTGCCATGGCGGCCATCAGCTCAGTGGTTGCCGCGTCGGCCTGGGCCAGGGCCGCGTCCATCGCCTCCCGCGGTCCCAGCTCCGGGACGTCGTCAAGGGTCGTCGTGCCGTCAGGCCCTACATGCCGGGCGACCGCGCCACCCGCGGCAACGCCGCCCTTGGCCGCAGACACTCCCGGCGCAGCGGGCGCCGCGCGGAGTCCGTCGAACAGGTCTTCCATCGCGCGCCCCCTTCCCCGGGTCGAATGCGTTAGATCTGAGTCAGGTCCCTGCCTGACCGACTACCCCCACCCTAGTACAAACGATCGCACACCGCAATCCCCAACTAGAACATGTGGACGAGCGCCCGCGGCTCGGGAGCTCACCCCATCGACCTGTGGACAACCCACCCATCACGGCGAGACAACCCACCCGGGGCGAGCCCACACGCCCCGGCTCACCCCTCCAGGGTCGCCGCGAGCGCCTCCTGCAGGTCGGTCCCCACTGCAGGCCCCACGGCCACGGCGTCGTCGCTGTCGTGGGCGGCCAAGCGCACCAGCGTGAACCGCTCCCCATCGCGCGTGGCAACCACCAGCAGCCGCACGGGCTCCACCTCCTGATCCGCGCCGGCAAAGCCAGAGTCAGGGCCAACGCCCGCGCCGCCCGCAACGCCCCCGCCGCCCCCGGCCCCCGGCGCCGCCCGCAGCCGCTCCACCGCCAGCGCACACCCGGTCACCGACCGCGGCCACGCCAGCTGCCCCAGGTACTCGGCGAGGTCCACCCCCTCCGGCAGCTCCTGCTCGATCGACGAGTACCGCCCCGCCCCGGAGAGCGCCTCCGCCAGCGACGGTTCCGCCGCCACCAGGTCCGCCGTCGGCACCAGTGCGAACACACGCTCGCGCTGCGCCCACCCGCCGGCGGCCACGTGCTGTTCGGTCTCCTGGGCCACCTGCAGCAGGTCGGCCGGGGGAAGGTCGGGGGTGCTGGGGGTCGCGTCGTCAGTCACCCGCACAGTCTGGCGCATCCGCCCGCATCGATGCGGGGGCCGTGCCCTACGCTGGGCACCCGCATCCCCCTGTGAGACGAAGGACGGCTCTCGATGGCGTCACCCCTGCCCCGCCCGCGCACCGGAGCCGGGAGGATCGCGCTGGTCGTGGCTGGCCTGATGGTGCTCACCGTCGCGGTGACCGCCCTGTCCACCGTGTGGACGGACGTGCTCTGGTACCGCTCGGTGGACCACCAGGGGGTGTACCTGCGGGTGATCCTGTGGTCGGTGGCGTTGTTCGCCCTCGGCTTCGCCCTCACCTGGGCGCTGGTCGGTGCCGCCCTGTGGGGGGCCTACCGTTCCCGCCCCAAGCGTGACCCCCGCATGGCTGCCTTCGACCCGCTCGAGAAGTACCGCGAGCAGGCGGCCGGGTCGCGCCGGCTCGTGTTGTGGGGCGTGCCCACCATCGCCGCCCTGTTCATGGGTCTGGCCCTGTCCAGCGCCTGGCGTCCCGCGATGCTGTGGTGGAACCGCCAGCCGTTCGGCGAGGTGGACCCCCAGTTCGGCCACGACGTCGGCTTCTACGTCTTCACCGTCCCCTTCCTGTCCATCCTGGTGGACCTCCTGCTCGCCATCCTCGTGGTGGCGCTGATGGGGAGCCTCGCCATCCACTACCTGTCCGGCGCCGTCTCGGTGCGGCCCCTGCACGGTGGTCGCCACGTCACCCGTTCCGCCGCGTGGCAGATCGGTGGCCTCGCCGCGGCCGCGCTGCTGGTCAAGGCCCTGGACTTCCTGGTGCAGCGCTGGGAGATGACCACGGTGATGGGGCCGCGCACCGCGGGCCCCGGGTACACGGACGTGCACGCCCGCATCCCGATGCTGGCGATCCTGGCGGTGACGACCGTGGTGGTGGCCGTCGTGGTCCTCTGGGCGGCGCGGGAGCGCACCTGGAAGCTGCCCGTGGCCAGCGTGGCCCTGCTGGTGGCCAGCTCGCTCGTCGGCCTGGGCGTCTACCCAGCCGTCCTGCAGCGCTTCTTCGTGATCCCCTCCGAGGCCTCGCGGGAGGCCCCGTACATCCAGCGCGGCATCGAGGCCACGCGTGCGGCCTACGGGGTGGAGGACGTGGAGGTCATCCCGTACGACGCCCGCACCGCCGCCACCCCCAACGTGCTGGCGGAGGACCGCGAGTCCATCCCGGGCATCCGTCTCATGGACCCCTCGGTCATCAGCTCCACGGTCAAGCAGCTGCAGGGCATCCGCAACTACTACCAGTTCCCGGACACCCTCGATGTGGACCGTTACGAGGTGGACGGCACCACCCAGGAGCACGTGGTGGCCGTGCGTGAGCTCGACCTGGACGGCATCTCGGATTCGCAGCGCAACTGGGTGAACGATCACACCGTGTACACGCACGGCTTCGGCATGGTGGCTGCGGACTCCTCGGCCAAGTCCTCGCAGGGTGAGCCGGTCTTCACCGAGCGCAACATCCCGCCCACCCAGAACCTGGGGCCGGGGGATTACGAGCCGCGCGTGTACTTCGGTGAGTTCTCCCCGGTGTACTCGGTGGTGGGTGCGCCCGAGGACGCTGAGCCCCGGGAGCTGGACCGCCCGGACGGGTCGGAGACCGGTCAGGCCAACACCACCTACCGCGGGTCCGGTGGCGTGCCGGTGGGCAACTGGCTCAACCGGGCGGCGTACGCCATCAAGTACCGCGAGGGGAACTTCCTCCTGGCCGACGCGTTCAACAGCGAGTCCCGCCTGCTGGACCACCGCACGCCGCGCGAGCGGGTGGAGCGGGTGGCGCCCTGGTTGACCCTCGATGGGGATGCACTCCCCTCGGTGGTGGACGGCCGCATCGTGTGGATCGTGGACGGGTACACGACGTCGTCGCGCTACCCCTACTCGGAGACGACCAACCTGGAGCAGGCGACGGCGGACGGCACCACCGCATCGAGCACGAACGTGGCCAACGCGAGCGGGCGGGTGAACTACCTGCGCAACTCGGTGAAGGCAACGGTGGACGCGTATGACGGGTCGGTGACCCTGTACGCGTGGGACGAGCAGGACCCCATGCTGAAGGCGTGGCGCCAGGCCTTCCCGGACTCGGTGAAGCCGCGGTCGGAGATCAGCGCCGAGCTGATGAGTCACCTGCGCTACCCGCAGGACCTGTTCAAGGCGCAGCGTGAGGTGCTGCAGCGCTACCACGTCACGAGCGCGTCGGCCTTCTTCGGTGGCCAGGACTTCTGGAAGGTGCCGGCGGACCCCACGCAGGACAACCAGCAGGTGCTGCAGCCGCCGTACTACCTGGGCGTGCAGATGCCGGGTCAGGAGGAGCCGCGCTTCTCCCTCACCAGCACGTTCAAGCCGGTGGGTGAGCGTGAGGTCCTCTCGGGCTTCCTCTCGGTGGACGCCGATGCGGGGGCCGATGCGGGGGTGCCCCGTGACGGGTACGGCGACCTGCGCATGCTGGAGCTCCCGCGGGAGACGACCGTGCCGGGTCCCGGTCAGGTGCAGAACGACCTGGAGTCGTCGAACATCTCCTCGGCGGACTTCTCGCAGACGTTGTCGCAGTTCCTGTCGCTGAACCAGCAGCGTGGCTCGGACGTGCAGTTCGGCAACCAGTTGACCTTGCCGGTGGGTGGCGGCGTGCTCTACGTGGAGCCCATCTACGTGCAGTCCACCTCCGACTCGAGCTACCCGCTGCTCCGCCTGGTGGTGGTCGCCTTCGGCAACGACCTCGCGTGGGGTGACACGCTGGACTCGGCTCTCTCGCAGCTGTTCTCCGATGAGGAGGGCGGCGATGGGGGCGGCTCCGGCGAGGGCGACGGCTCCGGCGAGGGCGACGGTGAGGGTGACGGCTCGGGTGACGGGTCCGGTGACGGCGAGGGCGACGGCGGCCAGCCCGGCACGCCCGACGAGGCCGCGCTGACCGCTGCGCTCGAGGACGCTCGGACGGCCATGGAGGCTGCGGACCGCGCGCTGCAGGAGGGCGACTTCGCCGCCTACGGGGAGGCGCAGGCGGAGCTGCGTGACGCCATCCGTCGGGCCACCGAGGCCTCGCCGGAGGGCGGAAGCGCCAACTTGGGCCCCGAGGGCGATGAGGGTGCGGACGCGCCCGAGGGTGGCGAGCAGCCCGTGGAGCCCGAGCAGCCCGAGCAGCCGGAGGAGGCTCCCGCCGAGTGAGTGAACGCCCGGTGGCCGGGAGGTGGCCGATTTGCGTCCTGGGAGAACGGGTCGTAGAGTAGGCAACCGCCAACGCGGGGTGGAGCAGTTCGGTAGCTCGCCGGGCTCATAACCCGGAGGTCGCAGGTTCAAATCCTGCCCCCGCTACCACATGCGTTGAGGGCCAACGGCTCTCAAACGTAGGAGAGGCCCGGAACCATCAGGTTCCGGGCCTCTTTGCATGCCGTGGGGGCAGTGACCATCCGGGCAGCCGGTCCGGTTCTCAGCGCCAGCCTCGTGCGCGTCCCGTCCGCCCGGTCTCGCCTCGCTACTCTGTCGCGCATGAACTCACGAGGGGCCCGGCCGGTCGTGTTGTTGCTCTCCCTCGGGCTTCTCGTCACGGGGTGCACCGGCCCTCAGGGGTCCCCCGGGGCGGACGACACCACGGGTGTCGACTCGAGCGACGGCCTGGACCCGCAACCCGACTTCAACCAGCCCCTCGACGACGACGTGACGGCTGAGCAGCTCCAGTCCCTCATCGATGAGCGGCGCATCCCGGTGGCTCCCACCCACGGTGGCGCGTTCGAGACCATGACCAACGCCCTCACCCTGCAGCCGAGGCACGACGTGATGCTGTTCGGTGACTCGATGACCCAGCAGGGTGTGGACCCCCAGGTGCTGGGGGAGCTCCTCTCGGAGCAGGTGGGGCGCGAGGTCACCGTGTTCAACGCCGCGAGCAGCCGAGCCCGATGGGGGGTGAACACCTTGGTGGCGCGCTACGCCGCCTCCCTCGACAAGCTGCCCGACGTGGCTGTGCTGGTGGTCTCGACCCGCGCGGCGGAGAACGACTCGTTCTACTCCGGCGAGGTGCAGCACAGCCCGTTCTCGCACGTGGTGGAGGGGTGTGACCGTCCCGCGAAGGGCACCTGGACCGAGGCCGATGCGGAGACCTGCCGCCGCGATGTCGAGGACCTGCGCTTCCGGTATCGCGACGGAGGTGGCCAGGTGCAGTGGGCACTGGACGGCAACCCCCTGCAGCAGACCCTCAACTTCCGCCAGGCTCGTACGTGCTGTCGAACGGCCAGATCACGCACCCGGGGATCTCGGCGGACGCCGCGCGTGCCGCCTCCCAGGAGCGGGGTGAGAAGGGCTTCCCGGGTTTCCCGCACACGCAGGACGCGGCGGTGGAGCAGTTCACCGCGTTGGTGGACTTCCTGGAGTCCGAGGGGGTGACCGTCCTCACCACCGAGATCCCGTACCCGCCGGTGCACCAGGACACCCTGGAGGAGCTGGGCCGTGACTACGACGCGCGTCGACAGAGGGTTGCCGCGAGCCTGGCCGAGGCGGCGGACGCGGAGCACTTCCCGGTGGATCGGTTCGGAGCGTGGTGGGGGGACGGCTCCAGCCGTGACGCCATCCACCTGGCCCCGGAGGGCGCCAAGGACTTCTCCCGCCAGCTGGTGGAGGACGTGCCGGGCTTCTCCGATGCGGTGGGCGCCGGCCTGGACTGAGCCCGCACCTCGGCTACCCCCCCGGCGGCTCCACACAGGGGCAGCCGGGGGCACGACCATGCCGTGGACCGGCTACCGTAGGGGGGAACCGTTGCGGTTCACCCTGCCTGCATGCGATCACCGAGGAGATCCACGTGTCCGTTGAGTCCGCCCAGAACACCACCGTCCCCGCGGCGACGACCGGCCGCCGCCGCGTCGTGATCGTTGGTTCCGGCTTCGGTGGGATCTCCGCCGCCAAGGCACTGGCCGACGCCAACGTCGAGATCACCCTGGTGAGCAAGACGGACAGCTTCCTGTTCGTGCCGATGCTGTACCAGGTGGCCACCGGCATGATCTCCGAGCAGGAGATCGCCCCCACCATCGGTGAGGTGCTCAGCGGCCAGGACAACGTCCGTGTCGTGCAGGCCGAGGTCACCGACGTGGACGTGGACGGCAAGGCCGTCATCGCCACCGCGGACGGCCAGGAGTCCCGCTACGAGTACGACGAGGTCATCCTCGCCGCGGGCGCTGGCCAGTCCTACTTCGGCAACGACCACTTCGCCGAGTTCGCGCCCGGCATGAAGACCGTCGAGGACGCCCTCTACCTGCGCTCCCTGATCTTCGACTCCTTCGACCGCGCCGAGGCCGCTGCCGCCGCCGGCCGTATGGAGGATGCCCGCAAGGCCCTGACCTTCGTGGTCGTCGGCGCCGGCCCCACCGGTCTGGAGCTCGTCGGCCAGCTGGCCGAGATCTGCCACCGCACGCTGGTGGATTCCTACCAGCACATCGACACCACGCAGGCCCGCATCCTGCTGGTCGAGGGCCTGGGCCAGGTCATGCCGCCGTTCTCCGAGGAGCTCGGCCGCTCCGCGCAGCGCCAGCTGGAGGAGCTCGGCGTGGAGGTGCGCCTCAACAGCATGGCCACCGACGTCGATGCGGAGTCCATCACCCTGACCGTGAAGGGCCAGGAGCCCGAGCGCATCGAGGCCGACACCAAGATCTGGGCCGCCGGCGTGCAGGCCGCGGACATCGGCAAGATCGTGGCCGACAAGGCCGGCGCCGAGGCCGACCGCGCGGGCCGCATCACCGTCCAGGACGACCTGACGCTGCCGGGCCACCCGGAGATCTTCTTCGTCGGCGACATGGTGGCCAAGGTGCCCGGTGTGGCGCAGAACGCCATGCAGACCGGTACGCACGCCGGTGAGACCATCGCCCGTCGCACCGTGGGCCTGGACAGCACCGAGCCGTACCAGTACCACGACAAGGGCTCCTTCGCGATCATCGCCCGCGGCAGGGGGGTGGGCTACATCGGCGCGGACAAGAAGTTCGAGCTCACCCGCACCCCGGCGTGGCTGATGTGGCTGGGCATCCACCTGTTCTACCTGCCGGGTCTGCGCAACCGTGCGGTCGCGCTGAAGTCCTGGGTGGCCGACGCCACCGGGGCCGGCTCCTCGAAGGAGCTGGAGCAGGTCCGCGACGTCGACGCCCCGGACATGCGCCAGGTGGAGCGCGGCCAGGCCTGAGCCGCCGCGGTCCCCGACCGCCGTTGACGACGCCCCCCGCATCGACTCGATGCGGGGGGCGTCGACGTAGGGTGACGCCATGCCCTTGGACCTCCCCCTCGTCGAGCGTTCCCTGCCCAACGGACTGAGGGTGGTGGTGCAGCCCGACCACACGGCGCCGGTGGTGGCCGTCAACCTGTGGGTCCGCGTCGGCAGCGGCCACGAGGCGCCGGGCCACACCGGGTTCGCCCACCTCTTCGAGCACCTGATGTTCCAGGGCTCGGCGAACGTGGCCACCGGGGAGCACTTCTCGCGGTTGATGGCGGTGGGCGGCTCGGCGAACGCCACCACCTCCCTGGACCGCACCAACTACTTCGAGACCCTGCCCTCCGGCGCCCTGGACCTGGCGCTGTGGCTGGAGTCCGACCGCCACCTGCTGCTGCGCGAGGCCCTGGACCAGGGCACCCTCGACAACCAGCGCTCGGTGGTGGTGGAGGAGAAGCGCCAGCGCTACGACAACCAGCCGTACGGCAGTGCCTTCCACCGCATCCAGGCGGCGCTCTTCCCGGCCGGGCACCCGTACCACCACCCGACGATCGGCTCCATGGACGACCTCGCGGCGGCCTCATTGGCCGATGCGCACGCCTTCCACGCCCTTCACTACCGCCCGGACACCACAGTGCTCACCCTGGTGGGCGACGTGGAGCCGGAACACGGCCTGGAGCGGGTGGACCACTGGTTCGGCCAGTGGCAGGCCCCCGCCGAACCGGTCGAGACGCCGCCGATGGCGCCCCTGGGTCCCCTCACCGGTGACGGCCCGCGCTTCACGACGGTGCCCGATGCGGTGCCCTCCCCGCGCGTACACGTCGCCTTCCGTGCGCCGGCCGAGGAACACCCCGACCACCTGCCGCTGTCGCTGGCGATGGACGTGGTGGCCGGGTTGGCCTCCTCGCGGCTGGCGCAGCGCCTGTTGCGTCGGGAGGAGAGCGTCCACGGCGTGCAGGGGCACGTGATGGGCTCGGCGGCCGGCGTGTCGCCGGGGCTGGTGGTGGCCGATGTGGCCGACGGTCACGACCCGCGCCGGGTCGCCCTGGACGTGGTGGAGGAGCTCGGACGGGTCGCGACCGATGGGGTGAGCGCGGACGACATCGCGACCGTCCTGGCCGACACCGAGCGGTCCTGGCTGTCCTCGCTGGCCCACCACGACAACCGGGCTGACGTGTTGGGGCACTTCGCCACCCTGCGCGGTGGTGCCGAGCGGGCGTGGCACTGGCTGGACGAGCTGCAGGCCGTGACGGCCGAGGACGTCCAGCGCGCCGCCGAGACCTGGTGGCAGCCCGGCGCCTTCGAGGTGCTCACCTTTCAACCGCAGGAGGCCGTGTGATGTCGCAGACCGACCGTTCGCAGACCAGCCTCGCCAGCCCCGCCGGCGCCGCCCAGCCCCCCGCGGCCGACCGGTCGCAGGCGCCCGCCGTGGAGCAGCCGCGGGCCTGGGCCTACCCGCAGTCCGCCCAGCTCGACCTGGCCGGTGCCGACGGGGTGCGCGTGTTCGACCTGCCCGGCCAGAAGGTCGTCAGCGTCGAGGTGGCCGTGCCCATGCCGTGGGCGGCCGAGCCGCGCGAGATCGAGGGGGTGGGCGTGATCGTGGCCGCCACCCTGGAGGAGGGCACGGGCTCCAAGGACGCCGACCAGGTGGCCCGGGCCTTCGAGCGCCTCGGGGTGGACTTCTCGGTCATCTCCTCGGAGTTCGGGCTGCTGGTGGGCCTCGAGGCCACGCCGGACCGTCTGGCCCAGGGCCTGCGGTTGCTGGCGGAGGTGCTCGCGGAGCCGGCCTTCCCCGAGGCCGCGGTGGCCCGGGAGGTGCGGGGGAGGCTGTTCGACATCGCCCAGGAGCTGAACTCCCCGGCCAGCCGCGCCGCGCGTGAGTTCGCCACGCTGCTGCACGGCGCCGACGCGCGAGAGGGCCGTCCGGGTGCCGGCAGTGCCGAGACCGTGCAGGCCGTGACGGTCGATGCGGTGCGCGCCCACCACCGCGCTTGGGTGCGCCCGGCGCGCGCCCAGGTGGTGGTCGCCGGTGACCTGGCGGGTCAGGGTTCGCAGGAGGTGGCCGCGATGGTGCAGCGCGAGCTCGTGAACCCGTGGTCCGAGCAGGTGGCCCAGTGGCCCGAGGAGGCTGCGGAGGCTGCTGCGGACCCCGCCGAGGTGCCCGGTCGTGAGCCCGGTGCGGCAGGTGCGGCGCCGGCGGGCGACGACGCCGTCGGTCGCGACGGCGCCGGCCGTGGCGACGGCGCCCCCATCGAGACGGCGGGGGAGGAGGCCCAGCCCCCGCTGGAGGTGCTGACGGTCGACCGTCCCGGCGCCGCGCAGACCGAGGTGCGCTTGGGCTGGCTCGGGCCGACGCGCCACGCCGAGGGTGGCTTCGCCCCGTACGCGCCCCTGGCGGTGCACGTGGGCGCGTCCCCGGCATCCCTGCTCGATGCGGTGCTCCGGGAGGAGAAGGGGTGGACCTACGGCATGCGTGCGGGCTTCCGTCCGCGCTCGCGGGTGGGGGAGTTCACCGTCTCGGGGAGCTTCACCACCGAGTCCACGGCGGAGGCGGTGGGCGAGATGGTGCGTCTGCTGCGGAGCGTGGACGACGGAATCGAGGAGAAGGCCGCCACCGAGGCGCGGGACTACGCGCTCTTGATGGCGCCGATGCGGTATGCCACTGCGCAGGTGGTCGCGCACGAGGCCGCGGTGCTGGCGCTGGACGGGCTCACACCGGAGTACACGACGCGCACCTTGGCCGAGTTGGCCGAGCTGGACGCTGCCGCGATGGTGGACGCCTGGCGCCGCTGGAGCGGTGGCCGCTGGGTCATGGTGCTGGTGGGTGACGCCTCGGTGTGGGCCGAGGGCCTGGCTGGCCTGTCGGACCACCAGACACTCGTGGAGGCGTGACGGCTCCGGGGCAGCCGTGGGGCCGCCCGGCTTTCACTGACGAGACCGAGATCGGGGGCGCCGACGCTGTCCCCGAGAAGACCACGGGCAGCGAGACCCGGGACGACGCGGAGTTCTGAACCACGCGGACCGCGTGAGCATCACTGCCGCCCTGCGACGCCCATGACCCAGGCGGAGCTCGGCGGGCCGGTTGGCCGCCCGACGCGCACAGCAAGCGGCCCCTGCCGGAGCGCGGCTCCGGCAGCGGCCGCTGTGACCCGCGTCGCGGCGGAGTGGGTGATCAGGGGCAGCCGATGGGCGGCACGGTCAGCTCGAAGTCCGTGAAGAAGACGCGCTGTGCGCGGTCCTCCTTCGGGTCGTAGCCGCGGTCGTGGTTGGCGTACTCGACGGTGAACTCCGTGATCTGCTCGCCGTGCAGCTTCAGGTTGTTGTCACCGGAGTCGTTATCGGTTGCGCCGGTTACCTTGGGCCGGTAGAAGCCCGAACGCGTCACCTCGAGGGTGTCTTGGGGGGTCGCAACGAGGTTGCTGCCCGGGCGGACCGCGTCACGGAAGTCGTCCGGGTTCCAGTCGATGTCCGTGATCTGGAAGTCCAGGGTGGTCAGGGTGCGGTCGAAGGTGAAGGTGACCGTCTGGTAACCGTTAAGCCTGCGGTGCCCAAAGTCGTTCTGGTGGAGGATGAGGCCGGGCTCCCCAGTACCGCCGATGTCGAATGTGCTCAACTTCAGCTGGTCGTCGGTGGTTCGCTCACCGTTCGGCCTCATGTTCTCGAACTTGGCGCGGATGTCCAGTTGCATGGTCGAGCCGTCCGACAGCGGGATCGTGTAGTAACCCTCATAGGGGGAGACCCGCACGTAGTTTGCAGACTCCCAGTCGACGGTCACCGGGGTGGGCTCGCACGGGTCGGGGCTCGAGGCCGTGACGGGAGCGGCGGTGGCCAGGGCGATGGCGGGGGTCGTCCAGGCCGCGCCCCTCAGGACGTTTCGGCGCGTGGTGGTATTGCTGGTCATGAGATCTCCTCGGGAAACACTGAGGCACACGGGGCTGGGCCTTTCGAGACGGTAGCGAAGGTCCCCTCAGGGCCACCATCCCGCATGGCGTGACGAAGGTCTCAGGTACGGGTGGTTCTGATGCACGATGTCGGACCCCCTGTTTCGCAGTGCTTTTCGCTGAGCGTTGCACGTGTGATTTATCTCACGCCTCGTCACTCGCCGTGCGGCTGCGGAAGACCCGGCCGGCTAACTCCCGGCGTCCTCGCCGCCGCGGGCGCGCAGCAGCCGCCGCAGCGAGTCCAGCCGCTGCGCCCCGCCGGGGCCGGCGTGCCCCGCGGCAACCCAGCCGTCCAGTCCGCAGTCGTCCACGCCCTCGTGGGGGCAGCCGCGGGGGCACTCCTCGGTGCCCGGCGCCAGGTCGGGGAACAACCCCACCAGCGCCTCGGGGTCCACGTGCGCCAGCCCGAACGACCGGATGCCGGGGGTGTCCACCACCCAGCCACCGTCGGGCAGCTCCAGGGCCACCGCGGAGGTGCTCGTGTGCCGCCCGCGGCCGGTGGTGTCGTTCACCCCGCCCACGGCGCGCCCGGCCCCGGGCACCAGCTCGTTCACCAGGGTCGACTTGCCCACGCCCGAGTGCCCCACCAGCACGGTCCACCGGTCGGCCACCAGCTCGTGCACCGCGGCGAGCCCCACGTGCGGGTCCTCCCCGGCGCGCGCGACCACCACCGTGGGCACGTCGAGCGCCGCGTACTGCGCCAGCAGCTCGGCGGGGTCGGCGAGGTCGGCCTTGGTGATCACCAGCACCGGCTCGATGCCGGCCTCCCACGCCGCCACCAGGCAGCGGTCGATGAGGCGCGGCCGCGGCTCCGGGTCGGCCGCGGCGGTCACGATGAGCATGCGCGACACGTTCGCCACCAGCACGCGCTCCACCGGGTCGGTGTCGTCGGCGGTGCGGCGCAGCAGCGTCTCGCGGGCCTCGCGGCGCACGATGCGGGCGAGCGCGTCCGGGTCTCCGGAGACGTCGCCCACCAGCGACACCTGGTCGCCGACGACGATCCCCTTGCGCCCCAGCTCGCGGGCCTTCATGGCCCGCACACGCACCCCATCGACCAGCACGTCGAAGCGCCCCCGGTCGACGGCCAGCACCTGCCCGGTCGCGGCATCGGAGTGCGCCGGCCGCTGCTTGGTGCGTGGCCGGGAGCCGCGCTTGTTGGGCCGGACCTTCGCGTCGGCCTCGGAGTAGGTGGCCAGGTTGCGCGCCATCAGGCGTCCCCCTCCAGCATGGCGCCCCAGAGGCGGTCGAACCCGGGCACGGTCTTGGCGGTGGTGTCGATGTCCTGCACCTCGATGCCGGGCACGCGCAGCCCCAGCAGCGCGCCCGCCATCGCCAGCCGGTGGTCGTGGTAGGTCGCGAACGACCCCCCGTGCAGCGGCCGGGGGGTGATCTCCAGCCCGTCGGGCAGCTCGCGCACCTCGCCCCCCAGGGCGTTGATCTCGGTGGCCAGGGCGGCCAGCCGGTCGGTCTCGTGGCCGCGCAGGTGGCCGATGCCGGTGAGCCGGCTGGGGGAGTCCGCCAGGGCTGCCGTGGCCGCGACCACGGGCGTCAGCTCGCCCGCGGCGGACAGGTCGGCCTCGATGCCGTGGAGCTCGCCGCCGGTGACGCGCAGGCCGGCGTCGGTCAGCTCGCAGCGCGCCCCCATCCGGGTCAGGAGATCGCGGATGGTGTCGCCGGCCTGCGTGGTGGAGCGGGGCCACCCGGGCAGGGTGACGGTGCCGCCGGCCACGGCGGCGGCCGCGGCGAACACGGCCGCACTGGAGAGGTCCGGCTCCACCGTCACCTCGAAGGGGTCGGGGCGCTTGCCCTCCACCCACCAGCTGGTCTCGTCGCGCTGCTCGGCCACGACGCCCACCTGCTGCAGGGCGTGGCAGGTCATGTCGATGTGGGGGCGGCTCGGCACGGTGCCGGTGGCCCGGACCGTCAGGCCGGAGTGCACCGTGCAGCCGGCCAGCAGCAGGGCGCTGACGAACTGGGAGGAGGCACTGGCGTCCACCTCGACGGTGGCGTCGTCGGGGTCGCTGGGGTGCAGGGCGCCGGCCACCAGCAGCGGCAGCACGCTGGACCCGGCGGGGCTGTCGCCGTCGCCGTGGGCACCGGGGCCGGGGCGCGCCGGGCCGCCGACGCCGGCGGTGACGGTCAGGCCCAGGGAGCGCACCGCATCGAGCAGGGGTTCCAGGGGGCGGTGGCCGAGGCGCTCGTCACCGGTGAAGGTGACCGGGCCGTGGGCCAGTGAGGCCAGGGGCACCAGGAAGCGCAGGACGGTGCCGGCCAGGCCGCAGTCGATGGGGTCGGCCGGCGCGTGCCAGCCGTGCGCGGGGGTGACGCGCCAGGCGGCGCCGGTGCTCCCCGCATCGGTCCGGACGTCGTGGCCGAAGGCGCGCAGGGCGCCGGCCATCAGCTGGGTGTCGCGGGCGTCCAGGGGGGAGTGCAGGGTGCTGGGGCCGCTGGCCAGGGCGGCCAGGGTGAGCCAGCGGTTGGTCCAGGACTTGGAGCCCGGGACGTGCACGGTGGCGTGCAGCGGGCCGGTGGTGGTGGGGGCGGGGTACGCCGCGGGGCGCGAGGTGCCACCGGTGTGGTCCTCGCGCCCCGTCGGGTTGCTGCTCATGTGATCGACCTGGTGCTCAGGCGACCTTCTTCTTGGCAGTGTTGTAGGAGTCCTCGACGGCGTCCAGCGCACGGTCGATGAAGGAGTCCTTGCGCTTCTTGGCGGCGAAGACCTTCTTGCCGGCCTTGGCCTGGGAGCCCAGCAGGCCGGTGACGCCCGCGGCCTTGCCGGTGGCCTTGCCCGCGGTGCCGCTCACGGTGGCCTTGGCCTTGAGGGCCTGGTTCTCGGCCTGCAGGCCCACGATGTCCTTCTTCAGGCCAGCGATGGTGCCCAGGTGGTCCGCGCGGTGGCCGGCGGCCTCGGCAGCGTGCTGCGCGCGCCAGGCCAGACCGGGCTTTCCCTTGGTGTCCACCGAGGCGATCAGCAGACCGCCGGCGATGGCCAGGTCCTTGAGGAACTGGATCTGCGTGCCCTGGCGCTCTTCGCCCTCCTGCTCCCAGAAGCGGTTGGCGGTGAGGTTCACGGCGGTGACGTCCGCGGCGAGCGCGAGCGCGCACAGGCGGGGGGCCACGCCGAGGGCCAAGCCGGCACCGGCGACCACGGAGACGTAGCCGTGCACCTTCATGAGGGTGGGGCCGTCAGCGCCCAATCCCACGGGCTCCAGAACCTGGTCGTTGAAGCCCTGGGCAACCTCTGCGCCGTAGTCGGGGCTCTTGATGTGGTTCATGCCGGTGGCGACGAAGATGCCGCCGAGCATCGGGCGGGCGATCATGCGGATGGGGTCCATGCTGTCCTCCTCGGGACGGGTGATGGTCTGCTTCGAGCCTATCGTGCAGGCATCTGGACCGCCGCCGCACGCTGCGTGTAACACGTCACCCGGGGGCTGGGTCGCTCAGCAGTTGCCGACGCCGAACCCGAGGGCCAGTCCAGCCAGACCGCCGAGGGCCAGGCTGCGCGCCGGCAGCGGCTCCGAGGGGGAGGTGGGCAGCGTGGCCGTCTCCAGCGGCACCAGCTCCAGTTCGGTCTTTCCCCCCTCGATCTCCACGGCGCGGTCGGCCGTCGCCTGCATAGCCGCGTTCGCGATCGCCCGGGCGATCGCGCGGGGTGGACGCCTTGGCCGTGATCGTCAGGTTCACGCTGCTCTCGGGGCCGCGGCCGTCAGCCAAGAGGCGATGGTGGTGGGGCTCTCCTCCAGCTGGAGGGCCTCGCGCACCTGCTCGACCACAGGCAGGCTGCTCACCAGCGGCAGGTAGGACTGGGTGCGCTTCTCCGTCAGCAGGGTGGCGGAGAACGACTGCGTGGTGGACTCGCTGTTCGTGCCGTGGACGAAGCCCACGGCGTGCGCGGTGTAGCGGACCGGTTGCAGAGCGGTCCACACGGCGGCGGCAATGAGGCCCAGGGCCAAGCAGGCGAGCAGGGCGTGGGCCTGCCGCCGGGCCGGCCGCATGAGGTCGGTGGTGGTCGACGGGTTCCCTCCTGCGTGTCGTCCGGCCCATTGACTTCGGCACTGCTGTCACGGCGCTGTCACGCGGGTGGGAAGGGTTTTGTCGTGGATGCGGCTCAGCCTACGATGGGGGAGTCAGTGTCCACAGGGGACAGACACCATGCTCTCAGAAGGGGAAAAACCATGACCATCTCGCGCCGCAAGCTCGTCCAGGGCGCCGCCTGGACCGCCCCCGCCATCGCCGTCGCCACCGCCGCCCCGGCCCTGGCCGCCTCGCCGGGCACCCCCATCGTCATCGACGAGGAGGCGGAGGGCAGCTGCAAGTTCCCGGGCGAGAGCCGGGGCCAGAAGGCCTACCGCATCGCCGTCCACTTCACGAATGAGTCCCAGGTCACCGGCACGGTGACCATCGACGATATCGCCGGCCCCGACGGCAAGGAGCTCGAGTGGGCGGGCGACCAGAACCAGGACAGCTACACCATCCCGCCCGGCGGCGACGACGTCGTCTTCTTCCTGCTCTCGGACGACTCGGCCAACATCTCCGTGCAGGTCACCTACAGCGTGACCGTCGACGGCAATGTGTACACGCTCACCGAGACGGTCACCATCCCCGAGTTCCCGCCCTGCGAGAAGGACATCTGGTCGCCCTGGGAGTGAGTCCTGCGCCCCCGCACCGCGGGTGGCTCCCCGTGGTCCCCGCGTCACCCCTGTCTCGGAGGGTGGCGCGGGGACCACGTCGTCGCGGGCGCTGACACTGGGCCCACCGGCCGGCGGGCTCAGTCTCCGGCGGGTCAGGCGGGGGACTGGCGAGACGGTGCGGCGAGCAGCTTGTGCGTCCCGTCGCGGCGTCCCAGCGGGCGATGGCCTCCTGCCCCACCCGCCCCTCCAGGTAGAGGCCCGCCAGGAAGCCGATGAGCGGCCGCTCCGGACCCTCGGCCCGGGCCACCGCGGGGACATCTGCCGCAGGGCCACCTGCTCATGGGCCGCGTCAGCCCCCACGTGCTCGTCGATATACGCCCGCGCCTCCCGGTCCAGCCCCAGCCGGCGGGCCCCGGCGACGTACTGCTGGCAGGGCAGGGAGCTGGTGGTCTCGATCATGGCCAAGGTCGGGCAGGGCGAACAGCGTGGTCGCGAGGTCCTCCCGCGCCGCGGCCAGGTGCCGGGCCACGGCCGGCTCGATGAGGGGGCGCAGCGCCCGCTCGAGGGCGTCCTCCAGGGCCATCCCCACCCCCGGGAGCGCGCGCGGCGTGTCCCTGCCCGCCGCGCCCGCCCCCCGGCCCCGCCCCGGGCGGGATCACGGCGCCGTGGCGGAGCCGCTGCCGTCCCAAGGGTGGGGCGGCGCTGAGGCGGTGCACCACGCCAGGTCCGCCCCGAGCACGCCGGGGACCGCACGTCCCTGCGGGGCGGAGTGCACCAGGGTCCACCGCAGGGCACCGTCCGGCAGGTGACCCGGCTCCGGCTCCGGCGGCATGGCGCTGCCGGATTCCTCGGAGGTGCAGGCGGCGTCGACCAGGCCGTCCAGGCGGCGGGCGTACCCGGGGGCCAACCGGCGCCCGGGGTTGACCACCACCCGCTCCCAGTCGGGCCGCAGGAGCTCGAGCAGGCGCAGAGAGCGGTCCACCTGCTCGGGGTGCTCGTCGCCGCTGCACCACTCGTCCAGCATCAGCGTGCGCAGCCCGTCACGCTGTTGCCAGGCGCCGGCGTCCGCCAGCACCGCCTCGACGGCTCGCCGCCCCCATCCGGTGTGCACGTACCCCGCGATGCAGGGGGCGGGGGCCGCCGTCGTGAGGGCACAGAGGGCGGGCTGGTAAGCCTGCCAAGACCGCTGGTCACCGGGACCGTCGTGGACGTTGACGACCACCAGGCCGTCGCCCCACTGCCGCCAGCCGGTCGCCATCTCGGTAGCACGCTCCCACACGGTGGGGTGGGTGACGGGGTGGGCGTACAGCGGCCACCCCGGCGCGGGGCGGGCCCCCCGGGCGCGCTCCGGCGTGGTCACACGAACACCCGCGCGTCGTGGAAGTGGCGGATGCCGTACAGCAGGCTCACCGCGGTGCACAGGGCGGCGACCACCACCACCCACAGGGTCCGGTCCAGCGCCAGGGCCGCCCAGGCGGTCACCAGGGCGCCGACGGCGGGGACCAGGGGGCCCCACTTGGCACCGAACGCCGCCAGCAGGGCCGAGAGGGCCGCCGGCACGCCGAACCCGGCCGCGGCGTAGGCGGCCACCCGCGCCCCGGGGGCGGGGATCTGCAGGAGCGGGGCGGCCAGCAGCACGGCTCCCGCGCAGACCAGTGCGGTGGCCACGGAGGTGGCCAGCACCAGCGACCACGCGGCGCTGCGGGACCACCCCAGGGAGGTGCTCCGGTGGGCGACGTTCGCGAGGCTCACCCGGACGCCGGTGATCCACGGGTCCAGCAGGCACATGGCCCCGACGATACCCGCGACCATCGCGGTGGTCGCGTTCGCGGGGGCCGCGTTCAGGGCCAGCAGGAGGGCCACCACCAGCACCAGCGCCTGCAGCAGGGGAGGCACCGCGGCGCGGGCCTCGGTGCCGGTGGGCGCGGGCACCCGCCAGACGTGGGTGGTGCGGAGCACCACGGCGCAGGCCACCCCCAGCACGCAGGTGAGGGCGACGCCGGCCACGGCCCACTGCTCGGCCCGCCCGTCCAGCGGCCACTGCAGGAGCCATGCCAGCCCGGCCGCGGCCCCGCAGGCCAGTAGCGCGCCGCCGTAGCGGTTGACCACCAGCAACAGGGACAGACAACAGGTCAGCACCATCCACCCCAGGCAGACCAGCACCATCTCCACCCGGTCCGGGACCAGCGCGGCGTACAGCAGGACCAGCACCAGGCTGCCCTGCACCAGCCGCTGGGCCAGCCACCAGCCCACGTCGAGCGCGCGCTGGGGCTGGCCGGCACCCAGGGCGTGCCAGGAGGTCCCGGCCACGGTCTGACCGGCGACCCACCCCAACCCGCCGGCCGTGCCCATCGCCAGCACCGAGATGCCCAGGGCGTGCTGGACCGCGGCCGAGAGCAGCGCGCACGCCACGATGAGCAGGGCCCGCCGCAGGGAGGCGGTCATGAGCCGCCGCTGCACCATGGCGTGCCGCCGGGTCGGCGGGGCCTCCTGCTCGGCGTAGATCTCCTCGGCCATGGAGAAGACGTCCGGGTGCCCCCACAGTGCGCGCGCCGTGCGGTCGGTGACGCCGGCCGCCTCGATCCGCGCGGTCATGTCCCACGCGTCCACCGCCCCGGCGGCAGCCTGGGTGACGTCCGGCCCGGGGTCCGCCGGGGGGCGGGGCGCGATGGAGGCGGGCATCAGCGGGTCCGGGTCCCGGCTGCGTGCAGGTACTCCTCGTGGTAGGCCTCCAGGCACCCACGCAGGTCGAAGCGCTCGCGCGCCCACACCGCAGCGCGGCGCCCCATCGTGTGGCGCGCCTCGTGGTCGGTCAGCAGGTGGGCCAGCTCGTCGGCCAGGGCCTGCGGGTCACGGGCCGGGACCAGCGCCCCGACGGTCTGTTCCTCGTCCACGCAGTCGGACACCCCGCCGACGTCGGTGGAGACGGTGGCGCGGCCGCACATCATCGCCTCAATGAGGCCGAAGGGCAGGCCCTCGCTGATGCTGGACATGGCCACTACGTGGCCGGTCTCGAAGCCGGGGCGGCTGCCGGGGGAGGCCCCCTCGAAGGTCACGCTGTCGCCCACCCCCATCTCGTCCACCACCTGCTCCAGGCTGGCGGCGTACTCACGGTTGGCGTCGTTCAGCGGGCCGAACAGCCGCAGCCGTGCGTCCGGCACCCGCTGGCGCACCAGGGCGTGGGCCCGGATCAGGGTGGCCAGGTCCTTCAGCGGGTCGATGCGGCCGACGAAGGCCGTGGTGGGCACCTCCGGCTCGCGCTCGATCACGGGGTACCGGTCCACCTCCACCCCGTTGTGGATGACCCGGATGGCGGACGCCGGGGCCCCCAGGCGCCGTTCCCACCGCGCGTTGAACTCGGTGACCGGCAGCAACCGGTCGGCCCGTCGGCAGGCCAGCCCCGCCAGATGCCGGTGGAAGGAGGTGACGGCCCGGCGGACCGACCAGCTGCTCTCGTCCGCGGCCGCCAGGTAGCGCTCCCGCAGCTGCACCCCGTGCTCGGTGAGCAGCCACCGGGCGCCGGTGCGGGCCTCATGCGCCATCGCAACCAGCGAGGTGGGGCCGCTGGCGGTGGCGTGGACGACGTCGATGTCGTCGGCCAGCCGCGTGTCGGCCAGGGCCAGCGTGCGGTCCACCAGACCGCAGGCGCGTGCGGCCCCGGCCACCGAGAGGGGCGGCAGGTCCCCGGCGTGCTGGTTCCAGGCATCCAGGAGCCCGCCCAGCGACCCCTCGTGGGTGAGCAGCGCGCTCACCGACGTGTCCCGGGCCAGCTCGAGCCAGTCCGCGATCGCGGCGTCGAACTCGCCGGTGCGCCCGTCGTAGGGCGCGATGACCGCATCCCACATCCGGGTGGTGACGTCCCGCAGGGCCCGGCGGTGCTTCCGTCGGGTGCGTGTGGGTTCGCAGCGTGCCCACACGCCCACCTGCTGCACGCTCCGAACCGAGGCCGGCAGCTCCCACCGCAGGTCCTCGGTCCCCGTCCCGGTCAGGGCGACCAGGTCGAAGGACACGTCGATGCCCTGCACCAGCTGGTCACACCACGTGCTGACGCCGCCGGTCGTGTAGGGGTAGGTGCCCTCCGTGACCATCGCCACCCGCACGGGCGGCGCGGTCACGAGGACCTCGTGGCCGAAGCACCCCATCCGTCGCCGGGAACGGTGAGGGTGCGCGGCAGCCAGGTGCCAACCTCGTAGGTGCCCACGGCCTTGCCGGCGTACTCCTGGGGCAGGCGGGACCAGCCATGGGTGGTACCGGCCGGCATCGAGACCGGGATGGTGGCGCCGTCGCCGGTGGCACGCAGCTGCACCCGGCCGCCGCGCCAGGTGGCGCGGGCGTCGTCCTCGGCCTGCCAGGTCGCCGCAGCGCGCAGCTGCTCACCGGCCTGCGCCTGGGTGGGGTTCACCAGCGGCGTGTTGTCGGCGAAGATCGCGCGGTAGTCGGTCAGCAGGCGCTCCAGCACCGGGTAGATGATGCGGTCGCCGGTCTGGTTGGCCTGGTGCACGTAGTGCGGGCGGGCGTCGTTGTTCACCACGCGGGAGAGGGCGTTGGCCGCCTCCCGGGGCACCAGCACGTCGCGGAAGGCACCGGCTCCGCTCAGGGGGGGCAGGCAGGTGGTGCGCGGGTCGGTCTCGCAGTGGCCCGAGCCACCGTCCGCCCGGGAGGAGTAGATCCAGGTGTACTCGTCCACCTGCTGCTCCTCGGTGGCCGCGTTGTAGAAGATGTTCATCGGGTAGCGGGGCACGGTCAGGGCCGGGCCCACCGGGCGCTGCCACGGGTCCCGGCTGTTGTCCGCGGCGATCCACCGCACCCCGGTGTCCCTTAGCGCGCCGCCCAAGTTCGGGTTGTCGGTGGACAGCTCCGGGTCACCCAGCAGGCCGGAGTGCTCCCCGGTGACCAGCTCGGTGCGGTCCACCGGCAGGCCGTTCCAGAACGCGAAGTTCAGGTTGCGTCGGATCTCCTCCACGAGGGTGGACCGGGGCACGGTCACCACCGCGCCGGCGGCATCTCGCTGGCAGCTGGCAGCGCCGGTCACCGGGTCGTACTGGCGCTCGCAGCCCAGGTGGCGGTGGCTCCAGGTGTGGTTGATGAAGCGGAAGTCGCGCGGCCGGGTGCGCAGCGCGGCCAGCAGCGGGTCGGTGCCGTGGGTGGCGGCGTACTCCCGGGAGCCGGCGCCGTTGAAGGCCTGGTCGATCTTCAGGCCCCACTGCTGCTGCCAGGAGCGCATGAACTCCACGTCGGCCGCGTTCATCCGGGCGGTAGCCGGCTCGTCGGGCAGCACCTGGGCCGGGTCGCACCCGGCGCCGATGGTGCAGTTGCCGTGGGGGCTCCACAGGCTGCTGGCGCTGAACGTGTCGTCGGAGTGCACGGAGAACGCGTTGCTGTAGCTGCCCAGGTGGATGCCGCGGGTCAACCACTCGATCTGGCCGTGGGCCAGGATGCGGTGGTGGTCCTGGTACCGGTTGAAGGAGAAGGTGTTGAACATCTCCTCCCGACCGTCGGCGCGGTGGATGCCGGTCATCACCGCGGTGCCTCCCGACGGTGTGCTGCTGGTGACCACCGCCTCGGCGCCCCCCTCCAGCGCGGCGGCGCGGTACCCGTAGGTCTCGGTGACGGCGGGGTTCACGTCGCCCACCGGCACCGGGCCGTCCAGGTAGCCGAACGCGCCGGCCCGGGCGCTAGGGGTCACCTGCAGGGTGCTGTCGTCCAGGGGACCGGCGGCCTCGGGGGTCTGCAGGCCGACGGCGGCCGAGGGGTAGACGTAGGCCGAGACCTGGCGGATGGCGAAGCGCGCCTGCCAGTCGCGCAGGGCGGCCGCCTCCGCCTTGGAGAGCTGCGGGGGGGCCGAGTTGGGGGTGATGACGCCCTGGAAGGCGGCGTGGTCGGCGCGACCGCCGACGGTCAGGAAGGACTCGTCGATGGTGGGCCGGTCGGCGGCGTTCAAGTTCACCAGCCGGTGGGGCACGCCCTCGCGGACCAGTCGGTCGGTGTACGCGTCCACCGTCGGCGACCCGTCGTCGAGCACCAGCACCACCAGTTCGATGCTGGGGTCGGCGACGACCTGCACCGAGGGGGCTGGGGCCTCAACCGCCTGGGCGGTGGCCGGGGTGACCAGGCCCAGGGAGGTGAGGGTCAGGGCGCTCAGGGTGCGTGAGAGCAGGGGGCGGGGGGTCATGAGGAGGGCTCCTTGCTGATGGGCGACGTCCGCAGCAGGGGGGATCCGGGCCGTGCGGGGGATCAGCCAACGGCCCGAGCAGCGGTGGGACTGCGTCCAGGGGTTGTGCATTTTTACCCTCGTGCGGGCCCCGCGCAACACTGATTCTGTGATGATTCTGCCAGCGCGCTGTCGCCCCCGAGCAAGCCTTTGCCGCACAGGGTTTTTGAGCACCATCGAAGCTTTGTGTGAGACCTGTCACGAACGTCCTCCCGCCCCCGCCGGGCCCCTGCTGCTCGGGCGAGCGCGTCGTGACCCCGGTGGGTGGCTAGTGTGGGCCCATGCGCATCCTGGTGACGGGCGGAGCCGGCTACATCGGCTCCCACACGACCCTGCTCCTGCTGGCCGAGGGCCACCAGGTGGAGGTGCTGGACAACCTGTCCAACTCCTCCCCGGTGGCCCTGGAGCGGATGGGTGAGATCGCCGGCGTGCCGATCACCTTCCATCAGGTGGACCTGCTGGACCGCGACGCCACCGACCAGGTGGTGTCCCGTGGGTTCGACGCGGTCATCCACTTCGCCGGCTTGAAGGCGGTGGGGGAGAGTGTGGAGCAACCGCTCCGGTACTACCGCACCAACCTCGAGTCGACGCTCAACCTGCTGGATGCCATGACCCAGCACGGTGTGCGCCAGCTGGTGTTCTCGTCATCGGCCACCGTCTACGGGCCCGATGGGGTCTCGCCCCTAGCGGAGGACGCTCCCACCGGGGCGACGAACCCGTATGGCTGGACCAAGGTCTTCATCGAGCAGGTGCTGCGCGACCTGGCCGCAGCGGACGCCACGTGGCGGATCGCCCTGCTGCGGTACTTCAACCCCATCGGGGCCCACGAGTCCGGGCTGATCGGGGAGGACCCGCAGGGCATCCCGAACAACCTGGTGCCGTACATCGCGCAGGTGGCGGTGGGGCGCCGGGAGCACCTGACCGTGCACGGCGACGACTACGACACCGTGGACGGCACGGGGGTGCGCGACTACATCCACGTGGACGACCTGGCGCGCGGCCACGTGGCAGCGCTCGACACATTGGCGCGGATGGACAACCCGATTGACGTCTGGAATCTGGGCACCGGTGGAGGGGTGTCGGTGCTGCAGATGGTGGAGGCCTTCCGGGAGGCCACGGGGCGTGAGATCCCGGTCCGGGTCGGACCGCGGCGCGCGGGGGACCTCGCGGAGGCCTTCGCCTCGGTGGACAAGGCCGCATCCGAGCTGGGCTGGCGGGCGCAGCGCACTCTGCCGGACATGGCGCGGGACACCTGGCGGTGGCAGGAGCGGAACCCGCAGGGGTACGAAGGGGCCGCAGAGTGAGGGTTCGGGGGGACATGGACGTCAGCCCGGCGGAGTACCTCACTCTCGCGTGTGCGGCATGTCAGGAGGTGGCACGTGGCGCCCGCGTGGATGCCCTCTTCGTGAAGGGGGTGGCGGCGCAGCGACAATTCCCGCTCAGGACCCGCGCCGGCTCGGACGTGGACGTCCTGGTACGGCCGGAGCACGTGTCTCGCTATGTCGATGCCCTGCAGCAGGCGGGGTGGGTGCTGAGGAGGGACTCCAACGCGTTGGACCTGTCCAACCATGCCGTGGTCCTCGAGCACCCCACCTTCGCGTGCACGGTCGACGTGCACCGCAACTTCCCGGGATTCGATGCGGCTGCCGGAGATGTTTTCTGGCTCTTCACAGTTGAGGGTGTAGTTGGGGTCTGAAGCCGCCTGCTTCGAGGAGGCTGCGGGCGATGTAGTGGGTGAGGTTGCGGAACCCGAGGGCGGAGCCTCGTAGGTGTTCCAGGCGCCCGTTCACGGCCTCGGTAGGTCCGTTGCTGGTGCGGGGCCGGTCGAAGTAGGCCAAGACGTCCTCTGCCCGCTTGGTCAGAGTGCGGCCGAGCTTGCGCAGCTCGAGCAGCGGGTCGGGCACGCTGTCGGTGAGGGCGTCGATGACCGATCTGGCTTCGGCGCGGCCAGCGGCCCGGTCGGGGTGGCGGTAGGCGTGGATCATGCGCTGGTAGATCCCCCAGGTCGCCTCAACCTCGACGTGCTTCTCGTCTGCGAACAGCTCGGTGAGTCGGTCGGTCTGCTTGTCGGTGAGTAGATCGGCGCCGGTGTGCAAGGTCCGGCGCGCGGAGTAGAGCGGGTCGCTCTTGCGGCCGCGGTGCCCATGGAGTTCCTGCTGGACCCGGCGCCGGCAGGAGTCCAGTGCGTCGCCGGTGAGGCGGACGACGTGGAACGGGTCCATCACGGTCACCGCGTCTGGGAGCTCTTCGGTGGTGGCGGTCTTGAACCCGGCGAAGCCGTCCATCGCGACGACCTCGATGCCATCCCGCCAGGCTTGGTCACGGTCTGCCAGCCAGGTCTTGAACGCCTTCTTGGAACGTCCCTCAACCATGTCCAGCAGGCGGGAAGGGCCGGTGCCGTCCCGTACCGGGGTGAGGTCGATGATCACCGTCACGTACTTGTCGCCGCGCCGGGTGTGGCGCCATACGTGCTCGTCGACCCCGACCACGCGGACGCCGTCCAGGCGGGTCGGGTCGTCGATCAGCAGGCGCCTACCTTCGGCCAGGACCGCGTCGTTCGCGGTGTTCCACGCCACGCCCAGACCCTCAGCGACACGGGACATCGACAAGTGGCCGACCACGATCCCGACCAGGCCCCACCGGAGCCCGGCGCGGGAGACCCTCGCCCGCGGCTGCGCTGCTGCGCTGGTGTCTTGACGCCAGACGTGCCCGCAGTCGGCGCACCGGTACCGGCGGATGGTGACCAGCAACGTGGTGGGGCGCCACCCGAAGGGTTCGTGTGCAAGCTCCCGGGTCACGGTGTCCCGCGGGATGCCCTTGCAGCCACACCGCCTGCACCAGTCATCCGGCTCGGCCACCCGGCAGGCAAGCACCGCCCGATCGGGCAGCAGCCGCTGCCCCGTAGCGACAAGGCCCAGAGCGTCCAGGCGGGTGAAGGTCGTCAGGTCAGGGGCAGTGAAGGTAGCGTCAGGCACGTCGAGGTCTTCCGGATGGTGAGCGTCAGAACTTCCATCCTCAGGGAGACCTCGACACCTACCCCCGCACCGACGCGCCCACGACTCCTACACCCTCATCTGTGAAGAGCCTGTTTTCTCCGTCATGTGGCGGGACCGGGAGCACTTGGACATCGCGGGTCGTCTGTGCGATGCCCCCAGCAGGATCCACCACGGGTCCCTCTTGATCGTCAACGCAGCACGGACGGCCGGCAGTGTTGAAGCTCGGCAGGTCTGGGATGGGTGGTCGGATGAGGAGCGGTCCGCTGCCAGGGTGTCGATCGCGGGCTTCAAGGGGGAGTCAGCCGCCGCCACCCAGTTGCCGGCGGAGTTCCAGGCGGCCGGCCAAGCCCGGTACTGGCAGGTGGTCGCCGACCGTCCCACCGGTACCGCGATGTGGCTGGCACGGTTGTGGGACACCCCCGCCTGGGGGGCGAGGCTGCGTCTTCTGGGGCATGCCGCGATCCCCCCCGCACAGTGGGGAGAATCCGACCGCCTCAGCCGACGTCTGCGTCGCCTTCCTGCGCACTGGGCCAAGGGATTGAGGCAGCTGCCGGCCGCAGTGCGCCGCATGGTCGAGTTGCGACGGGGGTGAAAGCGGTCAGAAGGCGCGGGCCGGAACGCCCACCACGGTGGTGTGGGGAGCGACGTCCCGTATGACGGCCGCGCCGGCGCCGACGAACGCACCCTCGCCGATGGTGACGCCTTGAAGGACCGAGGCGCCCGTTCCGATCGTCGCCCCTGTGCAGATGTTCACGTCGCCGGACACCGAGGCGTTCGGCATGAGGGTGACACCGTCCTCGAGGACGCAGTCGTGGCCCAGGGCCACACCCCGCCCCACGTGTACGTGACGTCCGAGCTCGATGTTGGTCGTGACCGTCGCGAAGGGGAAGATGACGCACCCGTCGCCGACGCGGACGTCCGGACCCACGTGGGAGCGAGAACTGATGATGGTGGCAGGCTGCAGGCCCAGGGCTGCACTCTTCTCGGCCAGACGGAGCCGGAGGGTGCCGCTGCCGAGGCCCATGACGAACTGGGCTGAGGTGTGCTCCGCCATGGCCTCGTGGCCACCCAACCAGGAGACGCCCAGACGGCCGAGGCGGTCGAGGTCGGGCTGTCCGTCATCCACAAACCCGACGAGGTCGAAAGCTCTCGGCGATGGTTCGTCCGCGAGAAGTGCCACGACCTCACGTCCGTGCCCGCCCGCACCCCAGATGATGAGCTGGGTCGAGGTGGGAGGGCTCACGAGGTCGGGTGTCACAGGCGGTGGCTGGTCTCGGAGTCGGTGGTGACGCCGCGGGTGTCGAGCATGCGGGTCGCGGCGCTGGCCAGGGCGTCCACGTCGTACTCGCGGTGGTTCTGGACCAGGATGGTCAGGTCGGCGTCCTTGACGCCCTGCAGGGCGTCGGTGACCTTGGTGGCGTCGTCGCCCAGGGCGTGCCAGGTGTCGACCTTGGGGTCGTGGAACTGGACGGTCGCGCCCTTGGCGACCAGGGCCTTGGCCAGGGGGACGGCCGGGGATTCGCGCTGGTCGGCGATGTTGGGCTTGTAGGTGACGCCCAGCAGCAGGACGGTGGCGCCGTTGAGGGCCTTGCCGTCGGTGTTGAGGGCGTCCTGGGCGCGGGAGACGACGTAGGCCGGCATCTGGGTGTTGATCTCCTGGGCCAGCTCGACGAAGCGGAAGGGGTAGCCCAGGCGGGAGCGGACGTTGTGGCTCAGGTAGTTCGGGTCGTTCGGGATGCAGTGGCCGCCGACGCCGGGGCCGGGGTAGAAGGCCTGGAAGCCGAAGGGCTTGGACTTCGCGGCGTCGATGACGTCCCACAGGTCGATGCCGAGGTCGTGGCAGAAGCGGGCCATCTCGTTGACCAGGGCGATGTTGATGTGCCGGTAGGTGTTCTCCAGCAGCTTGGCGGTCTCGGCCTCGCGGGTGCCCTTGGCGCGCACGACGGTGTCGACGAACTGCTCGTAGAAGGCGGCGGCGGCGTCACCGGACTCGGGGGTGTAGCCGCCGACGACCTTGGGGGTGTTCTTCGCGCCGAACTTCTCGTTCCCCGGGTCGATGCGCTCGGGGGAGAAGGCCAGGTGGAAGTCCTTCCCGGCGGTCAGGCCGGAGGCCTCCTCCAGGATGGGGCGCACGACCTCGTCGGTGGTGCCGGGGTAGGTCGTGGACTCCAGGATGACGGTCATGCCGGCCTTGAGGTTGCGGCCGATGGCCGCGGTGGCGCCCTCGACGGCGCGCAGGTCGGGGCCGCCCTCGTCGGACAGGGGGGTGGGCACGCAGATCACGGCGACCTTGGCCTCGCCGATGCGGGCCTCGTCGGTGGTGGCCTGGTACCCGCCGGCGATCATCTCGGCGATGTCGGCGTCCGAGAGGTCGTCCACGTGGGACACCCCCGAGTTCAGGGCGTCGACCAAGGACTGGGTGATGTCGTAACCGATCACCGTCAGCCCCGCCTTGGTCGCCTCCTGGGCCAGCGGGAGGCCGACATAGCCCTGCCCCACGATCACAACATCAGCAGACATAAGCCTGTTCCGCCCTTTCGAGAAACTGTTGTTGGCATTGATTGAAACCACGAGATGTGCTTCCTAGGCTAGGCCCATAGCAGTGAGCTCAGTAGCGGCAACCGCCCGCCATGAGTGCTTCTCCGCCGTAGCTCGCAGAGCACCGCGATCTTGCCTTGAAGACAAGACCGTGGACGCCGTGCTGGCCAATCGCTCTTCCACCTCTGGCCCATCCGCAACGATCCACTCGGGGACCCCGACGGCCGCAGCCAAACCGCCGACATCCGTGGCGACCACTGGTGTTCCACAGGCGAAAGCTTCATGAACGACGCATGGCCACCCCTCGTTGCGGGACGGGATGATGAGGAGGGCAGCCCCTTGCATGGCACGAGCAACGCCCTCCCGAGGGAGGGTGCCATGCCACGTCACGGGCACGCCGTCCAGACCCGCCCTGATCTGGGATTCCAGAGCCCCGCCACCCACGATCTCAAACCGCGTCTTCGGTGACTTGGCGAGGATGGAACGGAAGATCTCTGGGAGCCGGTCTGCACCCTTGACCTTCGCCAGGCCACCGACGTACAGGACGACGGGCTCACGCTCGGCCGGGCCTTCGGCGAAGACATCGGGGTCCACGCCATTGGGTGTGACGATGGCGTTGGCCTGCGGCGCGCCCAAGTCGACGGCGGTCCTCAGCAACGCCGGGGACACGTACATGACCGACCTCGCCGCCGCCAAGGTGTCGACGAACAGCGCTGGTCGCTTGGGCATTCCAAAGTTGATGTCGGAACCGTGCGCGGTCACGACGTACGGCACACCATGCTTTTGCGACAGTCGGTGGGCCACGGCCCCCGCCGGCACCCTGAACATGCCGTGCGCATGGATGGCATCGAAGGAGGAGACGTCCACGAGCCGTTCGACCTCATGCGCCGCCTCAGAGATAAGTGCATCCAGGGGGGCTCCGCGGTGCGATTCGAGCATCCGCGCGATGGTCATCTTGTACTCGGCCCCCACGTCCTGCCCAGGGCCAGCGCGGTGTGAGTCGCGGCCGGTGCGACTCATCCACACACCCAGCGCCGAGGTCGTGCGCATCCGAAGTGGCACGACGGTGACATGGGCGCCCAGCTCTCGATGAGCCTCGACTCGGTCGTCAACGTAGCTGCCACTCATGGGGCGCTTAGCTGTGGGAAAGATGTTCGTGAGGACGAGTATTCGAGGGTTCATGTGAGCTCCTCCGGCATAAGCATCTGAGTGAAAGGCAGGGATCGGGCGTAGAGTCAGATTTCATCCAAGGCGCCGCCGTAGGAGCATCAGGCTCGAGCGGTTGAGAACGGCCCACCCGAGGCATATTCCAACGCCAATGAGGGGGAGTGGTAGGAGAGGAGACCAGTCTAGTACGACTGTTGCCCCGACAGCGCCAAGGGCGGTCCCGTAGAGCGCGAGAGAGGTGATTGCCCCGGACGCCCAAGGGTCATTAATCTGACGAAAACCCTTGCGCATGAGGTAAAGCGATGTCCCCGCCAATGGCGCACTGTAACCAAGCACCGCGGCCCAAGCGCCCCCTATGAACGGGGCCAATCCCCACAGAGCAACTGCGAGGATGGCCCATCGGAGGGCCGACAGCCCTGTCGTTCGGGCATCCCCGTCCGATGCGATCAGTGCTATCGCTGGCTGGGCGATGGATCGCAGGAGCGGGCCAACGGACGCAACGGCGAGCATGATGTACGCGGCGGTGAAGTCCAGCCCCCAAAACAGTGAGATTAGCAGCGGCGAGGTGCACGCGAGAGCCACATAAAGGGGGCTCATGATCAAGACCAGGCGGCGAGTCGCGTCACGTGCAAGCTTCTCGGCCTCAGCGGAGGAGCCTGCGCCCTTGAAATGTGACATGTTCGGCATGAGGCCCATCGAGATTGAGTTGGCCACCATGGACATCGGTCCGAGAAGCGTCAAAGTGATTGCGTACAGGGCTGCGCGCTGGACAGTGTCGTAATGGGTGGCGATGAGCATTCCAGCAAACAGGGTCCCCGAGGCTGCCATAGTGCCGATACCGGACCAAGCGACGAAACCCATTGCGCCGCGCACCTCTGCAGAGGGGTCGCCCTCCCCGGCCCATGCATTCCAGGGCCAACATGCTGCAGTCATCAGCAGGTACACAACGGTGAGCGGGATAAGGGTGAGCTCGTGAGTCCCGGGATTATTCGCAGCCACTGCAATAGTGCCGAGAACACCGATGATAGTCAGAGGCACCTCGATCGCAACGAGCATTTTGATGCGCCGAAGGCCCAAGTACAGCCCTCGCACGTAGGTGTATCCGGTGAAGGCAAAGACGAGACTGGCCACCATGCTGCTGGCCACCACCGACCCCGTCCGACTGTGCCAGTATGCAAAGGATCCTAGGCATGCCACTGCTCCCACGGCCGCCGTCGATCCAGCAATGGCCCTAAGAATTGATCTGATATATGAGAGGCTCCCCGCTCCTTGGCCATACGCGACGTAACGGGAACTCGCGGCGGCTGCTCCCGCTGGCCAGAGCAGCGCCATCAAGGTTGCCACGCTCAGGGCCGCTGTGACCTCCGCCAGTGCTGTCGCGCCGAGCATCCGTCCCACCGCGACGCTGATTGCTAGGCGCGCCACACCGTTGCAGGCCAAGCTCGCCAGATTCCATGCCGTGCCGCTTCCGGGGCCAGGCACGTCCAGGGGGACAGGCCATCGAGGTGTCATGTGCGGGCGTCCTCTGTGGCGACGGACTGCCAGTGCAGGGTGATGGCGAAAGCGATTACCACCCACCAGGACGGGTCGGGCAACGAGGAACTAGTGACGAAGCTGGCGACGGAGAAGGCCAGTACCACCATGGACATCTCGTATCGCCGCACCACCGAAGTCTGGCGAAGTGCGCCTATTGCGAGCGACAGGACGAGGAGGAGAAACGGAATGAGAGCGATAACCCCATACTCCGCCGCAATCTGCACCGTCGTATTGTGTGCGGGCAGGAGCCGCCAGTTGTAAACATCGGAAGGGACCTCTGGGAGAACTGTAATGAAGCTACCCGCGCCATGTCCAAAGCCTGAGGTTTGCTGGAACATGTAGATGCCTGCTTGGGACAGTTCAAGGCGGAGGCTGTCACTCTGTTGGGCGGTGTCTGTGAACACCTCGTTCAGGGCGGCGCCCACAAACTGCGGGAACAGGGTCACCGTCACGAAAAGCGCCGCCGTCGCAGCCAAGGCGCCCAGGATAAACTTGGAGGCGCTCACTGTGGATAGGGCGAGAATGGCGAATGCAACCATGACTGCGAACGTGAAGAGTCCAGCCCGACTGCCGGCGCGAAGAAGCAGGAGCGCTATGAGTGCGAGGGACAGCAGCAGGAGTATGCGCGAATGAAGCCCGGGGCGTGTTGCAAAGAGGGTGATGACCGGGGGGGTCGCCATGATCAGGAACGAGGCGAAGTTGTTGGGATTGATGAACGTCGCGGAGACGGTTGATGCGGCAAAGATGTAGTCATCACTGGCGGCCGCCACCAAGTGGTTTCCCGTCACGATCTCCCAAAGGCCCACGGCTCCAGTGGCCAGAAGTGCGAGGAAGAAGCCCCATCGGAGATACTGGATTCGCGTCGAAATACCTCGGGTCAGGCTGAGAATGACGAACACGGAGATCATTGCGATCAGAATGGACGAGAGGTCCAGGAGGCCACGGCTGGTGTCTGGTGTCCAGTCGAGGCTCAAGTACCCCCACCCCAAGAGCGCGAGAGCTGTGAGGAACCACCAGATGACCGAAGCGGGGACCTTGCCCCATCCATTCAGGAGCGACAAGAGGGCGAACGGGGCTGCGGCGAGCACGACCGCACGCATGAAGTAAATCTGTCCGCTGGCTCCGGGGTTCAGCCCGAGCCAAGGCCCCAGCGCGGCTCCCAGTGGCATGGCCATCAGCGTCAAAGCCAAGACGAGGGGTGGACGCTTGTTCCCTTGTACATCCTCTTTGTTGGCTGATGCTGCGGACGGGGGAGGGCCTGCCGGGCTGCTGCCGGTGGGCACTCGCTGCATGGTCAGAGAAGCGTCACGGGAGGCATTCACGGTTGAAGCCCTTCGATAAAGGAGCCGGCGAGCGAACGTGCACCCTGCGGACTGATGTGGAGTCCATCTCGGTAGATCCATTCGCCATCTCGGTTTGCCGCGCAAACACCGCCGGGGCACAGATTGTCGACAACGCGGAGATACTTGATGTTCGTCCCTTGGGCGGCCTGGATCTCCGCGTCGTACACGGGCGCGAGTCTCGATCGCTCCTCTTCCAGTGCAACGCTGGTTCCGCACGCATCGGGATCGGAGAGAAGAGTCCAGTTCTGGCACTCGATCGGGTTCCACCACGTCAGCAGCGAACCGGCCAAGTGCGGCGTCGTCTCCACCAGGACCGGCTCATGGCCCGCGGCGCGCACCTCCTCGGAGGTGGTGGCGAGGCCCTTCGCCCAGACCGGCGACTTTGCCTGAGCATCGGTGGCGAGCTGACCGTCATCGGTCACGAACTGCACGGTATCCATGTTGAGCCACTCTCCCGAGCTGGCCATCACCACCTGCCCACTGGGCTGGTTGCCCAGCCACTCCAGTGCGCTCTCCACATACCTCTCACAGATGGCCTGACCAGCGGGGTTACCTGGGATCTGGTACTCCATGCGAATGAGAGGGCACCCACCGGTTGACGCGATCGTGAGGGGCCGTCCGAGTTCCTCGCTGGCGGCGATCAGGGCCTCCGTGTGCATCTGCGAGTTCGAGTCGCCCATCAGGTAGATGGGTTTTCCAGTGCGATCTGCCCCCCAGGTACAGGCATCGGTGTCGCGAGACGTGACGGGGGTGGTGTTCAAGCATAGATCCTGACGCGCCGGGCGCTGCAGCAGCTCAGCAGAGGTCTCCTTGAGGGACGGGAGGCCCCAACTCGTCAACGCTCCAACGAGCAGTACGGCGGAGGCGGCGCCGCCGGAAACCACCCCCAGAGCGGGCACACGCAGGTCTCTCAGGGTGACTCGTTCGCCACCTTGAGCGCGGAATCGCTGCTCCACGTGGTGGTAGGTGAGGTGAGAAAGGACGAGGGCGATGGCGATCGCCAGCACGGAGGACCAGACACTCACGCCGAGCACCCGGTGTGTGAAGACGATGGCCGGCCAGTGCCAAAGGTACAAGGAGTAGCTGATGTCTCCCAGGTACACCAGAGGCTTGGTGGCCCACATTCGAGACAGGGCGTTGTGTCCCTGGCCACCAGATATCACTGCCAAGGTGCCCAGGACGGGGAGGAGGGCGACCACACCCGGGAAGGGCATCGAGTTGTCGATCCACAGTGCGCTGAACACCAGCGTGACGGTGCCTGCCAGCACCAGGGTCAAGGCCCAGGCGCGCGGCAGGCGTGCAGAGCCCAGGCACGCCGCGAGCAGGAATCCAGCCGCGAACTCCCAGAGGCGTGCCGGCATCATGTAGAAGGCGAACAGCCCGGGTTGCGCGATCCCAGGTAGGAAATTGCCGAAGGACAGGTAGACGGAGAGAGCGAAGGAGCAAAGCCCAAGGAGCGCCACACCCGGGATGAGGACGGTCCTGTTGACCTTTCGCCCTAGGAGCCACAGGCCCCAGATGACCAGCGGGAAGATCAGATAGAACTGCTCCTCCACGCCCAGAGACCACGTGTGAAGGAAAGGGTTCGTCCGAACACTCTCTGCGAAGTAGTCGCCTGAGATGCCGTAGAGGGCAATGTTGGAACTCCAGAGACTCGCAGCTCCCCCCGTCACGGCGGCCTTGTGCTGGGGGCCCAGGGGAGAGACCAAGGCGATGCTGAGCAGCGCCGTGATGACGGTGACGACGGCCAGCACCGGGAGGAGCCGCATGACCCTTCGCGCGTAGAAGCGACCCAGGCGGACTCGGTCATGAGTCGCCACCTCGCGAAGAAGGAGGTGTCCGATGACGAATCCCGAGATGGCGAAGAAGACATCGACGCCGACGAAGCCGCCGGGGAATCCCAGGTGGGCATGTTCGAAGACGACGACCGCCACCGCGAACGCCCGGAGTCCCTGGATGTCCAGTCGCTTCCCACGGACGTCCCACGGCAGATCTTGGCGAGGCAACGCCACGGCCGAGGGAGATGCCGTGGGGTGTGGGTCTTGTGTGGTGGGAGTACTCATTGACCTGTCATCTGAGGAGGGCTTGTGGTGGGGTTCAGCGGCGACTGCGTCGACGTGCCCGGAGATCGTGGACGGTGAGCTGGAGCGTGCGCCATATGTGGGCGGCAACGACAGATGGCCTCCGCGCGTGTGGGTTGTCCCAGTCAGTCCGAGGGACGAGCATCCCCAGTGTGAGGCGCACCCGGCCCAGAAGGGTCTCCTGATGCCGGATGCGGGCTGTCCACAACTCCAGGCGACTTCTGTCCTGCCCCACCACGGAATAGAGGGCGCGATCGCGGGCGGTCGTGTAGTGCGCGAAGCGTTCTATCCGCACACCGAGGACGGACTCAGCCCGGAGGTCCTTTGCCAAAGCAATAAACCTTTGCCGATCGGTGTCCGAGAGGTTGGTCCAGACCGTCAACCCCTCCGTCGCTCCACGGCTCCCCACCTGACATCGCACTCCGTGGAGAGCCAGGATGAGGGCATTGTCGACCCGGCCGGGAACTCGCACGGTCCTGCCCGCCAACTCCTGTGTGCGAGCGTTCCGCCACAAGATGTCGAAAGCGGTCTGCGGGCTCAGGGTGATACCGGGAAAGTGCTCGTGCACATCTACCTTGACCCCGAATGCGTGTGAGAGAACATCGGTCGCATGGCTCGTGTGGCCACGTTGGACGCGAGCGGCGCCGACGGTCCAGGTTGCCTCGCTCATGGCCGCCAGCAGTCGGTCCTCCTGAGCCGGGTCCACCATGATGTCGACATCCGCGTATGAGCGTGCGCCGTCAAATTCGCGGGCGGCGAAACCCTTGATGTGGAGGATTCGGACCCCGATGGAGTCAGCCACGTGCTGCGTCGCCGCGGCTCCGAGCAGAAGACGAATGTCGGCAGGCACGGTCTCTTCACCGGACTGGTCCATCGGCTCCGTCATATGGCGTCGCCCTCAGGCCAGCACGCGCTCAACGACGGGGGTGAACTCCTGCTCCCAGCGAAGGGTGGGCGCTACCTCCGTCGCAGCACGCTGCTTGGCAGTGAGTTCCGAATCCGTCAGGTTCACCAGGAAGTCTGCCAGGGCCCGTGCTTCCACCGGAGCCGCCCAGCCTGCCTGGATCTCGTTGAGGAACCGCATGTTCTCGCTGAGGTTGCCAGCCAGGACGGGCACTCCTGAGGCCACGGCCTCAATGATCTTGTTGGACAAGCTGTCATTCGCCTCGTTGGTCGCCTCATACAGAGCCAACGCCAGGTCGAACTGTCGGTAGGTCTCGGAGACCTTCGAACTGTCCACCAAGCCCTTGAAGGTCACGCGGTCCGCGACCTGCTCCTCTCGAGCGAGCGCCTCCAGCTGCGCGATGTAGCTCTCGCGACCAGGGCCGTAGATGTGCAGCGTCAGGTCCACGCCTTCACGGTGAGCGATGGCGACGGCCTGGATGGCCGGCTCAAAACCGCGACTCTCGAAGATGCTGCTGATGATGCCGAGGCGCAGGGGACCGCCGGAGCGCGGACGCGGGGTGCCCGTGCTGACCCAGTCGGAGGTGGGAGCGTTGCGGACCGAGATGGGGTTCTCGATCTGGAAGCGATCGCGCAAGATGTCGGCGTGACCAGCGCACACGGACATCACTGTGTGAGCGCGCTGCCGGGCAAGGCCAAGCGCCAAGGGCTCGACCTTGGAGAAGACGGACATCAGGGAGACCTTCACAGGTGAGGCCGCGGGACGCTCGGTGACGTCGGCAACCCAGCGCTTGCCAAACATGGTGGCGTCGAGCCATCCAAGGAGGAACAGAGGCGCCCCGGTGGTGTGGACGATGTCGTGCTTGCGGGTGAAGAGTGCCTTGGCGATGCGTCCGAATCCGGGGGCATAGCCGGTCATCACGTTCATCGCGTGATTGGCGATCGTCGGATCCTGACGTAACGTCCCCACAGGGGCTTGCACGATGGTGATGCCGTCGCGCTGAAACTCACCCGCCTCGTCCACGGCGCCGCTGCGGCCTGCGGTGCTCAAAGTGAGGAGTGTGACGTCCGCAAATGCCTTGTAGACCATTGCGCTCTTGCGGGCGCGGGTAGCCGTCCGGTACGGCTTGAGGGAGACGATCGTTACTCGGGGGCGCCGGCCGCCCTCGACGCCGCTCATCGGGTGCCGCCCACGTGGCGCACGATGACGTCGGCGATGCGCTCGCCCGCGTTGCCATCCCACAGCGGGGGGACGGGGTGGTTGTCATCGCGACCGCGGGCAAGGGCCGCAGTGGCCAACTCCACCAAGTTCTCGCGCGTCGCAAGAGCGTTGGTGCCATGCGTGATGGTGACGGGACGCTCGGTGTTGGGCCGCAGGGTCAGGCACGGAACGCCCAGGACGGTCGTCTCTTCCTGCACACCTCCGGAGTCGGTGACCACGAGAGCCGCTCCTCGGACCAGTCCCATGAACTCCACATAGCCCAGCGGGTCGATGACGTGGATGTTGTCGTGGTCCAAGAATCCAGCCTCACGGAGGCGATCACGACCGCGGGGGTGTAGGGGGACGAGGATCGGGGCCTGGTCGGCAACCCCGTGCATGGCCTTCACAAGGGCGGCCACGTCGGCAGGGTCGTCCACATTGCCGGGGCGGTGCAGGGTGGCGACGACGTAATCGCCGGCGCTGAGATCGTCCGGGACCTGGCCGGCAAGCTCCGTCAGGGCTTTGTCCGTGTCGTAACGGTCCAGGTTGGCCAACAGAGTGTCGATCATCGGGTTGCCGACAAAGTGCACGCGGTCGGGGTCCGCACCCTCGTTCCCGAGGTGCACGTTGGCGTCGGCGCTGGTGGTCAGCAAGAGGGTCGAGAGGCGGTCCGTCACCAGCCGGTTGATCTCCTCCGGCATGGACAGGTCGAACGAGCGGAGCCCCGCCTCGACGTGAACGGTGTCGATGCCCATCTTGGCGGCGACCAGAGAGGCCGCCACGGTCGAGTTGACGTCGCCGTAGACCACGACGGCTGCAGGTCGGCGCTCGATGAAGAGCTCCTCGAGACCGATCATTACCTTGGCCGTCTGGGCACCATGGGCTCCCGAGCCAACCCCCAGGTTCACGTCGGGCTCCGGGATTCCCAACTGACGGAAGAAGACATCGCTCATCTTCTCGTCGTAGTGCTGGCCGGTGTGCACGAGGAGCTGCTCCACCCCCCTGTTGGACAGTGCCCTCATGACGGGAGCGACCTTGGGGAAGTTCGGACGGGCACCAGTGACGTGCAGGATGAGAGCGCTCATGCGGGTAGCATCGCATGGAGCGCGCGGGAGATGAACCACCTCTGCCCCCGGGTCGCCGCCACTCGGCTGAGTCTCGTCGAATGTGTTATGCGGCAATGACTTTCATTCTGAGTGTCATGCATTACACCCCCCCATCAACCAGGAGTTTCGGTGAAGCAACTGCTGCAATCAGTCCGCGATGGATCCCTCCGCGTCGTGGAGGGTCCCCGCCCGCAGATCGGGCCGACCGAGGTCCTGGTGCGGACCTCCCGTTCGTTGGTCTCGTCGGGTACCGAGCGCGCCGTGCGGGAGCTGGCCAGCGCAGGTCTGCTCCAGAAGGCGAAGGCGCGTCCCGACCTCGTCAAGCAGGTTCTTCAGCGGGCCCTGACGGAGGGCCCTCGCGCCACAGCGACCGCCGTGCAGGCGAAGTTGTCGGACGAGATGCCCTTGGGGTACTCCGGTGTGGGTGTGGTCGAGGAGGCAGGCGAGCACGTCGACGCGCGCATCCGGCCGGGAATGCGGGTCGCCACCGCGTCGGCCGGTCACGGCAGCATGCAGGTGGTGCCCAGCCTCCTGGCGGTTCCCGTTCCCGATGGTGTGTCTGACGCTGAGGCCGCGTTTGGTGCCGTCGGTGCCATCGCGTTGCAGGGCCTCCGCCGAGCGGACCTCCAGCCGGGCTCCGTCGTGGCAGTCGTGGGTCTGGGTCTGGTGGGGCAACTGACCGCCCGGATGGCCGTGGCGAGCGGATTGCGGGTCATTGGAATCGACGTTCGTCAGGCCAATGTCGACCTCGCGGTCGAGCATGGCGCAGAGGCATTCGTGGAAGCGGGCGAGGCCACGACCGAGCGGATTCTGGCTCTCACGGAGGGACGCGGAGTCGACTCCGTCCTCGTGACGGCAGCGACGAAGTCATCCGACCCGATGTTGCACGCGGCGCACCGCACCATGGACGGAGGGTCCATCGTGGTGGTGGGCGACGTCGGGCTGGACCTTGACCGTCGTCCGCTCTACGAGAAGGAGATCGACGTCCGCTTTGCCCGCTCGTACGGTCCCGGTCGCTACGTTCCCTCGTACGAATCCTTTGGCGTCGACATGCCGGTGGGTCACGTTCGATGGACCCAGGGCCGCAACATCGAGGCGTTCCTCCAGTTCGTCGCCAACGGCATGACTGTTGAGGATCTCGTGACCCATGTCTTCTCGCTGGATGAGGCTGAGGCCGCCTACTCCTACTTCGGCGAGAACCCCCGGACGATCGCCGTGCAGTTCGGCTATGAGTCCGACGCTGAGGTGGGTCGACCGGAGGGCTCCGCTGACCACACCGTGGAACTCATCTCCGACCGGCGCGCGGGGCACGCGATCGTGGGCGCCGGGAACTACGCCCAGCGCACCTTCTTGCCTGCCTTGGCCAAGGCGGGCTGGGCCGAGCCGACCGTCGTGTCGTCTCGCCAGGGCACCAGCGCGGTGCGGCTCGCGGCAAACCACGAGGGCACTGAGGCCGAAGTGGGATTGCAGGACGTCTTGAAGCGGAAGGATCTGGATTCCGTCTTCCTGCTCAGCGGTCACGCCGACCATGGTGTGCAGACGGCGGCTGCCTTGTCGTCAGGCTGCCACGTCTTCGTGGAGAAGCCTCTTGCCATCACCGAGGGAGAGCTGGCGGATGTGCAGTCGGCGCTGGAGACTGCGCCCGGCCACCTGTCGGTGGGATTCAACCGACGCTTCTCTCCCAGCATCGAGGCGGTCCGAGGCGCCTTCGCCGAGAAGGCAGGACCCCTGGTGATGACCTTCACCGTGGCCGCGGGAACCGTGGGGCCCGACCACTGGTACCACGACCGGCGCCAGGGGGGACGGATGTTGGGCGAGGTGTGCCACTTCGTGGATGTGCTCTCCTGGATTCACGGATCGCACCCCGTCGCTGTGTCCGCCCAGGCAGATGGCATCGGTGAGTCCGCCACCGTCATGGAGAACTACGCCGTGACGGTGCGCTATCACGACGGGTCCCTCGGAGTGGTCACTTACTCCGAGGGTTCGTACCCCGGTGCCACGAAGGAGACCCTTCACGTTCACGGGCGCGGATCGACCGCAGTCATGCGCGACTACGGTGACGTGACCATCAACGGCCAGAAGCAGAAGAAGTTGTCCGCGGGCAAGGGCCACGTCGAGCAGCTGGTCGAGTGGCGCGGCGTGACGCAGCAGGGAGCAGCGCCGGACCCCCGCCACCTGATGTGCTCCCTCGGTTCGACCGCCAGCATGCTGGCGGCCATGAAGTCGCTGGGGAACGGCAAGGCTGAGGCTCCGGTGATGCCCCGGTTCGCCATCGAGGAGCGACCGCAGCCCTGACCGCACACACGCGAGGGGGCTGACTGCCACGGCAGTCAGCCCCCTCGCGTGTGTCAAGGAGGAGCGTCAGGCGCTCAATGGCTCACCGACCCAGAATGCCCTGGAGGACCGAGTCGAGACGCTCCGCCATGGCGGAACGGGACTGGTTCTCCTGCATGTACTGCCGGCCGGCCGCGCCCCAGGCGTCGAGCTGAGCGGCCGAGGCCTCAGCGATCCGACGCATGCCGGCGCCCAGACCGCGGGGTTCCACCGTCACGCCGGACCCGACGCGCTCCACCAGCGCGGAGACCTCACCAGGAGTGTTGGTGATGGCCGGCAGGCCAGCGGCCTGGTAGTCGAAGATCTTGTTGGGGCTCACGCCATAACGGAACAGCTCCACATCGGCCAGGCAGTGGACACCCGCGTCGGCGGCGTGGAGCAGCCGGGCCATCTCCGTCTTGGGAATGGGGTCCATGAACCGCACGTTGGTGGCGCCCACGCTACGGGCGTGGTCGCGCAGCGACTGCTTCGCAACACCGTCACCGACGAGCACGACGTCCGCCACGTCGGCGGTCTCAGCCGCCCCGTCGATCAGCAGGTCCAGCCCGTTGGCGGGGCCGTGGGCGCCCGCGTACACGAAGGTGAAGCGGTCGAAGCCGTAGTCTCCCCGCACCTGGTGCCGGTCCTCAGGACAGTCGAAGTCGGCAGGGTCTGCCGCATTCGGGATGTAGTGCAACTTCTCCGGAGCGACACCGCGTTCACGCAACTTGTCACCGACACCCTCCGCCATCACGACGATCGCGTCGGCGCGACGGTAAAGGAACTCCTCCAGCTGGGTGAGCGCCTTGAAGATGGGTGACGACTCGGTGAGCTGGCCCATGTCCACCAGGACCTGGGGCCACATGTCGCGCACCTCGAGCACGAACGGGGTACGGTACCTCGTCGCGAGAACCGCTCCGGCCAAGGCGGCGAAGAGGTGAGGTGACGAGCCATACACGACGTCCGGCTTGGCGAACGTGCGCAGCACGTGGCGCCCGGTGGCAGCCGCGGCGAACGACAGCCAGTTGGCAACCCGGGCCGGGCCGTTGTTCGAGTAGGCGACGGTCGGCACGAAGCTGAAACCCTCGTGGTCCGCCATCTCCTTGCGGGTGGACGGGTTGGTCCTCGCGGCCACGATGAGCCAGTTCCAGCCGTTCAGCCGGGAGAACAACTCGTGGTGGCGGGTTCCGCCAGCCTCTCCGCGGGGAACGGCGAAGTGGTTGAGGACAAGAACGTTCTTCATGTCGCCTCCAGGGTGACGTCAGGAGAGGGTCGCGCTCGAGGCGACGTCGCCGTCGATGAGCAGGGAAATGGTGGTGCCGTCTGCCCGCACGGACAAGTTCGGTGCGGCGGTCGGGTGGGTCTCCACGCCCACCCCCCAGTGCGATGCCGAGTCGACGCTGGCCACGCGCCACACGGCGGGGACCCACTGGCCGTACGTGGGGCTGTGCCAACCGGTCATGGTCGTCTGGTCGCCGGATGTGTCATCGCCGGTCACCTCGAGGGAAACCTGCTGCCGGCCGTTGGTGAGCTGGCGCTCCGTGACGGTGGCTCCGGCCTCGAAGGCGACGGTGCGGACGCCCTTGTCCGCCCCGAGCATCCAGTCGTGCACCTGGACGCCGCCTTCGGTCACGACGACCGCTCGGACGACCTTGCCCAAGCCGAGGCGGTCGAAGGCGTCGTGCGCCGTCCAGAGGATCTGGGTGGACCCGAGGTCCACATGTCCCAGCCCCGTGGTCTGGGCACCAGAGAGCCAGCGGAAGGCCCGGTGGGGCTCGAACATCTCCTCGCCGTGCGGCCGGACCCCGTTGTGCGCGTGGCTGGTTCGGAAGGCGTTGCGCACCTCCAAGGGGCCGTTGTACGTGCCCGTGCCGGGGTCGAGCACGAGCCACTCGCCGCCGCGTCGTACCGATACGTGGGAAAGGTCCGCATGCTGGTGGGAGTGCTGGGAGCCGTGCTTGAACCACACCGTCCAACCACCGTGGTCCAGACGAGTGATGTCACCGCTCGTGGCCAAGCGCTGCGTGGAAGGAACCGGTGCGGACCCCTGCACCTGCGGTGAGTACCACGCCAATTCGTCGTGCTCGGCGCGCTGGTCTTCCGTGAGCGCAGTCCCCGTGAGGGCAAGGCCCAGCAGCATGGACCCCCGCAGGGACAGAGGGTCTCCGCTGTCCGCCAGGATCCGTCCCTCGTCCCAGTCGCCGTGCTGCGGCACCGGTCCGTCCAGGACACCCAGCGCCAGGAGGTGCTCGCTGGCACCCCGCAGTGCAGCCCGCGACTCCGGCGTCTCGGCGCCGATGAGCGACTTCACGGCCAACATCTCCAGGACGAAGCGGTGGTAGGACAGCGAGTCCTCGATCATCGACCCGTCCGTGTGCATGTGCCGGGACAGCTGGTCGGCGAAACTTCGCTCGGCGATGCGTGCGATGAGGGAGTTCGGCGTGCCGTGAAGGGCCTCGATCACCAGGAGCCCCAGCGAGTCTCCCAAGAGGTGGTTGTTCCGCATGCTGCTGAACGTGTAGGGGAAGTCCACCAGCAGGTGGTTGCGCGACATCGCGACGTGCAGCGCCATCGTGTCCGCGAGGTCCTCGGGCAGGCGAGAGCCGACGAGGGCATGAACCTGTGCCCAGGCGATGCAGCGGATGGCCACCTCGAGATTGGAGTACCAGTGGACGCTCGTCTCCAGTGGAGTTGCCTCGAACCACCACCGCAGCCTCTGCGTGAGCTCCTGAGTCCACTGGCCCTCGTGCTCCAGATAGGCGGCGCGAGCCAGCACGACGATGTCCCGGTGGCGACCGATCTCCCAGGTCCACTTGACGTCGCCGGCCCGGTCGTCAGTACGGATGTCGATGTCCCACCACCGGGCTTCGGTGGGCCACGTGGTGTCCCCGTCGGGGTGGATGGTGCTCCAGTCACGAGCACTCGTCACGGGGAGACGACGACCGAACGCCCGGTGCCCCTCGCTCACGATGCGGCCAGCCTCCGTGAGGGTGCGCGCTCTCGCGCTGTCGGAGAGGTGGCCTGGAACGAAGCCGGGCAGTGCGCGCAGGGGCTCTGCCTGGGCACGCGAGACCACGTTCTCCAGGATCTTGCCGTGCATGCCGCTGCGCTTGAGCACCTCGTAGGTGGCCCGGACGGGGGCCAAGGGGCCGAGGGCTTTGAGGTCGCGGGTGATGGTGGAGATGTCAGGCATGAGTGGCCGCCTCAGGTCGGGGGGCGCTCGCTGAAGTGCCCGTGAACTCGGTCATGGTGGCCTGGCCCTCGGCGCTGATGCCGTCACGCCGCAGCACGGCGCCCACGGTCTGCGCGATGATCCGCACGTCGAGGGCGAGGCTCTGGTTGTCCACGTACTCCACGTCCAGCGCGAAGCGGTCCTCCCAGGACAATGCGTTCCGTCCTGAAGCCTGCGCGAGGCCTGTCAGTCCCGGCTTGGCCTCGTGGCGGCGCGCCTGGGTCGGTGAGTACAGGGGCAGGTACTTCATGAGCAGGGGGCGGGGGCCCACGATGCTCATGTCGCCCTTCACGATGTTCCACAGGGTGGGAAGCTCGTCGATGCTGCTCGAGCGCAGGAATGAGCCCACGCGCGTCATGCGCTGGGCGTCCGTCACGCGGCCTCGGGTCTCGTCCACCGTGTGCATGGTGCGGAACTTGATCATCTCGAACGGCTCTCCGTGCAGGCCGGGTCGGGTCTGGCGGAAGAACACCGGAGAGCCCATGGTGGAGCGGATGGCCACGGCGGCCACCACCTGGACGGGGAGGGAGGCGACGAAGGCAGGCACGGTCAGTGCGAGGTCCATGGCTCGCTTCAGGGGGGCGTAGCGCATGCGCGGCTCCTGCTCTCAGGCGTCGATCAGCGGCAGCAGCGCGGCAATGACGCGCTCCTGCTGCTCGTCGGTCATGGTGCTGCTGCTCGGCAGGTTCAGGCCGGTGCGGAAGAGCTTCTCGGACACCTCGCCGCCCACCATCGGCGCACCGGCGAAGACCGGCTGCAGGTGCATGGGCTTCCAGAGGTGGCGGGCCTCGATGCCCTGCTCGGCCAGGGAGGCCTGCACCGCGTCCACGTCGTACCCGGGCCGGTCCACCACCAGCGAGGTCAGCCAGCAGTTGTCGAAGTGGGCGTCCTCACCGGTGCCGAGCACGCGCACCCCCTCCAGCCCGTCGAACGCCTCCACGTAGCGCTCGCGGACCGCGCGCCGGCGGCCGATCAGCTCGTCCAGGCGGCCCAGCTGGGCGCGGCCGATGGCGGCGAGGATGTTGGAGAGGCGGTAGTTGTACCCGTACTCGGTGTGCTCGTACCACGGCACGGGCTCGCGGGCCTGGGTGGAGAGCTTGCGTGCGTGGGCAATGAGCGCCTCGTCGTCGCTGACCAGCATGCCGCCGCCCGAGGTGGTCATGATCTTGTTGCCGTTGAACGAGAAGGCCGATGCGGTGCCGAAGGAGCCGGCAGCCCGGTCGCCGAGCCGCGCGCCGAGGGACTCGGCGGCGTCGCACAGCAGGGGGACGCCGAGCTCCGCGAGGCCGGGCTCGAGCACGTCGTAGTCGCAGGCGCGCCCGAAGAGGTCCACCGGCACCGCGGCGACCACCTGCTCGCCGCGGCCCTGGAGGTCGCGCACGGCCTGCAGCATCAGCTCGGGGTCCACGTTGGCGTCGGACTCCTGGGCGTCCACGAAGACAGGGGTGGCGCCGGTGTAGGCGATCGCGTTGGCGGTCGCGGCGAAGGTCATCGACGAGGTCACCACGTGCGTGCCCGGCTTCGCGCCCAGGTGCACCAGGGCGAGGTGCAGGGCGGCCGTGCCCGAGCTGAGAGCCAGCGCGTGGCCCACCCCCACGCGCTCGGCGATCTCCGCCTCGAAGGCGTCGACCTCGGGCCCCAGAGGCGCCACCCAGCCGGAACGGATGGCGCGGACCACGGCCTGCTCCTCCGCATCGGAGATGTCGGCCATGGACAGGTGGATGCGCTCGGACATCTGGCTCTCTTTCAACCACGGGGAGGGGGTCGCTGGTCACGCTACCGCGCCCCGGGTCGGGGGCTGGCCCAGGCTGCACGTCGGGAGCGCGAGATGGATCACATGCCGCCCTGCGCCCAGCGCGAACACGCAGGCGCGATGCGGCGCGCCCACCTACAGTGGGGGAGATGACTGCGCGTGAGGAGAGGGTCGAATGACACCCACCACCAGCGAGAAGCCCCGCTCGGAGGTGAACAGCGACCCGGCAGAGGTCGACGTGGCCACCGAGACGCCTGAGGAGCGTGCCGCGCGCTTCGAGCGCGAGGCGCTGCCCCACCTGGACCAGCTGTACAGCGCGGCCCTGCGCACCACGCGCAACCCCTCGGACGCCGAGGACCTGGTGCAGGAGACCTACGCCAAGGCGTACGCGGCGTTCCACCAGTACAAGCCGGGCACCAACCTCAAGGCGTGGATGTACCGCATCCTCACCAACACCTACATCAACACCTACCGCAAGAAGCAGCGCCAGCCGCTGCAGTCCGACGCCGCCGAGGTGGAGGACTACCAGCTGGCCGCGGCGGAGTCGCACACCGCCAAGGGGCTGCGCTCGGCGGAGACCGAGGCGCTGGACCACATCGCCGACTCCCAGGTGACCGACGCGTTGGCCCAGCTGAGTGAGGAGTTCCGCCTGGCGGTGTACCTGGCGGACGTGGAGGGCTTCGCCTACAAGGAGATCGCCGAGATCATGGACACGCCGATCGGCACCGTGATGTCTCGCCTTCACCGGGGAAGAAAGCAGCTGCGCGAGCTGTTGGCCGAGTACGGAGCCGAACGCGGCTTCGGCCGGCAGTCCCAGGGTAAGGAGGTCTCCTCGTGAAGCGGATGTGCCACGAGTTCGTCGAGGAGCTGTACGCCTACCTCGACGGTGAGGTGTCCGAGGCGGACTGTGCCGCCATCCAGGCGCACCTCGACGAGTGCGGCCCCTGTATGGAGGAGTACCGGCGCGACGCGCGGCTCAAGGAGCTCATCCGCCGCTCCTGCGCCTGCCAGCCGGCCCCCACGGAGCTCCGCCAGCGCATCGTCACCTACATCCACTCCAGTGTGACCGTGGTGCGCCGCCAGGGCTGAGCGCCCCCTGAACGCGGTCGGCTGGTCTGGACGCCCACTGGGTGGAAGGTAAAGAAAGTCCCAAGAAGTGGGCCTCCGGCTTGGAGAACGCTGGGAACCCGGGTTGACTGAGGGTCAGGCACGCAGCCCCGACCCATCCCAAGGAGATCCCCATGTTCGTTGAGACGATCACCGCCCTGTACGACGTCGCGATGGCTGGTGCGCACTTCGCGAACACCTCCATCGAGCTGATTGCCCCCGTGGCGAACACCTCCATCGAGCTGGTCGCCCCCGTCGCGAACACCTCCATCGAGCTGGGCGCCCCCGTCGCGAACACCTCCATCGAGTTGGTGGATCGCCTCGTTGACTGATGCAGTGAGCGCATGACGCGCCTCCTGTGGTTCATGGTGCCGACGGCCTTGGCCGTCGGCACCATGACGTTGTGGTGGGCGCCCGCTCTTTCGCCCAGACAGGCGCCCGCCGTCGTGCTGGCGGCTGGCTGCGCTGTCGCGGCGCACCGGTTCTCCGCCATCACCAGGTGGCTCGGGCTGGGCCAGTCCCTTATGGGGGCCATCCAGGCGTTCAGTTGGGTCGTGGTCGGTCCTTGGGCTGCGCTTCTGGCCTGTCTGGCCCCCTTCGTCCTGCCTCGCAGGCGTCTGCCTGTGGTGCAGACGTACAACACAGCCAGTTTCGTGGTCATGAGCTGCGCCGGCTGGTGGGGCTTCCACGCCGCCGGCGGCGACCTGCTGTGGGAGGCCCAGCACCCCGCATGGGACCTGGGCGTGCCGGTGGCGGTCGGAGCCCTGGTGCAGCTCCTGACGAACGTCCTGCTCATCGTCCCCGGCCTGGCCCTGATCCGGGGGCACCGCCTGCCGGCGCTGGTCCGTGACGCCACCGGCGTCCTGCGCGCCGGGTGGGCGAACCAGGTCATGGGGGCAGTTGTCCTGGCCCTGTTGGCCTGGGCCATCAAGCCCCACGGGGTGGGGCTGGTGCTCGCGGCCGTGCCGCTGATGGTGCACATGGCGGTGGTCAACACCATCCAGACCGCCGAGGTGGGGCAGACCCGCGCCCTCCGCACCCTCACCCGCGCCGCGCAGACGAGCGATCCCTACGTGGAGCTCCACGGGGCACGCGTGGCCGAGTACGCCAAGGAGATTGGCCGGCACCTGCGCCTGGGGCCCCACCAGATGGAGAGCCTCGACCTGGCCGCGCGTCTGCACGACATCGGCTTCGTCGCCCTGCCGCCCGAGGCAGGGGACCGCGAGCTCGGTCACGGCACCCAGGGCGCGCGCATGCTGGAGGGGCTGCCCTTCCTGGACGCCGCGGCCGACCTCATTCGCCACAGCCACGACACCGCCGAGGAGCCCGAGGCGCCCGGAGAGACCCACCCGGTGGAGCTGCGGGTGCTGCAGGTGGCCGATGCGGTGGACGCCCTGGTGGCCGAGCGGCCCGACCTGGACGTGGACGGTCTGTGCGACCTGCTGGCCGCCGACGCCGCCTACGACCCACGGGTGGTGGCCGCCCTGCGCAGCGCCCGGCCCGTGCTCCGTGCGCCCGAGATGCCCCTCGAGGACCGTCCCCCGTGGTGGCGGCACGACCTGCCCGCAGGCCTGCGAGGCGCGTCATGACCGCCGCGTGGGGCGGGGTGCTGGTGCTGGGGGTGGTCCTCGTGCTCGCAGTGCTGATGCGGCTGCGCTGGGCGAGCACACACGTGGCCACGTGGCTGGTGGGCCGGGCCGCGCAGACCGGGCTGGTGGGACTGGTGCCGCTCGCCGTGGATGGCGGCTGGCGGGGGGTGGTGGCCGCCCTGGGTGCTGCCCTGCTCACCAGCCTGGCGGCCCTCGCGCTCTCGCTGCGGCCCAGCGCCAGCTCCTCGCTGTTGCCGGACGTGGTGAGCTGGTTCGGCGTGGCAGCCCTCACCGGGGCCGCCGCCGGCCTCGTGACCGCCACGCCCATCCCCCTCGGCTGGCTGCCGGTGGTGGTGCTGCTCGTCTGCGGGCTGGGTCTCTGCGGGGAGATCATGGCGGGGCGGGGGAGGGCCCAGCGGCGCGGAGTGCGTGCCCTGGGGGCCACCGAGATCTTCGCCGCCGTCAGCATCGCCGCCACCGCCGCCGCGCTGGTGGCGGGCGTGCCCCCCATCGGCTGGTGGTTCGCGCCCATCGCGCTAAGCCCGCTGGTCAACATCGCCGGCGCCCTGCAGGGGCGCACGCGGGCCCTGGCCGTGGCCCAGGAGACGGTGACCGCCCTGGCGCGCCTGCCCGATGTGGCCGGGCACACCCGTACCGACCACGGGCTGCGGGTGGCCGAGGTGGCCGAGGGCATCGGCACCGGCCTGGGGCTCACCGACGCCGAGCTCGCCCACCTGCGCCTCGCAAGCCTCATCCACGACGTGGGCCTGGTCTCGCTGAACACGCGCATCAAGGACGGCAGCACCAGCCTGCTCGCCCCGCGTGACCAGCAGCGCATCGCTGCCCGCTCGGCCGAGATCGCCGCGGAGCTGCCCGCCGACCCCACGGTGATCGGCACGCTGCACCACCAGGCGCACCCCTTCATCGACCACGTCATGTACCGGGCCGACGTGCCCCGCGGCGCCCGCATCCTCAAGGTGGCCAACGCGGTGGACGACTACGCCGAGGGGCAGCGCACCGCCACCGCCCTGGAGGGCGCGCTCTCCCGCATCTCCATGCAGCAGGGTTACGAGTTCGACCCCGAGGTGGTGGCGGCCACGCGCCACGTGGTGGCCCGCCTGCGCACCGACTGAACGCCCGGGGCGGCGGTCCTTGAGGAGGAGCCCCAGCGCGGATCCAGTGCGGAGTCCTCCTGGGTGCCCTACGGTGATGAGCGGGGCCACCACCCCCACCCCGCCCATCGAGAGGAACCATCATGCGCAAGCTGCTGCTGGCCGTTGCCGGAAGCGCTTTCCTGGCCACCGGTATCGTCGCCGCCCCGGCCCAGGCTGCCCCCGGCGTGCCGGACTTCGCCAACTGCACCGAGGCCAACGCCGCCGGGTACTACAACATCCCCGACACCTCGCCGGTGTACAAGAAGAAGTTCGACCGTGATGGCGACGGCATCGGGTGCGACCACCCGGACCCTGCGAAGCGCGACACCTACATCCACCCCGAGCCGGCCCCGGCGCCCGCACCTGCCCCGGCTCCGAAGCCGACTCCCGCGCCGAAGCCGGCCCCGGCTCCCGAGCCCGCGCCGAAGCCTTCTCCCGCACCGGTGGAGGGTCCGACGGCTGAGACCGGTTACGCGGCGACCGACAACACCGGTGCCGCTCTCGCCGGTGGTGCCGCCCTGCTGCTGGCTGGCGGAGCCGTGACCCTCGCCGGCGCCCGCGGTGGGCGTCGCTGATCCCACCTGCACCACGAAGGACGCCCCCGTCGCCACTCAGGCGACGGGGGCGTCCTCCGTGGGGGAGTGAGGCGGCTCAGGCCTCCTTCTTGGTCTCCCAGAAGATCTCGGCGATCTCGTCGATCTTGGCCAGCAGCTCGTTGGCCTTGTCGAGGTCGGTGGAGCCCTTGACGCCCGTGGCGCCGGCCAGCTTGGTGGCCTCGTTCACCAGCTGGTGCAGCTGCGGGTACTTCTCGAAGTGCGGGGGCTTGAAGTAGTCGGTCCACAGCACCCACAGGTGGTGCTTCACGAGCTCGGCGCGCTGCTCCTTGATGATGATGGCGCGGATGCGGAACTCGTCGTCACCGGCCTTCTCACCCTGCACCTTCTCGATGATGCCCTTGATGGACTCGGCCTCGATGCGGGCCTGCGCGGGGTCGTACACGCCGCAGGGCAGGTCGCAGTGCGCGCTGACCTCGAGCGTGGGGGCGAACAGACGGGAGATTCCGGGGAACATGACACAACCTTTCGCTGGTTCGTTCGTCCCGCCCCACGCTAGTACCTCCGCCGGCGGGACGCGACGGGTGGGGTGGCTCAGCCGCGGCTGGTGGGGTTGGTGCCGGTGATGGTGCGGTTGCTCTGCGTGTCGTCGCTGCGGCGCTCGGTGAGGTCGAAGGTGGCCTCGCGGTCCATGTACTCCCGGGCGCTCGCGTGGTCCGGGAAGTGCATGTCGCGCACCACGTCGCGGTCCAGCAGGGGCACGTCCACCGCCGAGACCAGCTCGTGGCCGGTCACGCGGGCCTCGTCACCAGGCTTGAACAGCTCCTCGGACATCTTCTCGCCCGGGCGCAGGCCCGTGTAGACGATCTCGATGTCCCGCTTGCCGGACATGCCGATGAGGCGCTTGGCCACGTCCACGATCTTCACCGGGGTGCCCATGTCCAACACCATCACCTCCCCGTCATGGCCGATGGCGGCCGCCTGCATGACCAGCTGGCAGGCCTCGGGGATGAGCATGAAGTAACGCTCCACGTCCGGGTGCGTGACGGTGACCGGACCACCCTCGCGGATCTGGGAGGTGAACGCCGGAATGACCGATCCGCGCGAGCCCAGCACGTTGCCGAAGCGCACGGACACGTACCGGCCCGGCTCCTTCCGCCCGAAGTCGCTGGTGATGCGCTCCGCCAGGCGCTTGGAGTAGCCCAGCACGCTGGTGGGGTTGGCGGCCTTGTCCGTGGAGACGTTCACGAAGGTGGTCACACCCGAGCCCGCGGCGGCGGTGAGCACGTTGTGGGTGCCCTGCACGTTGGTGAGCCAGGCCTCGTGCGGGTAGGCCTCCAGCAGCGGCAGGTGCTTGAGGGCCGCGGCGTGGAAGACCACGTCCGGGCGGTGCTTCTGAAACACCTCGTGCAGGCCCTGCAGGTCGCGGATGTCGGCCAGCACCAGGTCGTCGGAGTCCAGCAGCCCGTGACCGGTCAGGCTCATGGAGGTCTGCTGCAGCGAGCTCTCGTCGCGCTCCAGCAGCAGCAGCTTGGAGGGCCCGAACTTGGAGATCTGGCGCGCCAGCTCCGAGCCGATGGAGCCGCCGGCACCGGTCACCAGCACCGTCTTGCCCGAGAGCTCGTTGGCGATGGCGCCCTGGTCGAGCTCGATGGGGCGGCGGCCCAGCAGGTCGGCCAGGTTGATGTCGCGCAGGTCCGACACCTGCGGGCGCCCGTCGGTGATGGACGCGATGGGGGGCAGCACCATGGTGCGCAGACCGGCGGAGTCACCCAGGTCGCTCAGCTCGCGCAGCAGGTCCGAGTCCGCGTTGGGCAGCGCGATGATCAGGTGGCTGACGTCGTACTTCTCCGCCAGGGACTTCAGGTCGCGCCGGGTGCCCAGCACCCGCACGCCGTCGATGCGCAGGCGCGCCTTGGTGGGGGAGTCGTCCACGAAACCCACCGGCTCGTAGGCCGCCCGGGGGTCCTCGATGATGGAGCGCACCAGCTGCCGTCCGGCGGAGCCGGCCCCAAGGATCAGCGCGCGGTGCTCACGGTCGGCGCGGGCGGCCTGGTGTGTGTGCCGCGAGCGGACCACGAAGCGCACGGCCAGCATGCCGGCCAGGGCCAGCGGCCCGGCGATGAGCGGCACGCTGCGGGGCACCAGCCCGTCGGCGAGCAGGGCCCACAGGAAGAGCGGCACCAGGGTGATGAGCGTCGCCCGGCCCAGGTCGGTGGCCTCCTCGAAGGAGCCCCGCTGGTGGCCCACGGCGTAGGGGCCGACGACTAATCCGACAGCGGCGTGCAGCAGGGCAGCCACCAGGGCGACCGCGAGCGTTCCCCACCCGAGCGTGTATTCGACGTTGAAGTCGAAGCGCAGGCTGGTGGCCACCCAGACGGCGACGAACCACATCCCGGCATCGATCGCGGCCCACGCGTAGCGGACCTTCCGGTCGCGGCTCGCCAGGTCTCGGCGGACGTCAGTCGGCACGCTGTCCCTCTCATCGTCGTCGATGTGCATCCACCCACGGGTGGACCCTGGGGCCGAACATATCGGAGTGCCGGACAAAACAGAACGCCGGACGCCCGTGGGGGCGCCCGACGTGGTGGGGCGTTGGTCACACCCCGCCGCAGCCGCGCAGGGCCGCGGTATTTCAACGCATACCGAAGTCCTTCAGCCGCGCGAGTAGTCGTCCTCGAGGCGCTCGATGTCACCCTCGTCGAAGGTTCCGAAGGCCACCTCGAGCACCTGCCCCTCCTCGGAGCCCTCGTTGCCCAGACGGTGGTTCACACCGCGGGGGATCCACACCCGCTCGCCGGTCTCCACCGTGGAGATCTCCTCGCCCACCTGCGCCGTCACCGGACCGCGGGTGACCACCCACAGCTCGTCACGGTGCTCGTGCACCTGCAGCGAGAGCCGCTGACCCGGCAGCACGGAGATGAGCTTCACGGTGGACTGCTCGTTGTGCGTGAACTGCTCGAAGCGGCCCCACGGCCGGGCGTCCTCGATCACCTCGTCGCGGGGGTCGCGTCGGGCCTGGGTGGTGTCCTGCTGCACGTTCTCGCTCCTGCTCGTCCTGGGGTCAGCACCGTCCGGTGGTGCGACCGCCCCCACACGGGGGGAGCGCTCACCCTAGCCCGGTGGGCCGCTGCGTTCCCTCCGACGAGGGCATGAGCCGCGTCACCCAGCGCGGCACCCTGCACAGCCCCACCGCCACGACAGCACCCGGTTCCACCGCACCGAAGGTGCGCGAGTCCGTGCCCTGCCCCGGGTTGTCGCTCGTCACCCACCAGCCCACCCGCCCGTCGACGATGCGGCGGCACCGGGCGCGCTTGATGCCCAGCGGGCGCGCCCCCATCGGCCCGGCGGGGAGCTGCACCACCACCAGGCGCCCGGGACGCACCCGGGCGCCGTGTGCCACCAGCACGAGGTCACCCGGCCGGAGCGTCGGCTCCATGGAGTGGCCGCTGACGCGTGCCAGGCCCACCCTCATCGGCGCGCGCCCCTCATCGACACACGGGGTGCCGGACGATCACTCCCCGAGGCGCATCCAGCGGGTCCACCCGCCGTTGAGCACCAGCCAGGCCACCAGGCCGTACCCGGTGCGGCCCGGGTTGCGACCGTCGCCCGCCAGCAGGTCGGCCTCCCACTGCTGGTGCCCCAGCAGGGGCGTGAAGCAGTCCACGAAGGGCACACCGCGGCGCGCGCACACGTCGGCCTGCGCCTCCACGATGGCGCGCAGCTGCTCGTTGGCCACCTCATCGGCCCGCGGGGTGGGGCTCACCACGAAGGTGGCGATGCCGTGCGTGGCGGCATCGTCCAGCATGTTCGCCACGTTGAGACGCGAACGCGCCGTGGTGAGCGACGCCTCCGGGTCGCCCCCACCGATGCCGATCACCAGGCGCCGCTCGTTGCGGCCACCCCAGCGCGGGTCGCACTCGGTGCGCCACCGACCCAGCAGGTGCGCCGAGTTGGCCCCCACCACGCCCAGGTTGTACGCCGCGACGTCCACGTGCTCCAACGGCGTGCGGGCCATCACGCGGCCCACCCAGCCCAGCGCACGGTCGTCGCCGTACCCGGAGACCGAGCCGTCGCCCACGAAGCACAGCCCGATGCGCCGCTGCCCCTCGCTCACCGAGAACTGCTGCTTGGTGTCGAAGGTCGTGCGGGTGCTGTCACTGGGATAGGTGGGGCGGGAGTCACTCACGCCAGCTCCTTGGGTCTCGGGGTCTCGTGGGTTCTCGGTGCGGGCACCGCGGGTCCGGGGCACATCATCACCCGGCGGCACCGGTGCTGTCGACGTACGCCGGTCCTGGCTCAGTCCCCGGGCACCTGCAGCGGGGCGTGCCAGGTCTCGGTGGCGTACCTGGTGCGCCACCCCATCGCCGAGTAGATCTTGTGGGCACTGGTGGGGGAGTCGGCGTCCACCTCCAGGTCCACGAACTGGCGCCCGCGCTCCGCGGCGTCGCGGATCACGGCGTGCAGCAGCCCCTTGGCCGCACCCCGGCCACGGGCGGCGCGGGTGACGCCGATGTACTCGATGTAGCTGCCCACCGCCTCCGGGACCGCCTGCTGCAGGCCCTCCTCGGCACGGCGGAGCTGCTCGTCCAGGTCACCGTCGTCCAGCACCGCCGCGGCGATCACGGCGCCGGCGGCGGTGCCGTCCTCCGCGAGCTCGGCCAGCCACCAGTGGTCCCAGCGGTGCGAGCGCTCCTCGCGCAGCCGGCTGACGAACTCCAGGAAGGGCTCGGGCTGGCTGTTGAAATGGTCGCGGAAGGAGTCCTCCAGGGCCGCGTGCACGGCGCGCAGGTCGTCCTCGTTGGGCAACCGGCCGGAGGTGTTCTGGTCCACCATGCGGATGACCAGCCCCTCCTTCGGCGCGCCCAGCGTCTCCGGGTCGGCCTCCTCGGGCGTCACCGGACGGCGCATCTGCCACCACGTGCGCTCGTTGCGGAAACCGGCCGCCGCCAGACGCTCCCGGGTGAACTCGTCCGCCTCGTACGGGCTGGAGTCCAGCACCGTCTCCGACACACCCCGACGCCAGGCGATGCGGATCGCCGCGGCGCGGCCCCAGGCGAACAGCGCGTCCCACACGGCCACCGCATCGACCCCGTCCACCTCACCGGCCACCAGGGCCGGGTCGAGGTACACGTCGACCATCACGCGGTGCACGGCGCGGTCGTTCACGTTCACCCACCCGCGCACCTGCCCCTCGGCGTCCTGTGCGATGCGGTGGAAGCGGAACTCCGCCCCCCGCCCCAGCACGCGGTCGTCGACGTCCACCCACGCGGTGGAGGCCTTGCCCAGCACCCGCTCCTGGTGGGCCGCGAGCAGCCGGGTCATGGCCGGCGTCTCGGCCGCCACCGGCTTGTGCAGGTGCCAGCCGTCGGGGAGCTGGTCCTCACCGGCGGTCACACCGTCGGTGATGTCCAGCGCCAGGGCGAGCTCACGGTGGTAGGCCTTGCGGAAGTCCTCCATCGGCTCAGTCCTCGAAGGCGCGACGGATGAGGTCGGCCTGCTCGTCCTTGTGCTTGGCGTTCACGCCCGTGGCCGGGGAGGCCGCCGCCGGCCGGCTCACCTGGCGCAGGCTGCGCTCCTCACCGTGCTCGGCGAACACGACCGGCAGGTTGATGGCCATGAACGGCCACGCACCCTGGTTGCGGGGCTCGTCCTGCACCCACACCAGCTCGGCGTCCGGGTACTGGGCCAGCGCCTCGGTCAGCTCCTTGCCCGGGATGGGGGCGAGCTGCTCCACACGGATGATGGCCACGTCCTGCGCCTCGCGCTTCTCGCGCTCGGCAGCCAAGTCGTAGTACACGCGGCTGGAGCAGATCATCACCTTCGTGACCTTGCCCGGGTCCGGGGAGGTGGGGTCGGGGATCACCGGCTGGAACTGACCCTCGGTGAACTCCTCGATGGGGCTCACGGCGGCCTTCAGACGCAGCAGCTGCTTGGGGGTGAACACCACCAGCGGACGGCCCGGCTCGCTCTCCGCCTGCTTGCGCAGCAGGTGGAAGTGGTTGGCCGGCGTGGACGGGTAGGCCAAGGTCATGTTCTGCTCCGCGAAGAGCGTCAGGAAGCGCTCGATGCGGGCCGAGGAGTGGTCCGGGCCCTGGCCCTCGAAGCCGTGCGGCAGCAGCAGCACCACGCGGGAGCGCTGGTTCCACTTCTGCTCCGAGGAGGCGATGAACTCGTCGATGATGGTCTGCGCGCCGTCCACGAAGTCGCCGAACTGCGCCTCCCAGACCACCAGGCCCTCGGTGTTCTCCACCGCGTAGCCGTACTCGAAGCCCAGCACCGCGTACTCGCTGAGCAGCGAGTCGTAGATGTCGAAGCGGCCCTGGTCGTCGGCGATGTGGCGCAGCGGCGTCCACTCGTCGGCGGTCACGTTGTCCACCAGCACGGCGTGGCGCTGGGTGAAGGTGCCGCGGCGGCTGTCCTGCCCGCTCATGCGCACGCTCCGGCCACCGGCCAGCGTGGCCCCGAAGGCCAGCAGCTCGCCCATGCCCCAGTCGATGCCGCCGTCCTTCGCCATCGCGTCGCGACGCTCCAGCAGCTTGGTCAGCTTGGGGTGGATGGTGAAGCCCTCGGGGACATCGCCCCACACGGCGCCGAGCTTCTCCAGGTCCTCCGTCGACAGCGAGGTGTCGATGGCGCTGTCCCAGCCGTGCTCCACCGGCTCCGGCACCTCGGGCGCGTCCTCCTCGGCCGCCTCCTTGAGGGCCTGCTTGGTCTCGGTGAAGACCGACTCCAGCTTCTGCTGGTAGTCCTTCAGCATGGCCTTCGCGTCGTCCTCGTCGATGTCACCACGGCCCAGCAGCGAGTCCTGGTAGATCTTGCGGACCGAGCGCTTGTTGTTGACCATCGTGTACATCTGCGGCTGCGTCATCGAGGGGTCGTCGCCCTCGTTGTGACCGCGGCGGCGGTAGCAGACCAGGTCGATCACGACGTCCTTGTGGAAGGCCTCGCGGTAGGCGAAGGCCACCTCCGCCACGCGGGCGCAGGCCTCGGGGTCGTCGCCGTTCACGTGGAACACCGGGGCCTCGATCATCTTGGCCACGTCCGTGGAGTAGCGCGAGGTGCGGCCCTCCAGGGGGGAGGTGGTGAAGCCCACCTGGTTGTTCACCACGATGTGGATGGTGCCGCCGGTCTTGTACCCCGACAGCCGGCTCATCTGCAGCGTCTCGGCCACCACGCCCTGGCCGGCGAACGCGGCGTCACCGTGCAGCAGGATGGGCAGCACCGGGTACTCGCCGTTCTTGGCCAGGCGGTCCTGCTTGGCGCGGGCGATGCCCTCGAGCACCGGGTTCACGGCCTCCAGGTGCGACGGGTTGGCCGCCAGGTAGACGCCCACCTCGTTGCCGTCGTCGTCGGTGAACGTGCCCGAGGTGCCCAGGTGGTACTTCACGTCACCCGAGCCGCTGGTGGCACCCGACTCGCCCTCGAACTCGCGGAAGATCTGCGCGTAGGACTTGCCGGCGATGTTGGCCAGCACGTTGAGGCGACCGCGGTGCGGCATGCCGATGCACACCTCATCGAGGCCGTCGGCGGCCGCCCCGCGCAGGATGGTGTCCAGCATCGCGATGACGGACTCACCGCCCTCCAGGCTGAAGCGCTTCTGGCCCACGAACTTGGTCTGCAGGAAGGTCTCGAAGGCCTCCGCCGCGTTCAGGCGGCCCAGCAGGTTCAGCTGCTCCTCACGGCCCGGCTTCTCGAACGGCTGCTCCAGCTGCTCCTGCATCCAGCGGCGCTGCACCGGGTCGGAGATGTACATGTACTCCACGCCGATGGTGCGGCAGTAGGAGTCACGCAGGATGCCCAGGATGTCGCGCAGCGGCAGGCGCTCGGCGCCCCCGAAGCCGTTGGTGGGGAACTCACGGTCCAGGTCCCACAGCGTCAGGCCGTGGGTGTTGATGTCCAGGTCCGGGTGACGACGCAGCTGGTACTCCAGCGGGTCGGTGTCGGCCATGAGGTGGCCGCGCTCGCGGTAGGCCTGGATGAGGGCCTGCACGCGGGCGTCCTTGGAGAGGTCGTTCTCGTGCACCGCGGCGATGTCCGGCACCCAGCGGATGGGCTCGTACGGGATGCGCAGCGACTGGAAGATCTCGTCGTAGAAGCCGTCCTCGCCGTTCAGGTAGCCGTGCACCAGCTTGAGGAACTCACCGGAGGCGGCGCCCTGGATGACGCGGTGGTCGTAGGTGGAGGTCAGCGTGAGCACCTTGCTGACCGCGTCCTTGGCGATGCGCTCGGGCGACATGCCCTGGAACTCGGCCGGGTACTCCAGCGCGCCCACGCCGATGATGGCTGCCTGGCCGCTCATCAGGCGGGGGACCGAGTGGGTGGTGCCGATGCCGCCGGGGTTCGTGAGCGACATGGTGGTGCCCTGCAGGTCCGCCATGTCCAGCTTGTTGTCGCGGGCCTTGGCCACCAGGGCGTCGTAGGCGTACCAGAACTGGGTGAAGTCCATCTGGTCGGCGTGCTTGATGGACGGCACGATCAGCGTGCGGCTGCCGTCCGGCTTCTTCATGTCGATGGCGATGCCGAGGTTCAGGGTGCCGGGGTTGGTGACCTGCGGCTTGTCCTTGTCGTCGGTGCCGTAGACGAAGTTCATGTCCGGCATCGTGCGGACGGCCTTCACCAGCGCGTACCCGATGAGGTGGGTGAAGCTGATCTTCCCGCCCCGGTTGCGGGCGAGGTGGCCATTGATGACGATGCGGTTGTCGATGAGGGCCTTGGCAGGCACCGCGCGCACGGACGTGGCGGTGGGCACGGTCAGGGAGGCGTCCATCGCCTTGACGATGGCCCCGGCGGTGCCCTTGATCTTCTCGGTGCTGGGCTGGGGGTCGGCCTGCACGTCGCGGGGGCTGGGCATGTCGCGGCTCAGCGGACGGCGGCGCGGCGGGTTGAGCTCCTCGCCCAGCTCGCCGCCCTCGGTGTTCACCACAGAGCGCTTCTGCGAGGGGGAGACCTTCTCCGGGGCCTGGGAGACCGACTCGGAGGACTTCGAGGCCTTGGGGGCGGACTCACCGTCCTTGGCGGCGCCCTTGGAGGCGGCACCCTTGGCGGCGCCCTTGGTGTCGGGGGCCTTGTCGGCGGTGGGGGTCGTGGACGACTTCTCGGCCGAGGGCTTCTTCTTGGCGTCCTCGGCAGCCTGGGAGTCCCGGGGGCGCTTCGAGGCGGCGGGCTTGCTCCCCGCATCGGAGGCGGCCTTGCCCTCGTCGGCCTGGGCGGCCTTGCCCGCGGCGGGCTTGCTGCCCGCATCGGACTGCCCCTGCGCACCCTCGGGCGACCACGTGGCGAACAGCTCCTGCCACTCCGGACCCACCGAGCTCGGGTCCTCCTGGAACTGTTCGTACTTGTCCTCCACGAGCCAGTCGTTGGCCCCGAAGGTGGCCTGGGCGTCGGAGGAGTGGTTCTCGGCCACGGTGGATGCGCCTTCTTCCCTGCACTCGAGTGTTCGTGTCGTGCGGGGCTGCCTCCGGGTGGGCACCCCACATCACTGCTGGGGTCCAGCCTAATGCCCGGCCACCGTGGGCGAGGGAGGTGGGGACGCCGCGGGGCGGGCGGCGACCGTGGTGGTCGTCCGCCCGCCCCGCGGGTGGGGTGGAGGGGGCTCGATGGGGTGGGTCACCGCATCGAGCCCCTCCGGGGTGTCAGGTGACGTCCGTGGAGTTGCGTCGCAGCCCGCCGAGGATCACGAAGAGCAGGGCGTACCCGGCCAGGACCAGGCCACCCGCCCACATCGGCAGGACGTCCCACGGGCCGTTGGGGCTGTTGGTCAGCGCACCGGTCGCGGAGCCGGGCAGGAAGCGCGCGGCGTCGCCCACCCAGTCCCAGATCATCGAGAGCACGAAGATGACCTGCTCGCCGATGATGCTGAACGCGAAGCCGATGAGGACCGTCGCCACCGTGCTCTTCAGCAACAGGGCGAGCCCCATGCCGAGGAGCGCCCACAGGATGCACGCGAGGACCTGGGAGGCCAGCATCGTGATGAGGTCCGCGGACTGGGGGAACACCTCCATGTCGTTGGCGATCATGAAGGGGATGCCGCCGGCCAAGGCGCCGGCCAGCAGGGACAGGCCCACCAGCAGGCCCACCACCACGCTCGCGACCATCTTGCCGAACAGGACGGTCCACCGACGGGGAGTCGCCAGGAAGGTGGCGGTCCACGTGTTGTGGCCCCACTCCTGGCCGATGAGCATGGCCGCGCCCGTGAAGGCCGCCAGGTAGGCAGGCATCAGACCGGCGCGGTAGACGCTCTCCGCGGTCTGCAGCGGGTCGTTCATTCCCGGGACCTCCACGCCCTCGGGAACGGTGCTGTAGGACCACGCCGTCAGCGCGGAGAAGGCTGCGGCCAGGAGCAGGGTGATGATCACCAGCAGCCAGGGAAGCTTCAGCGTGAAGAGCTTGCGCAGCTCAGAGTTGATGATGCCCATGTCAGCCCTCCTGGTTTCGGTTGCCGTGCTGGTCGGTCAGCTTCACGAACATCTCCTCGAGGTCGCTGCTGGTCGAGGTCAGCCCGTGGATGGGCTGGCCCGCGGCCAGAGCGGTGTCGCCGATGAGGACCCCGTCGGTGCTCTCGACGTCCAGGGTGGTCGGGCTCGTGACGTGGGCCCGCAGGCCTCGGTCGGCGAAGACGCGGGCGAGCGTCTCCGCATCGCGGGTGGCCACGCGAGTGCCCTTGTCGGCGTCGAGGCTGTCCAGCGGGCCCTGGGTGACCATGCGGCCGTTGGCGATGATGACGACGTCGTCGACCGTCTGCTGCACCTCGCTGAGCATGTGCGAACTGATGAGGACGGTCTTCCCCTGGTCCTTGGCCATGTGACGGAGGAAGTCACGGAGCCAGCGGATGCCCTGCGGGTCGAGGCCGTTGGCGGGCTCGTCCATCACGAGCACCTTGGGGTCGCCCAGGAGCGTCACGCCGAGGCCGAGACGCTGGCGCATACCCATGGAGTAGCCGCCGACCTTCTTGCGCGAGGCGGCTGGGATGCCGACCAGCTCGATGATCTCGTCCACGCGGCGATTCGGGATGCCATGGGAGGCGGCGATCACGCGGAGGTGGTTGCGACCCGTGCGGGTGGGGTGGAAACCGGTGGCCTCCAGGGCGGCGCCCACCGTGTGCAGAGGGCGCTTGATGTCCTTGTAGTCCTTGCCGTCGATCGTGGCGGTGCCGGAGGTCTTGGACATCAGGCCCAGCAGCATGCGCAAGGTGGTGGTCTTGCCCGAGCCGTTGGGGCCCAGGAAGCCGGTGATGCGACCGGGCTCGACGGTGAAGGACAAGTCGTCGACGGCCCGGAAGCTGCCGAAGTGCTTGGACAGGTTCTGGATCTCGATGCGTGCCCCGCGGCCGTCGCCACCGGTGGCGGCGTACCCCGCATGTGGGTCGGCAGGCTGCTGGGGCGCGCTGTCGGTCATCGAAGTGCTCATGTCACCCCCAAGGGTGTGGAGGGCTCGTGGGAGCCGTGGTCTGGGTACTGGCCCATCACAGCACCCCCGGCTCGTCCCGGAGTGTGAACCCCGGGACCGGTCCGGGTGACATTCGTCATCCCGTGGTCGGATCTGCCGGGGCAGCGGGGGAGTTGGCGCGGAAGAGGTGAACCCGGCACGCCGTACTCACCGTGCCGGGTTCACCTTTGCCGTGCCGGGTTGGCCGGGGGGGCAGCCCCAGGTCGGGCCGGTCGACTTGGCTCCCTCGGGCCGGCGCCCCGCCGCGCCACCTGGCTGCCCCGGGCCGCCACCCTTCCCCGGCACCCACCCATGGGTCTCGCGCTGCCTCATCGGTTCGTCGTTCTTGGGGGAGGGGCATCTGTTCGTCGTAGTTCGGGGATTTTCGGCCGGACTTGGCCCAAGAGCGACGAACGGTTGGGGGTCGCCCCAATAGCGACGAACAGTTCCGGGCGGACCGCAGCCCCAAAGGTCCCCACCCCGCCAGGGCCACCCGCCTCTCAGGCCCGGCCCAGCCGCCGCTCCAGGTCCGTCAGCCAGGCGTGCTGATAGCTGGGCTGCAGGTCGACCGAGGTCAGTGTCAGCACGTCGTAGCCCATATCGCGGAGCATCTCCAACCGGCGCAGAGTCTTTCGGCGTTCCTCCGGGCTCTCGTAGTGGCTTTCACCGTCATACTCGACCACCACCATGGTGCCCTCCCAGGCGAAGTCCACCTCGGTGACCTTCTGGCCGTGCTCGTTCCTCACCGGGTGGTTGAGCAGGGGTTCGGGCAGTCCGTGGCCGATCATCAGGATCCGGGCTTTCGACTCCCTCACCGACCGCGACCGAGGACGCACGAGCCGCAGCGCCTTCCGGGCGAGCGCCTGACCCGGCGACCCCGGGCGCCGTTCGAGCACCTCGGCGAACTGCTCCATCGGCCCGTTGGCGCCCCACTCGCTCACCAGGTAGTCACCGGCCGCCACCAGCGCGTCCAGACCCCAGTGGCCCGGCGCAGCAAGGTCCAGCCAGGTGTCCACGGGACTCGTCACGCGGATGCCGTTCACCTCCGTCACGGTGCGCCACTCCAGCCCGGAGTGCGCGATGACGTCGGGGCGCCGCACCCGCAACCGGCCGGGTCGACGCACGTGGACCGGCTCCCGCATCGAGGGGGCCGATGGGGTGGGCATCCCGTGCAACACCGCCGCCGACTGGCAGCTGATGGCGCTGTCCGCCGGCAGTCCGGGCCGGATGGCGGCGATGCGTTCCTCGGGTGTCTGCGGTGGTCTGCGTGACCGGGCCCCGGTGGTGGCGGAGTGCCAGCCCGGGTGTCTGAGGCGCTGCCGGTCGAGCCCCCTGTCGAGTGCCTCCGTGCAGGAGAAGTGGTCGGGGCTCGGGACGGGAGGTTGCGGAGGCTCAGGGATCCGGGCGGCGCACATGCCCACAGGGTCCGGGCCTGCGTGGTGGCCGTGCTGGGGGTGGTGTGCTCGCCTGTGGATGCTGTGACGTCCGGCCCGGCGGCGTCCCCGGGCCGGGGCTGCCTCATCGAGTCGTCGTTCTTGGGGGGGGGAGGCATCTGTTCGTCGTGGTTCGGGGGTTTTCGGCCGGATTTGGCCCAACTGCGACGAGTGGATGAGGTGGCCCCAATATCGACGAACAGATGGGACGCCGGGGCCTGCAGGGCGGGGCGTGCTGGCCAGGGGAGCTGCTGCGGGGGAGCCAACCCACCCCACACACGCCGCAGGCCCCGGTCCACGACGGACCGGGGCCTGCAAAGAACCGTGCGCCCCCGGCAGGATTCGAACCTGCGCACCCGCCTCCGGAGGGCGGTGCTCTATCCCCTGAGCTACGGGGGCACGGTGTCCAACCGCCCGGACCAGCCGGACCGATGAACCGAGGGGACACCCTACCAGCGGACGTCGGTAGGGTTCGCGCATGACTCCCGAGCAGCTCGCCCAGGCCATCACCGCC